>JANNFC010000462.1:0-3144 GCA_031379405.1 Betaproteobacteria bacterium | reverse complement strand
GAACCATTCGGCATGCGTTTACCTTTCTTGGAGTGGAACAGGTGGATTACTCGTTACCACAACGAGACCATACTAACGCGCCAGTCACCGAGTACACGCGCACAAGGGGAAGGGACACCTTACTACAGCCGAATTTATTGTGTTTCTCACTCCAATCTCCTATGCTGCCATGGCATTATGTACCGCCGCGTTTCAATCTCAGGCTTGGGTGGTATTTCTGCCGACAGACGGAGCGACATCATCCTGCACTGGGCATCGCGGCTATCGCGTCTTGTCACCCTACGTGGAAGGAGGAGATCATGAACCCGAACAAATTGTCCCGCCGCCAATTTCTAAAAAACGCAAGTGGTGTAGCGGCCGGCGCCATCGCCGCGCACATGGTCGCCGACAGCGGCATATCCGCTGCCGAGGCGGCAACCCCGGGCAACGAGATCTGCAGCATGGATGCTGTAACGCTGGCTCAGCACATTCGCACCAAGCAACTCTCGCCGGTCGAGGTCATCGATGCAGTGCTGGTGCGCATGGACAATCTTGAACCGGTCCTCCATGCTTTTTGTACGCCAACCCCGGAACTCGCTCGCGAGACCGCCAAGCGAATCGAGGCGGACATCATGGCCGGGCGCTCCACCGGCGCGCTCGCGGGCGTGCCCATCGGAATCAAGGATCTTGTCTTGACCAAGGGCATCAGGACGACCTCGGGCTCTTATCTCTACAAGGATTACATCCCGGATGAGGATGACGTAGTGGTCGAGCGCCTAAAGGCGGCCGGTGCGGTGATCCTCGGTAAAACCAATGTCCCGGAACTTGGCTACAGCGGCGCGAGCCACAACAAAATATTTCCTGAGACGTGCAATCCCTGGAATACCGAGCGCACCTCGGGCGGATCGAGCGCCGGGTCTGGCGCGGCGGTGGCCTCGGGGATGGGACCTTTTGCCATCGGTAGTGACGGCGGTGGCTCCATCCGCATTCCAGCAGCGCTGTGCGGCGTGTACGGACTAAAAGCTTCGATGGGGCGTGTGCCCTTGTATCCGGGGGCACGCGACGAGCGCTTTCCGGGCGTTTCCGGTTGGGAATCCATCGAACACATCGGACCGCTCAGCCGTACCGTGGCCGATGCGGCCCTGATGATGAGCGTAATCGCCGGCCCTGATTCGCGCGACCGGCACTCCCTGCCCGAGCCTAACTTTAATTGGATGAATGTCCTGCGGGGCGAACTCAAGGGCAAGCGTGTTGCCTACAGCCCAGATTGGGGCTACGCGCGTGTCGATACGGAAGTGCGAGAGGTGGTGAACAAGGCCGTGCGAGTGTTCGAAAAAGATCTTGGTTGCAACGTCGAAATCGCACACCCTGGCTTCACCAATCCCCTTGGAGATTTCGTCAGTCTCATCATGCTCGAAACCGACCTCAAGGGGATGCGCGAACTGGTGGACAAGTACGAGGCTCACATGATGCCCCACCTGGTGGGATTGATTCGCGCCAAGTTCACCGACGAGCAATTCACCAACGCGATCATGGCGCGAAAGGCGGTAGTGAACAAGCTATGGCGGTTCATGAACAAGTACGACTTGCTACTCACACCCACCGTGTCGGTAGCGGCATTTGGACTCGGCATTCAAGGTCCCGAGACCATCGAGGGTGAAAAGGCCGCGCCGTTCGACTGGCTACCGTTCACCTTCCCCTTCAACATGAGCGGCCAGCCGGCAGCATCGGTGCCCGCGGGCTTCACACGCGATGGGCTGCCGGTGGGCCTGCAGATCGTCGGCCGCCACCTAGACGATCCTCTGGTCCTACGCGCCTCGGCTGCGTTCGAGCGAGCCGCACCATGGAAGGATCGGTGGCCAACGATGCGGGCTTAAAGGGGCATTTTGAGCCTCGAATGAGGCCTTCCAAGGCTGCTGTGCGCGCGTGCCATTCCTCTAGGATGATCACTTGGGGAAATTCGCCGGTTGGGGGCTGCCCGCGCAATTCCGGCAAGCCCTCTAGCAACCCGGCCTTCGAGAATCGGGCAGAAATGCGGCTTCCAAGACCCAAAGCGGGCCGCTTCGTTTCCCTGGCAGCGGCACGAAGAATATGGCGAACCTCCTCCATACTTCGCCCCACCGCCCGTCGTTTCAGCCGTGTTTTGACGTCCTCATCGAGGTTCCTTACCCTTCTCCCTTACGGCAAAGCCTCTTCAGCTTGACGTGTGACAAGTTAGCATCCCTGCGCGCTACTGGCACGCGCGTGGTAAATTCGACTGCGAGTCACCGCCCTGTACCTGCGCGACTAGCACTTCCCCAACGCCTTTGCTCAAATCGCGCCATGATCATTTTCGCAGGAAGCAAAGACCTCACGTGGGAGTAATCTAAACAGCCTTGTTGGATTGTTCTTGTCAAGAAATGCAGCACGCTCGCTTAAGGAGTCACTATGCGAAACGGATGCAAATGGTCGGCGGTTTTAACGGCGTTGTTTGCGGTTGGAAGCGCGTGCGCGGAAATGAAGGACGAACCCGCCGACTTTCGGGGTGTGAGATGGGACGAACCCTTCGACATCGCCAGCGTTCAGATGACCATCTTGCGTGACGAAGGTGTGGTCAAGTACTACAAACGCACCGGCGACACGCTGAAATTCGTGCACGTGGATACCGTCAAGATAGCCTATCGCTACTATAAGAACCAATTCAGCTCCGGCGTCGTTCAAACCTACGGCGGCGCAAACCAGAAGGCACTCCTGGCCACGCTGGCCGGCATGCACGGCGATCCGCTACGGCCCCGCAAGAGGATTCCGCAGTACTTCTGGGATGGCGAGAAGGTATTCATCGTCCTGACCTGCGAAGTCAATTCCTATTGCATCGTGGAGATCAACTCCAAAGAAGTCATCCAACGTGAGCAGGCGGAAACCGGGTTGGTGATACCCGTACAGCGCAAGGACGACGACTGAAATCAGGTCGATCGATTGGAACGCTAAAATAAAGGGGACTTCGCGGGCGGGGTATTGACCCCGCCCTTGACCAAAGGGGGCTACGTAAAAATCACGTCGCCCCCTTTGGAAACCCCCGAAGTTTGCCCCCGCGCCAAGAGCGCGGGGTATTAGAAAAGCTTTAACTGCCGTAGCTCCTCCTTCGGCTTGCCTTGATTCCGGACATACCTCTCGATGACCTCCCAA
>JANNFC010000406.1:0-6262 GCA_031379405.1 Betaproteobacteria bacterium | reverse complement strand
CTTCCAAGGGTTTGATGACCACGTCGTCGCGGCCCACGAAACTGTCCACTGCCAGTATGAAGGATCGCAACGCGGACTGCATGAGCACGCCGTACGCGGGTGGTTTGGTACGCTGCCACCCAATCAGCTTCGCCAGAGAGTACACGGGCAAGATTTCGTCGCGAATAACCATCGTGGCTTTGCCTGCAATGGATTGGACTTCCTTGGCCTCGATCGGAATAATTTCGCGCACGAGGGCCAATGGAACGGCGAAGGGCTGCTTGCCGCAGTGCACGACCAACACCGGAAGAATGGCGAGCGTTAGAGGCAAGTAAATGGTGAAGGTCGAGCCTTGCCCGACCACGGACTTGATCTCGATCCGTCCATTGAGTTTCTGAATCTTGGTCTTGACCACGTCCATCCCAACACCGCGGCCGGACACGTCACTGACCGCATCCTTGGTGGAGAAGCCCGGTAGAAAGATGAGTTTCAGCGATTCGTCGTCACTGAGATTGGCGGCGGCGTCTGGATCGATGCAACCTTTCTCCACCGCTTTTTTTCGAATGACATCCGGCCGCATACCGCGCCCGTCGTCACTGATCTGGATGATGATGCTGTCGCCGATCTGCTGTGCGGAAAGGCGAAGAATGGACTTCTCCTGCTTGCCTTGAGCGCGGCGTTCTGCAGGCAGTTCTATGCCATGATCGACTGCGTTGCGGACTAGGTGGATTAGAGGATCGCCTAGATCCTCGATCATGGTTTTGTCCAACTCCGTGTCCTCGCCTTCCAGGGCAAGTTCGACTTCTTTTCCAAGTTGCCGGGACAGATCACGGGCAACACGCGGATACTTCTGGAACAGTCTGCCGATAGGTTGCATGCGCGTCTTCATGACTGCGTTTTGCAGATCACTGACGAGAAGGTCCAGACGACTGACGGCAAGATCGATTTCACGCAGCGTTTCCTGATCTGTCTTGCCTTGCAGCAAGTCAGTGCGCAGACAATTCAGTCGGTTCTTGGCCAACCCGATCTCGCCGGAGAGGTTGAGCACTTGATCCAGACGATTGGTGTCGACGCGAATAGTGGATTCGGTCGCGGCCACCGCGATCTTGTCCGCCTCGCGGCGGCCCGCCCGTACGCCTTCGCCATCGGACTGATCGGGGGCGCGCCGCCCTACCGTTCTCGCAGTGGCGGGAAGGTTAGCCGTGGTTGTAGCGACTGGAGTGGCTTCTGCGGGTGCGGGCTTATTCAAGAGCGCGTTCTGCCATTGTTGCCAATTGACATCTGAGTCACTTTTCTCGCTCGCGCTTGGAGGGAGCATAAGTGCCGCAGGCACCGATGGTGCGGCAGGGACCGCTGCGACCGCTGGCGTGGCGACTCGCTGCCCTTCCAGTGCTGTCTGGAGCGCGGCGAGCAGAGCGGGATCGGCTGGCGCCGGTAGTTGATTCGAATGTAACGCTGTGAACATATGGCTCACCACGCCTGTGGCGGACATGATGACATCCATCAGTTCAGGGTTGAGGGAGAGTTGGCCACTTCGCAGCTTGTCGAACAGGTTCTCCGTTAGGTGGCAGAGGTTGACAAGCTCGGAGACGTTCAAGAATCCGGCTCCGCCCTTGATCGTGTGGAATCCGCGAAAGATGGTGTTGAGTAGATCCTTGTCGTTTGGACGTTGCTCCAGTTCCACCAACTTGCTGTCTACGTCGGAAAGCAGTTCGGTGGCCTCGGTCAGGAAGTTTTGCAGCAGTTCTTCCATACCTTGAAAGTGATTCATGGCTGTCGTCCCTTAGCGTTAGAAGCCAAGACTTTGCAGGAGGTCGTCGACCTGCTGCTGATTGGTGAGGACATCGGTGCGCCAGTTGGCGTTGATCGCTGGCGCGTTGCGTAGCCCGTTGGACCCGGCCGCGACACGACGCTCCGCCGGTATGTTGTCGATCAAAAGTCGAAGGAGCTGTTGTTGCATGTCTTGTGCGGTGGTGATGATGCGCTTTATGATTTGGCCGGTGAGGTCTTGAAAGTCTTGTGCCATCATGATTTCGTTCAACTGAACTTGGGTGGCGCGAGTATGGTTGGGTACGTCAGCGAGATAGTTTCTCGTGTTCTCGACCAGCGACTTGAATTGCTCGACACTCAATTCCTGCTTGAAGAAGCGATCCCAGCTGATGTACAAATCGGTGGCGCCGCGTTCCAGAACGCGTTGTAGCGGTTTGGCGTTCTCGATGGCAGCCAGTGCGCGATGCGCCGCCTGGTCCGTCATGTTTGCCACATGGGAGAGTCGTTCGCACGTGTCCGGAATGGCGACGGCGGCCTTCTCCAAGGCCTGATCGGCGCCCAGCTCGCGCAAGGTATCGTGCAGTTTGCGAGTGAGGTGACCTACTTGCGAGACCAGACTAGTGGAATCTTCGCTCGCGGATGATGCGGCCGGCGGCGGTGCGCTCGGGGCGGAGGACTGTTGTGCTGCGACGATACTGTCGAAAAGTGCCTCGAGTTCGGGGGAATCGTTGGTCCCATTGGGGGCGGCCGTAGCGGTGAGGATCATGTGAGGGTTCCCGCTTTCTGCATTTGTTGGAAGATTTTTTGGAGCTTTTCATCGAGCGTGGCGGCGGTGAAGGGCTTGACGACGTAGCCGCTCGCGCCGGCCTGGGCGGCTTCGACGATGTTCTCCTTCTTCGCCTCGGCTGTGACCATGAGCACGGGAAGGTGCTTCAGGACTGCGTCCGCGCGTATTTCACGAAGAAGCTGAATACCGGTCATGTTGGGCATGTTCCAATCACTGACCACGAAATCGAACCCTCCGGCGCGCAACTTCTGCAATGCGATCACGCCATCTTCGGCCTCATCCACGTTGGTGATGCCAACCTCCTTGAGAAGGTTGCGCACGATGCGGCGCATCGTGGAGAAGTCGTCTACTACGAGAAATTTGAGATCACTCTTTGTCATAGGTCCTACGCTTTACGTCGATCGAAATCCTGCTGTTACGCGCTAGTGATCTTGCGGATGCGGAAATCGGTTAGTGCCGTTGTAGCAAGGGCCGCAGCGTTTCGCCCAGTACGTTCGCGTCGAACTTGGCGACGTAGGCATCCACTCCGACCTTGGCGCCCATGAGGCGGTTGGCTTCGGACGACAAGGAAGAGTGCATGACCACTGGAATACCGTCGAAACGGTGATCGGCCTTGATGGTGCGAGTGAGCACGTAGCCGTCCATCTCCGGCATTTCCGCATCCACGAGAATGACGCTAAGTTGATTGCGAAGGGGTTCTCCGTCTTGCGTGGCGCGCTGCGCCATGCTCTGCAATCTTTCCCATGCTTCCATGCCGTTGGTGGCTTGGTGGTACTTCACGGCGAGTTGGTCCAGAACGAGAGAAATCTCTCGGCGCGCGATCGTGGAATCGTCGACGAAAAAAATTGCCGACTCTTGTTGTTGGATGATCGGTGGCAACTGTGGAATAACGTTCTCGCCAAAGGCGTCCACTAAAATTTGCTCAACGTCTACGATAGAGACCAATTTGCCGTCGGGCAGTTCGGTAATGGCGGTGACCAAGTGCTCGTGGTTCGGGAGGATGCTATCCGGAGACTTCACGTGGTCCCAATCGACTCGCACGATGCGGTCGACGTCGTGCACGAGAAAGCCCTGTGTTCGCCGGCTGTACTCAGTGACCATCATTGTGCCCTCCGAGGCATCCGTGCGATCGGTGAGATGGAAGAAACTGGCAAGGCTGATGACGGGAATGATGTGGCCGCGCAACGAGATGACACCTTCGACGCCGGTGGGCATGTTGGGCGTTTGTGTCACCGGAGGAGTCTTGGTGACTTCGCGAACCTTAAATACGTTAATACCAAAAATCTCCTCCGTACCTAGCGAGAACAGTAGGATTTCCATTTTGTTGGAGCCCGCCAGTTTGGTTCGTGCGTCGACGGCTTCAAGTAGATTGGTGTTTTCGCTGGTATCCATTGAGCAGTCCTCGATTCATGCAGTTAGGATTGCACGGCCAGTGTGGCGCCGAGCCTGCGCGTGAGTGCTTCGGCAAGTCGCTGAGGTTGGAACTTGGATACGTACTCGTCCACGCCCACGGAATGACCCAGTTGTTGGTTCTGGGTGCCGGAAAGAGACGAGTGCATGATGACTTGTAGGTCGGCCTTGCGTGGATCCGACTTCAGTTTCTTGGTGAGCTTGTTTCAATCCATCTCGGGCATCTCCACATCGGTCAATACAATTTGTACGAGGTCGGAGGTGCGGATGGAACGGGCTTCGGCGTAGTCGGCCAGTTTCTGCAGTTCTTCCCAGGCCTGCCGGCCATTCACCGTGCCGACGTATTTGACGTTGATCGCATTGAGCGTTCGTTCGATCTGTTTGCGCGCCACCGAGGAATCGTCGGCGAACAGGATCATGCGGTCGGTGTCGGGGATGGGAGCAAGATTTCGGAAAACGATGTCATCGTCGCTATGCCCCGTTTCCACCAGCACGCGCTCAACGTCTAGCATCATGACGAGGCGAGCGTCGGGTAATTCCGTGACTGCGATGACCATTCCCCCAGTTTGCTGAGAAAGCATGTTGGGCGGAACGCGCATGGCTGACCAGTCAAGGCGCAAGATGGTGTCCACTGCTTCCACCAGAAAGGCCTGCGTGTGACCGTTGTATTCGGCGACAATCATAATTTTCGGTGGCGTTTCCACCGGAATGCTTACATACTTGGCCAGGTCTACAACCGGAACCAATTTGCCGCGCAGACTTACCATGCCTTCGACGGATGCGGGCATTTGGGGCGCGCGCGTAATGGTCGGTGTGCGCATGACCTCCCGCACCTTGAAAACATTGATGCCATAGGTCTCGCGCTGGCCGGTACGGGTGTCTGTTCCAAGAGAAAACAGGAGCAGCTCAAGCTTGTTGGTACCCGCGAGCGTGGCGCGGGCGTCGATTTTTTTCAGCAACTCTGACACGGGATTCTCCATTCTCGTACCGAAGCCAAGCAGGCTCCGGATATGCCACGCATCGGACGGATTATCAAGACGGGTGGTGATACCGATTCGCTCGTCATAACGGCATTGCACTAGGGTTCTTTAACCCCCCACGGTTCGCTTCCCGTTTGACGGATAATCGCGTTTTCTATTCGACGACGCGGGTATGACGACAGGTTGCACCACCTACGTATTGGAGGACGATTGCAGTTAGTCGCGGAGATCGCGTCCAACCACCTCGCTCCGGTGGCCAGGATCTATGGTGAGCCTATGGTGGAGTTACCTAGGGATCTCTATATTCCGCCCGAAGCGCTGGCCATCATTTTGGAAGCCTTCGAGGGGCCGCTGGATCTGCTTCTATATCTGATTCGGCAGCGGAATCTGGATGTCCTCGACATTCCCATGGCGGATCTCACGCGGCAGTATCTGGGGTATGTGGAAGTCATGAGGACACATCAATTGGAGTTGGCTGCGGAATACCTGTTGATGGCGGCGCTACTGATCGAGATCAAGTCGCGTATGTTGTTGCCTCGGCCCGAGAAGATGGTCGAGGAGGAAGACCCGCGGGCCGAGCTGGTTCGCCGGCTCCTGGAGTATGAGCAGATCAAATTGGCCGCTCACCGGCTGGATTCTTTGCCGGTGAGTGGCCGGGACTTCCAGATTGCTCAGGCATGCTTTGAACGGATCGCTATCGAGCGCTTGCCCGAGGTCAACCCCGAGGACTTACGAATGGCATGGCTCGCATTGGTGGCCAGAGCCAAGGCGAATAAGCATCATCGGGTGGCCCGTGAGCAGCTTTCGGTGCGAGAGTCCATGAGCCAGATGCTTCGCCATCTTCGCCATGGGGGTTTTGTCGAATTTTCAGGGCTATTCGATTCCCAACAGGGGGTGCCTGGTTTGGTAGTCGCCCTGCTGGGGTTGCTTGAGCTGGCCAGGGAAGGCTTGGTCAACGTAGTGCAACGCGCGGTTTTTTCCCCTATTTATGTGACGCTGAGAGATGGAAACAGAACAGGTTGATCTGCAGAGCATCAAGAACATCCTGGAAGCGGCGATTCTGACCAGCGAAGAGCCGGTGGGGCTGGGAGAGCTGGCAAAGTTGTTTGGTAACGAGGTCGGCCACGACCTGCTGCGTCGGGTGTTGGAGGACCTCAGGTCCGACTGGTCAGGAAGAGGCGTGGGACTGGTATCGGTTGCGGGAGGCTGGCGCTTCCAGACCAGAACCGATCTCCAGAAGTATCTCGATCGCATGTCGGCAGAAAAGCCACCCAAATACTCGCGAGCTGTCTTGGAGACGCTGGCCATCATTGCTTATCGCCAGCCTGTAACCCGT
>JANNFC010000403.1:0-7541 GCA_031379405.1 Betaproteobacteria bacterium | reverse complement strand
CGAGAAACTTGCCGCCGCCAGCTCGCCTCAGTCGTAAGCGCGCATGCTTGCCGCCCACCACACGTTGCTGCTCCACGCGAAACTCGTCGCGAAATGTGGGGGCAGGGAAGCCTTGTCCCCACACCATGTCGGCGAGCGCTTCGGCGAGATCGAAGGAAAAGTCTTCATCGCCAAGGGAACCATCGGTCTCCGTGCGCTGCTTCAGATCGCTGGGGTGCAGTAACGAACGAACGGTATGGTCGAAGGCGCGCGCGAAACCTTCGAAATGTTGCGCATCGATGCTTAGTCCCGCGGCGGCGGCGTGGCCTCCGAAACGGCGAATCATGTCGGGGTGGCGTTTGCTCACGAGATCCAAGGCATCGCGCAAATGAAGAGCGGGAATAGAGCGGCCCGAACCTTTGAGTTCGCCCTCGACGCCCGCCGCGAATGCAATGACGGGGCGGTGCAGGCGTTCACGGATGCGCGAGGCGAGAATGCCGATAACACCTTGGTGCCAACTGGCATCGAACAGCGCTACACCCCAACGGTCCGCGCTTTCGAATCGATCGAGATGTTCGAGGGCGCTGTCTTGCATGTGCGCCTCGATGCTTCGGCGTTCGCGGTTAAGGGCGTCCAGTTCGCGCGCCAGCCGCTCCGCCGTGGCGGTGTCTTGCGCGATCAAGCATTCGATGCCCAGGGACATATCGCTTAAGCGGCCGGCGGCGTTCAGCCGTGGGCCGAGCACGAATCCCAAGTCGTAGACACCGGCCTGAATGGGATCGCGTCCGGCCACTCGAAGCAGCGCCAAAATCCCTGGACGTGAACGGCTGGCGCGAATGCGCGTGATGCCTTGCTGGACCAAAACGCGATTGTTGTCATCCAAGCGCACGACATCCGCCACGGTACCCAGCGCCACCAGATCCAGCCAATTGGCCAGATTGGGTTCGGGCGCAGCGCTGAAGCGCCCGCGGCTTCGCAACTCCGAGCGCAATTGCAGCAGGACGTAGAACATGACACCAACGCCCGCCAGATGTTTGCTGGGAAACTCGCATCCCGCCTGGTTCGGATTGACGATACAGGCCGCCGCCGGAAGCTCCGCGCCGGGCAGGTGATGGTCGGTGATCAATACTTCGATACCCAAGCGGGTCGCTTCGCGTACGCCTTCCACGCTGGCAATGCCATTGTCCACCGTGATCAGGTAGTCGGGTTTGCGCTCAGCGGCCAGCCTGACGATCTCAGGCGTTAGACCGTAACCGTACTCGAAACGATTGGGGACAATGTAGTCCACCTCGGCCCCCATCGCACGCAGCGCCAGCAATCCCAGCGCGCAGGCCGTGGCACCATCGGAGTCGTAGTCCGCCACGATCAGCAGTCGCTTGCGTCGTTCGATGGCGTCGGCGAGCACCCGCCCCATGCTCGTCAGATTGCGCATACTGTCGGGCGCAAGCAAGTGATTCAGAGTGCGGTCGAGCGCCTCCTTGGTCTTCACGCCGCGCGCGACCAACACTCGTGCAACGACCGGGTGAACGTGGTCCGCGAGCAGCCGCTTCAGGTCCTCTACCGGGATGGGGCGATTGACGACTTCATGCACGGGCAGCGACCAGATCCAGATGCGTTGGGCGACGCCAGAAGCGCCACAGATAGTTCGGACGAAGGCGATAGCGCTGTGCTCGGTCGCTCCAAATTACGATATCACATTGATCGAGGGCCCGGCGGTTTAAGGCGGAAAGCATGGGCGCGAACCAGTCTTGCTCCCAACGCTTCGTATCGTGCTCAGAATCGAGGACGACAAGCGCATGCTCGTGGCGCGGCAATTTGTCGAATCCAGTGGGAGCCGTTTGCGATCTGACGTCCGCGCAATGCGCGAGTCCATAGGCGAGGACATCGTCGCCATACACCGTGTGGAATGCCGAAGGCGGCATCGTTGGAAGCACACCACCACCCCACACCCACAAACCATTGATGGGGACCTTTCTGCTTGTTTCGCGCGCCTCGTTGACGGCGTGCGTGTGCAGCAGCATCTGAATTTCAGTGAGACGGCTGGCCCACTTCGGCGCATCCCGACCCGTGGGAAGATGCAATCCCATTGGTTGCCCAACCGCGCGGCTCAAGGGGGAAGTGGCTAGGCACGGGGCGTGGCGTAGACGCAAGTACCAGCGGTTGGTGGCGCCCCAGATCAGTTGAATAGCATCGGCGGCAAGAAATTCGTTGAGCGATTCGAGGAGGGCGCGGGCATCATGGGTTTCGAGGTCTGTAACTTCGAACGGCACCGCGTCATCGCGCTGCGCTTGCAGATGAACGGGATCCGCGCGCAGCCAGTAATCGTCGCTCACTTCAATGCCATCCGCGCCCGCCGTCAACGCCGCGCTCGGCGCATCGGCAGCCAGGGATACATCGAATAGTCCGCACAGCGCCGCCTCGCGGTGAGCGCCCGGCAGGTCTTGTCGGTCGGCCCGGGAGAGGAGTTTGGCCAGGGCGGGAAGGGCTTGCAGAGGAGGCCGTGGTGCGAGGCCATCGGGCAATGACAAGAATAGGGAGATTTGCATCACGCGTAGCGCGGCTTACTTATACCAAAGACCTTCTGTGCGGCGAGTCTAGCACGGGGAATGTGGCACACTTCACGTTCCGCCCAACCAAGAATCCAATTTGCAGCCCTACGAACTTTTTGTCGGCTTGCGCTATACGCGTGCCAAGCGACGCAATCACTTCATATCCATCATATCGTTGATTTCCATGGCCGGCATCGGCTTAGGCGTGGCCGCGCTGATCGTGGTCTTGTCCGTGATGAATGGATTTCAGAAGGAACTGCGCACCCGCATTCTCGGCGTGGCCTCGCACGTGCAGATCACCAGCCTGGAAGGCAGTTTGGCCGACTGGCCGCGGATCTCCCAGCAGGCGAGCCAGCATCCTCTGGTCAAGGCGACGGCGCCTTTCATCAATGCCCAGGGATTGATTTCCAATGGCCAGGACGTGCAAGGTGTCATGATCCGAGGCGTCGTGCCGGAGGAGGAGGATCGGGTGGCCGACATCGGTCAGAACATGCGCTCCGGTAACCTCAAGGATCTTCGTCCTGGCGAATTCGGCATCGTGCTCGGCGTAGAGTTAGCCCAATCCATCGGCGCCAGGTTGGGCGACAAAGTGGTGGTGATTGCGCCGCAGGGGCAGGTGACGCCGGCCGGGATCTTGCCGCGCATCAAGCAGTTCACGCTCATCGGAATTTTCGAGGTGGGCATGTACGAATATGATTCCGGCTTGGCGTTAGTGCGGATGGAGGACGCGCAGCGCTTGTACCGAATGGGCGACGCGATCAGCGGCGTTCGGTTGCGATTGGACGATCTGTTTCAGGCGCCGCGTGTAGCGTACGAACTGAACAAGGTGCTGCCGCCTGGCGTGCATGCCGCTGATTGGACGCGCAGTCACGCGAATTTCTTCCGTGCCGTAGCCATCGAGAAGCGTGTGATGTTCATCATCCTGATGCTGATCGTGGCGGTGGCGGCCTTCAACATCGTTTCGACTTTGGTCATGGCGGTCACGGACAAGCTTTCCGATATCGCCATCTTGCGCACGCTCGGGGCGACTCCGGCGTCCATCCTCAAGATCTTTATGGTGCAGGGGACTTTAATCGGCGTGATCGGGACCTTGCTTGGGGTGGTGTTCGGAGTGTTGTTGGCGCTGAATGTGGATGTGGTCGTGCCTGCGATCGAGAACACTTTCGGCATCCATTTTCTCGACCCGTCCGTGTACTACATCAAGGATCTGCCTTCGGATCTGCTATGGTCAGATGTGATTACCATCGCAGGCGTGTCGCTGGTGCTGTCGCTGGTGGCGACGATTTATCCCAGCTTGCGTGCGGCGCGGGTGAATCCGGCAGAGGCCTTGCGCTATGAATGACGTCGTGATCGCGTGCGAGGCATTGCGTAAAGTCTTTCACCAAGGGCCGCACGAAGTACCGGTGCTGTTGGGCGTGGATTTCCGGGTGGCTCGCGCTGAGCGTGTCGCCATCGTTGGTGCATCAGGGTCCGGTAAGAGCACGTTGCTGCATTTACTGGGTGGGTTGGACGCGCCCAGCGCCGGAACGGTTTCCATTCTGGGTCGGCCCATGCAAACGCTCTCTGATGCCGAGCGCGGCAAGTTGCGCAACGAAGCACTTGGGTTTGTTTACCAGTTCCATCATCTGTTGATGGAATTCAGCGCAGTGGAGAATGTGGCGATTCCGTTGCTCGTGCGTGGCCTATCGTCCGCCGAGGCGCACAGCCTGGCAGCGGACATGTTGGCGAAGGTCGGACTCGCTCATCGCTTGACGCACCGCCCCGGCGAACTCTCCGGGGGTGAACGCCAACGTGCGGCGCTGGCGCGGGCGCTGGTGACCACGCCCGCCTGTCTGTTGGCCGATGAGCCCACCGGCAATCTGGATCGGCACACCGCCGAGCAGATTCTCGAGTTGATGCTGGGATTGAACCGTGATCTAGGTACCAGTTTGATCATCGTCACGCACGACATGGGTATCGCGGCCCGCATGGACCGCACCCTCAGGCTGGAGGACGGTCAATTGCGCGCGCAGGGTGATCGGCGAGGTCAGCCCCGCGCCAGCGAGAAGGTTTAGTCTCTGACAAGTTAAGTGTTGACAGATTTGGCGAAGATTCGTACGCAGCGACACCCTGGTCAGGGGATATACAAGGGGGACGCCCCTTGTTCCTTCCTGGGGGATAAACAAGGGGCTTCTCCCCTTGTTCGTAGCACGAATTTTGGCGGCAAAATTTCGACTGTCTTGGTTCCGGCTCCGCCGGCTTAGGCACTCGCCTTTGAGCCTTGAGAGGGTTCTCTACGTCGCGGAGCTCACGGCGCGCGAGTGCTGCTCACCATAATCTTGCCCTCGGCTTCGGCCACCACGGTGCCGTTCTGATTTTTGCAAAGGCCGCTCAGGACCACGATGCCACCGTGATGTTTGGGTTTGGGCAAGGTTTCCGTCACGGTCCATGTTGTGCTCAAGGTGTCGCCCGGTTTTACCGGTGCTTTGAAGCGGCATAGGTGCTCCAGGTAGGCGATTGCCGTGGAATGGAAGTACATCCCCACCGGTGCCGCCACCAGCGCGCTCGTAAACGGTCCGTGCAGGATGCGGCCGCCGAAGCGCGACGCTCTCGCGTGCTCCTCGTCCACGTGCAAAGGGTTGAAGTCGCCGAACAGCCCCGATGCCAATACCAGGTGGGTTTCGGTGACGGTGAGCGAGGAACTGAATTCGTCGCCGGTTTTGACTTGATCGAAATATTTTCCTTGGAACACGGGTCTCTTTCCGCAATGAAGGGTGGGAGTATCCTACCGCGAAAGCAACGCGATTTTGAGGAGATCACAGGCATGAGGGCAAAGATTCAATTCGGCATCGCATTGGCGACTTCCGCCGACTCGTGGAAGGTGGTGCAGCGCGCGGAGGAATTGGGCTTTACGCACGCCTGGTTTTACGATACGCAGATGTTGAGCGCGGACTGCTTCGTGGCCATGGGAGCGACAGCCGTGAAGACCGCGCGCATTCGCCTGGGTACGGGTGTGTTGATCCCCTCCAATCGCATCGCCCCAGTGACCGCCAATGCCTTCGCCACGCTCAACAAGTTGGCCCCCGGCCGCATCGATTTCGGGGTGGGTACCGGATTCACCGGGCGGCGCGCCATGGGTCTGGATGCCATCAAGCTGGCGGAGATGGAGGAGTACTTGCGAGTGGTCTACGCGCTGCTGCGAGAGGAAACCGTCGAGACCGAAATCGAAGGCCAGCGGCGCAAGATCCGTTTTCTCAACCCCGACCTGGGGCTGATCAATACGCGCGATCTTATCGCGCTGCACGTTTCCGCCTATGGCCCCAAAGCGCGCGCGTTCGTTGCCAGACTGGGTGCGAGTTGGCTGAACTTCGTGGGCGATCTGGAGACGGGCCGCACCGCCTTGGAAGAGATGCAGAAGAGTTGGGAGGCGGCAGGTCACGCTCGCTCGGAAATGTCCGCCATTGCCTTCGCCCTCGGATGCGTATTGACTGCCGGAGAACCCTACGATTCGCCGCGTGCCATGGCGCAGGCAGGTCCTCGCGCGGCGCTCATGCTGCATCGAGCCGCCGACGAAGCGCTCGCCGGACTGCGCAACAGCACCCCGGCGCATTCCTCGGCGTCCGATGCGGTGCGCGGGTATGTCGAAATCGCGCGCGGTTTTCAACCGGAGGATGCGCGCTACCTTTCGAATCATCGCGGCCATTTGATGTTCGTCAGGCCGGAGGAGCGGCCGTTCGTGACCGCGGATTTGATTCGTACCTCGACCTTCACCGCCACCGAAAAGGAATTGATCGAAAGAGTAGGCGCCATGCGTGACATGGGCTATACGCAATTCTCTGTGCAGATCGTGCCCGGACAAGAGCACGCCATAGAGGATTGGGCGCGGTTAAAGGACGCGTTCTAGGTTCTGACGTGGAGAGCGCCATGAAATTGTCGGTAAAACCATTGCATGCGCTGTTCGTTGCCGAGGTGAGCGGGATCGACCTGTCCGCAGCGCTCGATAACTCGGTACTGGAGGGCATTGTCCGCGCTAGTGATCGTTACGCAGTGCTGGTGTTTCGCAACCAGCACCTCGACGACGCGCAACAGATCGCCTTCAGTGCGCACTTCGGCCCCTTGGAAACGTCCATCAAGCAGTTGCGACCGGATCACCGGTTTCGGCTTGATCCTCAGGTAGCCGACATTTCCAATCTGGATGCGCAGGGAAAGTTATTGCCGTGCGCGGATCGCAACCGGATGTATGGATTGGGCGACCGTTTGTGGCATACCGATAGTTCATTCAAGGCGATTCCCGCAAAATATTCTCTGCTTTCCGCCCGTGCTATTCCTGCCAAGGGCGGCGAGACGCAGTTCACCGACCTGCGCGCCGCTTACGATGCCCTGCCTGAGGATGTCAGAACTCAGATCGAAGATCTGGTGGCGGAACACTCTATTCTCTACTCGCGTTCCACCATCGGTTTCACGGATTTCTCACCGGAGGAGCGCGCCGGGTTGGCACCTGTGCCGCAAAAGCTGGTGCGCGTTCATCCCGGCTCCCAACGCAAGACGCTATACCTGGCGTCGCATGCCATGGGTATCAGGGGCATGCCGATTCCCGAAGCACGCTTGCTATTGACGGACCTCATGGAGCACGCCACACGGTCACAATTTGTCTACACCCATCGCTGGCAGCTGGGCGATCTGGTGATGTGGGACGACCGCTGCACCATGCATCGGGCGCGTCCCTACGATATGGCCCAGGTGCGCGACATGCACCGCACTACGGTGTCGGATGTTGCGTCCACCCTCGATCAACTCGTATTCCCCACGCCCTTGGCGCGGAGCAAACTTCGGGGGATTCCAAAGGGGGCGAAGTGATTTTCACGTAGCCGCCCTATGGTCAAGGGCGGGATCAATACCCCGCCCGCGAAGTCCCTTTTGATTTTAGTCAACATCCTGGCGAGCGCTTGTTGACCTCTCGTCGTTTCCGGTGGGATCGCCGCAGATGCTGCGCGGCCGCGATCCGCGGGCGATGAAAGTTCTCACGTAATTTCA
>JANNFC010000396.1:0-10023 GCA_031379405.1 Betaproteobacteria bacterium | reverse complement strand
CCGGTCATGGCGACCACTTCGCCATCGATGAGCTCGTAGCGCTCTTCCTGCTCAGCCTCCCACTGCGTGAACTCTTGTGTTGACAGCGGTTTGAATTCGAGATGACCCATTTCGGGATGCGTATTCATTAAAGTACGATCATCGTACATCCAAATCGATCTCTCGGAATTGCATACTGTGCAACTTGGCGTAAGTGCGTCCCAGAGCGATCAACTCGGCGTGGGTACCCATCTCGATAATGGCGCCCTGGTCCATGACCACGATGCGATCGGCCTTCTCGATGGTGGAAAGGCGGTGGGCGATGACGATAGTCGTACGTCCTCGCATCAGGGTTTCCAAGCCTGCTTGTACTTGACGCTCGGATTCCGTATCCAGCGCCGAGGTCGCCTCGTCGAGAATCAGCACAGGCGCGTTCTTCAGGAGCGTGCGGGCGATGGCGAGGCGTTGGCGCTGTCCGCCCGACAAGCGCACGCCGTTCTCACCCACCAGCGTGTTCATGCCTTCTGGCAGGGCCCGGATAAAGTCCATCGCGTGCGCCGCTTCCGCCGCGGCCACTATCTGCGATGCGCTGGCGGTTACATGAGTACCGTAAGCGATATTGGCGGCGATGCTATCGTTGAACAGGGAAACCTCCTGGCTGACGATCCCCACATTGGCTCGTAGGCTTGCGAGCGTAACGTGATCGAGTTCGTGTCCATCTAAAGTGATGCGGCCGGCCGTCGGCCGGTAAAAACGAGGGACAAGATTGGCCAACGACGTCTTGCCACTGCCTGATTGTCCCACCAGCGCCACGGTCTCCCCCGGCTTGATGTGTAGGTCGATGCCATGCAGTGAATCCCCCTCGGAACCGTCATAGCGTAAGGTCACGCCCTCGAACACCAGCTCACCTCGAACGCGGCCCAAATTAAGGGTGCCGGTGTCCTCCTCCGCATTCTCGTCGATGAGTCCGAACACACTTTCGGATGCGGCCAGTCCGCGTTGCAAATGTTCGCTCACACCCGTCAGGCGCTTGATGGGAGGACTTAACAGCATCATGGCGCCGATGAAGGAAACAAATCCGCCTACGGTAGTTTGATCCCCCGACGCTTGCAGGGCCACTTGATGTATCACCACGGCGGTGGCGATGGCAACGAGAAGCTGAGTAATGGGCACATTGAGCGCGCCCGCCGCGGCCTGCTTCATGAGAAAGCCACGAAAGCGATCGGTCGCATTGAAGAAGCGTTTTGCCTCGTACTGATTGCCGCCGAAAACCTTGACCACCTTATGACACTCGATGCTCTCCTGTAGCACGTTGTTGATCTCTCCCATGGCCTCTTGGCTGGCGCGGCTCATTTTGCGCAGCCGTACATTGAAAAAGCGTACGACCACGGCGATGGGTGGAACCATGAGAAAGGTGATGAGCGTGAGTTTCCAATTCAGATAGAGCAGCCATCCCAACAATCCAAGCACCGTCAGAGAGTCCTTTACGAGGACGTTTACCATCTGAGTCGCGGCGTAGGTCACTTGGGTGACATCGAAGGTGATTTTGGATATCAGGTTGCCGGTCATGCTGTTGTCGAAGAAGGCGGTGGGCATGCGCAGAATGCTTTGAAACATCTGGCCTCTCAAATCCTGGACGACCTTGTTGCCTACCCAGGCGCTGGCATAGTTGCCCAGAAATGACCCGAGGCCGCGCACACCGAAAATCGCCACGATGCCGATGGGAAGCCATTGCATCATGAAAGGATCTTTCTGCACGAAGGTGCCGTCGATGAGGGGCTTGACCGCTATGGGCAGCACCACTTCCGAAGCCGCTACCAGCGCGATTCCGAGAATCGATGCCGCGAACTCTCGCCAATAAGGTTTAACGTAACCAAGGAGGCGGAGATAGAGTTGGGTGCTGGTCATGGGAATCGGGGAATGACCGGAATGGGTTAGCCCAGGTTTACCATGACGTGTCGCGCTACCGTATAGTCTTCCAATCCGTACATGGACAGGTCCTTGCCGTAACCGGACATCTTGACGCCGCCGTGAGGCATTTCATTTACCAGCATGAAGTGGGTATTTACCCAGGTGCAGCCGTATTCGAGGCGGCTGGCCACTTTCATTCCCCTGCCGATGTCTTTGGTCCACACCGATGAAGCCAATCCGTAATCGGAATCGTTGGCCCAGTCGATGGCTTGTTCCACGTCACTGAATCGAGTCACGGAAACTACCGGGCCGAACACTTCCTTGCGTACGATCTCGTCGGATTGCAGAGCACCGGCGATTAGCGTGGGTTCGAAGTAGAAACCGCTACCCTCACCAGGTTTTCCGCCGGCGACGATTTCCATGTGTTTGACGGAAGCGGCGCGTTCGACGAATCCTGTGACACGCTCGCGTTGCTTGGCGAAGATCACCGGGCCGATATCGGAATCTTCCGCTTGTGGATTGCCGTACTTGATGGATTTCACCGCCGAAGCCAGATCGGACACCAGTTTGTCGTGAATTTTGGCGCCGGCGTAGATGCGGCATGCGGCAGTGCAGTCCTGTCCGGCGTTGTAGTAGCCGAAAACCTTGATGCCGTTAACCACTGCTTCCAGATCGGCGTCGTCGAACACGATGACCGGTGCTTTCCCACCTAACTCCAGGTGAGTGCGCTTGACGTTCGCCTTCGCGGCCTCCAGCACTTTCTGTCCCGTGGCTATGCTGCCGGTGACGGAAATCATGCGCACACCGGCGTGGTTGATGAGCGGTGATCCGACCGAGTCCCCTTTGCCGTGCAAGACGTTAACCACGCCTTTTGGGTAAAGGCTCGCTAACGCCTCAGCGAACTTGAGCGTGGTGAGTGGCGTAATCTCCGAGGGCTTGATCACCACGGTATTGCCGGCAGCCAGGGCGGGGGCAAGCTTCCACACCGCCATCATCAGCGGGTAGTTCCATGGCGTGATTTGCGCCACCACGCCGATGGGATCGCGGCGAATCATGCTGGTGTGGCCTGCCAGATACTCATCGGTGGCGCTGCCGTGCATGCAGCGCGCGGCACCGGCGAAGAAGCGGAAACAATCCGCCATGGCCGGTATCTCGTCGTTGAGCACGCGCACAAAGGGCTTGCCGCAGTTCTTCGATTCCAGTTCGGCGTACTCCTTGCCATGGCTCTCGATATGATCGGCAAGCTTCAGCATCAGCAGCGAGCGCTCTTGCGGTGTGGTCTGGCCCCAGGTCTTGAAGGCGGCGCTGGCGGCGGCGACGGCGGCGTGGATCTGGTCCGCAGACGCCGCTCGTATGCGCGCGATGATCTCTCCGCTGTGAGGGTTGACCACGGCCTCTTCCGCGCCCGTACCTGTCACGAGATCGCCATTGATGAGCAATTTAGTTTGCATGCTGTTCTCCAGGACTGAAAACTACTTGCCCGCTCCCGCCACTTCGTGCGTATCGCGTGTGAGATAGAAGGCGAGCAAGATCGGAATGAAGGTGACGACAATGACGAATATCGCGACCACGTTGGTCACCGGACGTTGGCGTGGTCGCACCAGCTCACTCAACATCCAGATCGGCAACGTGGACTGTTGTCCCGCGGTAAAAGTTGTCACAATGACTTCGTCGAACGATAGGGCAAAGGCCAACATTCCCCCGGCCAACAGTGCCGTGGCGATATGGGGTAACACCACATGGCGAAACGTCTGCAAGCCGTTGGCGCCGAGATCCATCGAGGCCTCTATCAGGGCATAAGACGTTCGCCGAAAGCGCGCGAGTACGTTGTTATAGACCACCACCACGCAAAAGGTGGTGTGACCCAGTACGATAGTCCAGTAGCTGAAGGGGATCTCCATCAACCCCATGGCGCTGCGTAAACTGATACCGGTAATGATACCGGGCAGTGCAATCGGCAGAATGAGTAGCAGGGAAACACTCTCGCGGCCAAAGAACTTCGAACGCCAAACCGCCGCCGCCGCCAAGGTGCCTAGAACAATGGCCAGCGCCGTTGCGCTCGCCCCGACTTGCACCGACAGCCCGATCGCGTCTCGAATATCCTGCCGCTCCCACGCGATAGCGAACCACTTAGTGGTTAACCCTGGAGGCGGAAACACAAATGTCTTCGAGTCCGAGCTGAAGGCGTAGAGAACGATGAAAAACAGTGGGATGTGCAAAAACAAGAGCGTAACGATCGCGCCCAATTTGAGCGCCCATCCCGCGTCGGTGCCGCGACCGGCTTTGCCTCTCATTTCCGGATGACTAGAGGGCATCGAAAGCTCCCAGGCGTTTGGCGATGCTCAGGTACACCGCCATGATGGCAATGGGCACGATGGTCAGCGCCGCCGCCATGGGGATATTTCCCGCCGTGCCTTGGTGTGCGTAAACCGCTTGCCCGATGAACGGGTGCGAGGTACCGATGATGCCCGGAATAATGTAGTCGCCCAGGGTCAAGGAAAAGGTAAAGATGGAACCCGCGACCACGCCCGGCAGCGCCAGCGGCAAGATCACTCGACGAAAAGTTTCTCTCGGATATGCGCCTAGATCGGCAGAAGCTTCGATATATGACGGCGGAACGCGCTCCAGGGCGGCGACGATGGGCAGCACCATGAAGGGCAACCACACATAGAGAAACACCAGGAAGGTGCCGATGTCCGATGTCGATAGCGAAGAACCGCCGATCACGGGAATGGAAAGTATTCCCTCCAGCAGCCAAAGCAAACCGAGACTATCCGCCAACCAAGTGACGATACCTTCCTTGGCCAGGATCAATTTCCAGGAGTAAACCCGTACCAGATAGCTCGACCAAAGCGGCAGCATCACACCCAGATACAGCAGAGCCTTCACACGCGTGCTGGCGTAGCCCACCATGTAATAGGCAAGCGGAAACGCCAGCAGCGCCGCAGCGATGGTGACAACCGCGGCCATCGACGTGGTGCGCAAAATAATGTCGAAATTCGCCAGCGTGAAGAGCTGTCCCCAGGTGATAAACGAGAACTCGCGATGCACCACGCCGGAGAATTCGTCGATATAGAAAAAGCTCTGCGCGAGAAGCGCGAACAATGACCCGAGATAGATCACGCCCAACCAAAGCAGAGGGGGGGTCAGAAGCAGAAAAAGCAGAAGTCGGGGTCGCAGGTAAAGCGCGTTAGCGATGCGATGAAACACGCCCGGTGTGGCAGTTGCGAGCGTGTCGGATGTCATGACGCATCGCCTTGCAAACGATGCTCGTGTTTGGGCTGCCAGGTAAGTCGTATGCGCTCGCCTTGCTGAGGACCCTTGCCCGCATCGTCGGCGTTTTGTCGCAATGTACTTAGCCGACCACCGCCCTCGAGGACCACGTTGTAACGCGTTGCCGCCCCCAGGTAGACGATAGATTCCACAACGCCCGTCACCGAGCGCCAGGAATCCGGCGAGAAAGCGATCGGATCGGCCAGGCGAATTTTCTCGGGTCGAATGGTGAATGGCTCCGTAGTGCCGGTGAGCCTCCGGGCGAGCTCGCCCTCACACACATTGGAAACGCCCACAAAACCGGCCACGAATCGCGTCGCCGGTCGCTCGTAGATATGGCCTGGCGCATCGATCTGCTCGATGCGTCCGTGGTTGAAAACCGCCAGACGATCGCTCATGGCGAGCGCTTCGCCTTGATCGTGCGTGACGTAGATAAAAGTGATGCCCACCTGCCGTTGCAGGGCCTTCAACTCGACCTGCATCTGCTCGCGCAGCTTCAGATCAAGCGCGCCCAGAGGTTCGTCCAGAAGCAACACGCGGGGCTGATTGACCAGTGCCCGCGCCAGGGCAACTCGTTGACGCTGACCGCCTGAAAGTTGGCTGGGCTTCCGGTCGAACATGCCGCTCAGCTTGACCAGCTCCAGCATCTCACCGGCGCGGCGGTGTCGCTCCTCGGGCGGCACCTTGCGGATCATCAACCCATACTCCACATTCTCCCCAACCGTCATGTGGGGGAACAAGGCATAGTCCTGAAACACGGTATTGACGTCGCGTTCGTATGGCGGCACACCCGCCACCGCACGACCATGTATCTGAATATCGCCGACATCGGGTTGCTCGAAGCCGGCGATCAGCCTCAGGCAGGTGGTCTTGCCCGATCCCGATGGTCCGAGCAGTGAAAAGAACTCACCGTCAGCGATTTCCAGTGAAAGCTGATCGATGGCACGCACGTCGCCAAAGTAGCGAGATACGCCCGAGAATCGCACCGCGGAGACGATTGTGTCGGCCATGGGCATGCGCGAAAAGGCCGATGAGTGGAGCTCATCGGCCTTTACTGGAGAAGAAAACTAACGCCCGCCGAGGATGGCGATGTAGTCCGTGACCCAACGATAGTAGGGTACACAAGTGCGGCCACCACCACAGTTGGCGACCGGCGTGCGCCAGAACCAGATGCGGTCGAACTCGTTGTAGCCGTTGCGCCCGCAGCCTTCGTCGCCCAGCAGTTTGTTGCCTTTGCACGCGCCGGGTACCGATGGCACTGAACCAAACCAAGCGGACAAATCGCCCTGCAGCTTGTGGTTGATCGAATGCTCCATCCACATGTACGCGCAGTTGGGATGCTCGGCATTCGCATGCATCATCGTGGTGTCCGCCCAGCCGGTCGCGCCTTCCACCGGAACCACGCTTGCGATGGGTTGCTTCTCACCTTGCAGCAGGTTTACCTGGAAGCCCCAGGAAGAGGAGGCGACCACGCCTTCATTCTTGAAATCATCGATCTGAATGAAGGCATCGTGCCAATAACGCTGCACCAGTTTGCGCTGAACGCGCAGCAGATCGAGCGCTTCCTTGTATTGCTTGTCGTCCAACTCATAGGGATTCTTGATGCCCAACTCCGGCTTGGTTTTCATCAGATAGAGCGCGGCGTCCGCAATGTAGATGGGGCCATCGAAAGCTTGCACCCGGCCCTTGTTGGACTTCCCGTCCGGAAGATTCATCTCCTTGAACACCACTTCCCAGCTCGTCGGCGGCTTGGAGAACACTTTGGTGTTATAGGCCAGCACGTTGTAGCCCCATTGATAGGGCACGCCGTAATGCTTGCCACCTACCGTGTGCCACGGCGCTTTTTGCAGACGCGGATCGACATTTTTGAAGCTTGGGATGAGGTTGGTATTGACTTCTTGTACTCGCTTGCCGCTGATCAAACGCAGGGATGCATCCCCGGACGCCGTCACCAGATCGAAGCCGCCTTCGTTCATCAAGGCCACCATTTCGTCCGAAGTATTGGCGGTCTTCACACGGACCTTGCAGCCGGACTTTTTTTCGAAGTCGGTCACCCAGTCGAAACTCTTGTCGGTGTCGCCGCGTTCGATGTATCCGGGCCAGGCGACAATATCAACGAAACCTTCGCCCTTGCCGAGTTTTTGGACCTGAGACTGAGCCGGTGCCGCGATGAATGACGCGGCGGCCAAGCCGGCTGCGATGACCGTTAGACGCTTACCGAAAATCATAGACTCCTCCCTCCGTTGATGAGTTGTATGTTCCTTCCAATGGATGCACCCTAGGGCTCCGGTATGTGATATAGCACGCGAAATCCGGTTGGTCAACGGGCGATCGTTGCGCTGCGCCGCGCTACAACGAACTCATGCGCTGGCGCAGCCCCTGAGGACGCTACTTGAAGCGATACTCCGCGCCGATGAACGCAGAGGTCTTGCCGGTAGGATAGGCGTTGAAGCTGGTCTTCGCGGAGTTGAGGATGGCGTAGTCGAAGTATTCCTTGCCAAATAAGTTGCGCACATTCGTGCGCAGCGTCCAGTTGCCCTGGGTGTAACTCGCACCCAGATCGACCAAGGTATAGCTCGGCATCTGGCGCCCGAAGCTATTGCTCTGATCGTTGTCGAAGTACTGCGATCCGACATAGCTCACTGCGGTGCTCAGGCGCAATCCCTGTAAAGGCAGCACGGTGACTGAAAGCCCCGCTCGATGGCGTGGAACGAGTGGGATGGTCTTGCCTGCTACCGACGCGCCGCCAAAGTCGCCTTCGCGAAACTTGGCTATGGTGTAGGTGTACTTGGCCGAGATCTCCAGCCACGCTACGGGCTCCCAGCCGCTTTCGAGTTCCAGTCCCTCACGGCGTGTCGGCGGTAGATTGGTATTCGCCCCGAAGAAGGTTGCCGGCACCACATCAACCGGTAGAAACAAGATCTCGTTGCGCAAACGCATCTGAAACACGGCCGCTCGTAAGCGTGCGCCCGCCGTGTTGAATTCCAGTCCGATTTCCCGATCGAGGGAGGTTTGGGGTTCGAGGAGTGTCGAACGAAAACGATTCTCGTCGACATTGGGCATGCGGAAGCTTTGACCAACGCGCCCGTAAATAGCCAACGCCGGCGCCATCTGACCGCGCAAGGCCAACTCGTACGCCTTGAGGATGCGAGATTGATGGAGTCTGGGCGGATTCAATTCATCGTCCAATTCGGTTCTCGACTTTTGCCAGCGCACGCCAAGACTCGTTCGCAGCTCAGGGGAAAGTGCCAGGGTATCGAGCGCGTAGACCGCAACGGTGCGCTGATCGGACACTGCGTTCGAGGGCGAGCCCCCAAAAATGCTGGTCGTCTTGTAGTCCCAGTGTTCCCAGTCGAAGCCGATGACTAGCGTGTTCTCCCGCCCGAGGATGTTGAAGGTGCTTCGTGAACGAGGAGACGCTGATCGCACATTGCCATCGATATCGATGGTGCCCCCTCCTTGAACGGAAGAGGATTGGCGCTTGCGGTAGGCGAGATCCATCGCAATTTCCCCCATCGCTGTGTCCTGGCGTGCAGCTAAGGTTGCACGCCCCGCCAAGAGTTTGCTGAATGCATTGGGTGTGGTTGCGCCGCGGCGATCGGTTTGTAGCTGCGCTTCCGTGCGCGCGCCAGGCAGACGCAAGCTCTGATCGCTGCCGCTCAATCGAACAGTCACATCGCCGGCGCCTACAAACCACCGCAGCGCCGCGCTTCCCCTGTTCTCAACGACGCGATTGTTCGCGCGATAGTTATCCGATTGATAGCGGTCGCGGGCCAGGGAAGCGCCGAGGGTCTCGCCCGCCACTTCCCCGGAAGCACCAATGGAGCCGGTGCGGTAGCTTCCCAGAGCAGCGCTCGCTCGCCCGCCATAGGCGTTGGATTTGGGGTTGCGAGTGATGATATTGATCACACCGGCGGTTGCGCCGGCACCGTAGAGAACTGCACCACTTCCTCGCACGATCTCGATGCGCTCTACCGAAGACAGAGGGATGGAGGTCAGATTGGCGGGGGAGAGCTCGTATTCGCTGATACGCTGGCCATCAAGCAAGACCAGGGTATTTTGGTCACCGGTTACGCCGAATCCTCTTAGATCGACTTGCCGATTGGGGCTGCCAAAACTTTCGCGAAGATACACCCCGCCTTGGCGCTCCAGTACCGTGGGCAAATCCTGCGCCCCGCTTTGTTCGATCAAGGTGCGCGAAATAACTTGCACGCCGATGGTGTTTCGAGTGCTGTCTTCCTCGAACCGCGAGGCCGTGACGATGACGTTTTCGGAAACGATGTTTGGCGCTGCTGGCTCGTCCGCCAGTGCGACATGGGGCAATGCGAAGAGTAGGAAATACTTCGTGAACATGGTGATTCCTGGATAGGCGTGCCCACCGCACGCGCGAGTAGCTAAATACTGAACGCTACGAAGAATGCAATAAGGGAAGTAGGCGCCCAGATGGGAATGTCGAGTGCCCACCGCCCGCCGCGGCGTTCCGTTCTCGCGAGGGGGCCGGTCTCCGGACTCGCAGGTTGAAGCATCACTGCTTCGAGCGCTTAACCTTCCCATGGATGTGGGGACATCCACAGTGGTCTAGGATGGAAGCGCTGTGACCTACTTACCGTTGCGGGGGCAGTTCAGGCATTGGAAGATCCGCACCTGATTCCCGTTTCACTTTGGCCGATGGAATCGGCCAAAGCACCTCATTGCGGTCGGGATTGTAGCCGACTGGGGTGCTACGGAGGTTCTGAGGCTTCCTTGGAAGCTTTTTTTGGACACGATGCACGGGATGAATAGGACTAAGGGGATGGAATTATGGTCGACCAGTGGGCTAGGAGCCTGTCGGACTTAGGATGATTCGGCTGCAACGGCGGG
>JANNFC010000356.1:0-4392 GCA_031379405.1 Betaproteobacteria bacterium | reverse complement strand
GTCACCTGGAGACGGGCACGGTTTAGCCAGATTCTTTGCTATAGTCCAAGGGCCAGCGTCGAGAAAGGTAATCCAGAATCACCTGATCATAAGCGTGCGAGCGATAGGTCCAACCAGCTTGGTCTTTGGTGAGTCGGTTGAGTCGCCGAAACTGGATATTTACGTTCTGCATCGCCAACTCGGCTTCTTGGAACGCCTTTTGTTCTGAGGCTGACTCGGGGTCGCCGCGAAACCAAAGCCACTCGCGTCCAAAGGATTCCTGAAGTTGATCGAGCTTATGCGCAATGTCATCCTCAATGGGGGGTCGGTCCTGCGAGATTCGGCTCACTTCTGGAGTATTCGTAACGCCATCCTCCATAGATGTCAGATCCTTCTGTGGCGGCGAAGAAAGTATTCTCGAGTGTCATGATTGGCAACATAACCAGTTCTTCGTTGGTAAGCCTTGATCTGGGTCAAGCATCATCTGACGCCAGCGAGAGGAGTCGCGAGATATGACCTTTCCTGGTATTGACACAGATCAACATACGGGTGCCACGTACGGATAAGCTGCAAGGCGGGGCTTGCGTGAGGGGATCCGCTCTCGGAGGCCCTAAATGTTTCTGGAGGTTGAAGATGGAAACCAATATTGGCAAGAGTGACAGGGTCATTCGTATCGTATTAGGGGTCGCGTTACTGGCGATCGTCCTCTTGGGACACGGGCCCCTTCGTTGGTTAGGATTGATTGGCATCGTTCCCCTGGCC
Source organism: Betaproteobacteria bacterium (assembly GCA_031379405.1). GTDB lineage: Bacteria > Pseudomonadota > Gammaproteobacteria > Burkholderiales > SHXO01 > SHXO01. Next base: position 3,651 of record JANNFC010000356.1, on the reverse strand, counting down.
ACGGCGTTCATTGGGTGGTGTCCTGCTTACTCGTTGTTGGGAATAAACACTTGCGAGAGGAAGACTACTTAACGCTTATCCCACTTAACGCATGAGCGCTGGTGTGCTTGGGTGCTTCCACTGTGGGCAATCCGTGCCTAATGGAAGTGAATTGTTCGTTCGCATCTCAGGGCGATCTCACAGGGTCTGCTGTGCCGGGTGCCAGGCGGTTGCTGAACTCATCTCAGCGGGTGGACTGAGTTCGTATTACGAGTCTCGAACCTCGAGGCCTGCCATCACGCCGGCGGCATACACGGAACAAAAATACTCCGTTTATGATCGTCCAGAAGTACAGAAAGAGTTTGTTTGCTCGCTGAGTGAGCGTGAGCGCGAGGCAACGTTACTACTGGAGGGGATCACCTGTTCAGCCTGTGTATGGCTCAACGAGCGGCACTTGAGCGCGCTCAGTGGTGTGACCGGTGTCGAAGTCAACTATACAACGCGGCGCGCGCGTGTTCGCTGGGATGTGCATCGAACCAAGCTTTCCGAGATCTTGGCGGCGGTTCAAGCGATCGGGTATCAGGCGTTCCCTAGTACTGAAACAGCGACGGAAATTTTGCGGGAACGAGAGCGGCGCGCGAGTCTATGGCGTCTAGCGGTCGCGGGCATGGGAATGATGCAAGTCATGATGTATGCCGTGCCCACGTACTTAACTGAGGACGGCAGTATGAGCGCGGGCATTGAGGGATTGTTGCGCTGGGCGAGCCTATTCCTCACCCTCCCTGTACTACTGTACTCCTGCGCGCCGTTTTTGCATGGTGCGCGGCGAGATCTACGAAATCGTACTTTGGGCATGGACGTGCCGGTGGCGCTAGGCATTCTGGTGGCGTTCGGGGCCAGCGTGTCGGCCACGATGTCCGGAACGCATGCGGTCTACTACGACTCCATTTCAATGTTCGCGTTTCTACTGCTTCTCACCCGCTACCTTGAGCAGCAGACGAGGCAGAAGGCCGCACGTGGACTGGAGTACGTCGCGCGCGCGATGCCTATCAGCGCGCATAGACTTTCGCGCTATCCGGATAGCGAAGACCAAGAAGAAGTGCCAGCAGTAACACTCAAAGTCGGAGAGGTTGTGTTGGTTAAAGCAGGGGAGACCGTTCCTGCTGATGGCATTGTGCTCCAAGGTGAGACCGAGGTCGACGAGTCGCTGCTCACGGGTGAGAGCCGGCCGGTCTATAGGAAGCAAGACATGAGCGTTGTCGCGGGCGCCGTCAATCGTCTATCGCCCATACTGGTACGGGTGGAGGGCATAGGCAGTCAGACTCGTGCATCGCACATCGCCAGATTAATGGAGCGCGCTGCAGGCGAGCGGCCTCGTGTTGTTCAAATTACCGATCGCGTCGCGTCCTACTTTGTCCTGACTACTTTGTTGATCGCGGCTGCAACGGGTGTCGGATGGTATTTTGTGGATCCGTCGAAGGCCCTGTGGACCGCCATCGCCGTGCTGGTAGTGACTTGCCCCTGCGCCTTGTCGCTTGCCACGCCCACCGTGTTGGCGGTGGCCACTGCATCTCTGGCAAGACGAGGGCTGATCGTGACAAGTGCTCACGCCATTGAAGCACTTGCGCGGGTGACACATATTACTTTCGATAAGACCGGAACGCTGACCGACGGTCAGCTAAGACTTCAGCGTGTCGTCTCTTACCGCGGACTTCAAGAGACGGAGGTGCTTCGAGTGGCAGCGGCCATCGAGCGCCAGTCCGAACATCCTATCGGGCGGACCTTATTAGGCGCTGTAGGCGTGAACAAGGGCGTGGTGCTACAAACGCAGTTCGTGCGCAATGTTCCAGGTAGCGGCGTAGAAGCACTTATTGACGGGAAGCGATATCGTCTGGGTAGGAGGAGATGGGCGTGCGCCGCTACGTTGGAGGAGGGTGATGAAGTTCCCGACGAGCTTACCCGCGTATGGTTCAGCGACGATGAAGGCGCCATCGCGCGTTTCGATCTGGCGGACAATACTCGGCTAGGAGCAAGGCAAGCGGTTCAATTGCTGCTTGCCGAAGGAAAGCACGTATCGCTATGGAGTGGGGACGCGCAACGAGTGGTGCGATACACCGCTGCCGAGTTAGGCATCGAAGAGTACGCCGGCGATTTGGACCCGGAGGATAAGGTGCGTCGGCTGCGGGCTGCGCAAGAGCGGGGCGCGCGCGTGGCAATGGTTGGCGACGGCGTCAACGATGCGCCGGTGCTCGCGGGGGCGCACTTATCCATCGCCATGGGCAGCGGTGCCGTGTTGGCGCAAGCTCATTCGGACGTGGTGATGACATCGCCGGATTTGCGCGCGTTGCCGGAGGGTTTTCACATCGCGCAACGTGCGATGCGCATCATTCAACAAAACTTGGCATGGGCCCTGGTCTACAACCTTGTTGCCCTGCCGCTGGCCATTGGCGGGTGGTTGACGCCTTGGATGGCGGGAGTTGGCATGGCGGCAAGCTCGTTGGTGGTAGTGCTCAACGCCTTACGATTATTGCCGCGAGACCGTGCCTGCTCTGGGGTGAGTGACGAGCCTGACAAGGGCGCCGTCGCGACGGCGCTTGCATAGACCATGGATATCCTATTCCTCTTGGTTCCATTGAGTGTGGTGCTGGTTTTTGTAATCGGTGCGATCTTCTGGCAAGCCGTGAAGACCGGCCAATTCGACGATCTCGAAGGACCGGGATTCAAAGTACTGCAAGACGACGATCGAGCCGATTCTGTTGCCCTTGATCTTGATCAAGCATCCGAAACTTAAGATTGCTTACGATGCCCCCAGGGATTGCACTGACCACACGCCAGTGGCGCAATGGCGCTTCGAATCATTAAAGGGAGAATCGATGCCAGATCGGACTGAAGGAGTAACCCAAAGTCAAAACGAAGGCACCTACAACTATAAGGTGGTGCGTCAGTTCAGCATTATGACCGTGTTGTGGGGCATTGTCGGAATGTCGGTGGGCGTGATCCTCGCCGCGCAATTGATTTGGCCCGATCTCACGTATGGGATTTCGTGGCTGAGTTACGGACGCCTGCGGCCGCTGCACACCAACGCCGTGATCTTTGCTTTCGGAGGGTCGGCGCTGTTCGCGACTTCTTACTACTGCGTACAGAGAACCTGCCATACGAGACTGTTCTCCGATGGGTTGGCGGCGTTCACCTTTTGGGGATGGCAGGCGGTCATCGTTCTGGCGGCTATTACGCTTCCGATGGGGGTCACTTCTTCGAAGGAGTACGCCGAACTCGAGTGGCCCATCGACATCTTGATTACGCTGGTGTGGGTAGCCTATGCCGTGGTGTTCTTCGGCACCATCTGGAAGCGCAGGGTATCGCATATCTATGTGGCGAACTGGTTCTTCGGCGCCTTCATACTAACCGTTGCGCTGCTGCATCTGGTGAACAGCGCGGCGATTCCTGTCACCTTCTGGAAATCCTATTCCGTGTACGCCGGCGTGCAAGACGCCATGGTGCAATGGTGGTACGGGCACAACGCGGTGGGTTTCTTCTTGACCGCGGGATTTTTGGGGATGATGTACTACTTCGTCCCGAAGCAAGCGGGCCGTCCTATCTATAGCTATCGCTTATCGGTGGTGCACTTCTGGGCGCTCATTTTTACCTATATGTGGGCAGGTCCGCATCATT
>JANNFC010000376.1:0-3560 GCA_031379405.1 Betaproteobacteria bacterium | reverse complement strand
GCTCGACCTGGCCAAACGGCTGCCTCGGGCCCGGCCGGCCAACTCGACGCTCACTTATTACGACGTGAATGGCGGTTCATCCGGGGAATGCGTGCGCGGGTATGAGTCCATGAGTTATCCGACGAAGACGTGTTTGCTGTTGTGAAGGTTATAGAGTCTCAGTTCGAAGTACTCTGAATCTCGGAAGCCGTAGTGTGTGGCGTGGAGTGTTTTGATCTTGCGGTTGGTGCCTTCGAGCGGTCCGGTGGAGATCGGGAAGTCGTACCAGGCCAACAGTCCGTGCTGATGAGCCAGGACGAAGCGGGCGAGGCCTTGCAGGACTTGGACGCCGGAGGCCAGCATCGCCTGGTACCACTTCAAGAGGAACTTACGGGCGCGTTCTTTGGTACCTTGTTCCCAGAACTGGCAGAGGTCTTCCTTCAGATAGTAGGCGGTGGCCAGCGGCTCATTGAGTTCCAGAGCGTCGTCGAGGCGTCGACGTTCATTCCGTTCGTCGTCGAGGTTGCCGGACCGCTTGAGCAGCAGCCAGCGGATTCCCTTGAGGACTTTCTTGTGCAGCGGCCCGACCGCCTGGCGATACAGTTCGCGGCGGAGTTGCGTGAGCTTTTCGTTGAACAGCTTGACGAGGTGAAAGCGGTCGAAGACCAGGACGGCGTCCGGCAAGTGCTTCTCGACGGCCGCGATGTAGGCCTTGCCAAAGTCGACCGCGACCGCTTCGATGACCACGCGAGCCCGCTTGATTCGGCGGAAAAACGGCAGCAAGGCGTCCCCCTTCTTCCCATCCCCGACGAACAGGATCGCACCCGAGTCGAGGTCCAACACGATCGTCTTCCAACGGCCCTTGCCGATGCAGATTTCGTCGATGGCGATCCGGCGAACGTCTTTCAGGGCCGGCTTGGCGAACCTCTTTCCGAGGTATTCCTTGTGAATCTCCTTGACCATGTCCCAACTCAGGCCCAGGTGCCGCGCCACTCCAAGCAACGTCATGTGGTGACACAACTCGACCACGTGCCGAGCCAAGGCGTAGGTGTAGCTCTGCTTCCCGGCGGCCAAGCCAGTCCTGATCTGTCGCGTGATGCCACACTCGCGACACTCGACCCGCGGAATGTCCACGATCAGCCAAGTCAGGTCGGACTGAATCGGCACATTCCGAAACCACCGCGACTGGCTACCCCGCCGAATCACGTTGTGGCTACCGCAGTTCGAGCAGCAGACTTTGTGGTCTTGCGGCTCGAGGTGCGCCAGAACCTTGTGCTGGTCAAACTCCCACCCCACCAGACGATAGCCCGACACATGAAAGGCGTGGTACAACATCGCTTGGGACATGCTTGCGCTCCTGGAATGTGGCCAATTTGCAATCAGCCTCCAGGAAACAACATGTCCCTGGTATGTCCCCCTTAACAAGAAATCTCTTGCAAAAGGACATCTGGAGCTATCTTGAAGCGAATGGTGACGGAGTTCGCTTCCCTCTTTTCAGAGAACGGAGTTCCAGATGTCCACGTCACGTTCTACCAAGCGTCGTCAGGGTCGTCGATCGTTCGCGGTGCAGAAGGCCCATGGCACGCTGCATCCGCGTGTTCAGCAGGCTGGTCCCGAACATTTCGCGATCGTGTGTTTCGATTGCGCGAAGGTGCGTTCCAAATGGTTCATGTGTGATTTCTATGGCCGCGTCCTGGTCGAGCCAACCAACGTCGATCATGAGCGCGGGCAACTGGACGCCGCCATCGCCTTGATTCGCGAGACAGCCGACCGCCAGCACATCAAGGATCTTGTCGTCGCCGTGGAACGGACTGGCAACTACCACACGCCGATCCTGCGTGCGTTCGCCGCGAGCGAATGGCGCGGGCAAAAATTCGACAAGCGCGTCGTGCATCCGTTCGCCACCAAGCAACATCGCCAAGCGGCCAATCCCGGCGACAAGACGGACGATAACGATCTAGCCGCGATCTTCCGCGCCACGGTCGCCGGGTTTGGGTTGCTCGAACCGACCTGGGACGACACGCACCGGCGGTTGCAGTTGCTGGCGCGCCATCGCCGCGATCTGGTCGAAAAGCGCACGGCCGTCTGTTGCCAATTGCGCGAACATCTCGACCTCGCGCTGCCTGGCTACGCCGCGCTCTTCGACGCGAAGTTTTGGGACAGCCATGTCGCGATGTTGCTGGTGAGGCACGTCGCGTCGCCAGCCGAGTTTCAACGGCGCGGCGTGCACGGGCTGACGACGATCCTGCGCGCGGCGAACGTCAGCTTCCAGGAGCGGACGTTGGAAAAGATCGTCGCCTGGTCGGCCAACGCTGCCGCTCCCTCCGAAGAGGCGGCCACGCATCATCGCATTACGCTCGCGCTCGACGATGACCGTCAGCGAAAAACGCAAGAAATACGGGCTTTGGAGCAAGATTTGGCCCAACTGCTCGTGAAGACGCCCTATCTGTTGTTGCTCTGCTGCCCGGGTATCAACGTGGTCAGCGCGGCGGAACTCGCCGGAGAGATGGGACCGATCGCCAACTACGCCCGCGCCAATCGCATCACCGGGCGGGCCGGCCTGTATCGATCGCGGTATCAGAGCGATGAGGTCGACGTGCAGAACGGTCCGTTGGTGCGGATGTGCAACCGACGTTTGCGCGCCGTGCTGATGATGATCGCCGATAACCTCGCGATGTGTAACCCCCACTATCGTGGGCTCGCCCAGGTGTGGAGGTCGAAGGGACAGGACGAGCGTTACATTCGCACCAAGATCGCCACCAAGTTTACGCGTCTGCTGTATCAGATCGTGGCGGGCCGTCAAGTCTTGCGACACCCCGGAATGAATGGTCGCGACTATGTCCTCGATAAGCTCATGAAGTTCCACCAGGACCACGCCACGCCACCCGCCGCGATGCTCGCGGATCTGCAGCAAGCGATCCTGGAACTACCGCCCGGCAGTCACGCCGAAGAGGCGGAGCCCTTAGCGGCGGCACTCGAAAAAACACGCGCGGCCCGACGCGGACTCAAGCCGTTGGCTGACGTGTTACCGCTCGTGCTGGCCAGGTTGGGGGTCGGCGCTTTACAATCCGTAGGCGAGACTCGGGAGCCCAACTAGCCATGTCTCGACCGAGAACCAATACCGTCTCCATGTCCCCTTGGGTTAATGCGCCGGCGACGACGCGACACACCCTTTGAAAAGCCTGACGCTCTGTTGGATCACAAACGTCTGATGCGGCAGTTTGGAGCTCCCGAGCTCTTCCTCATGTACCAGTTTGACGAGAACGTGATCACCACCAACGACAGAGAATGGTTCTCGTGTTCCACATGACTTGTCCCGCTCGCCACTTTTTAAAAAACTGCTCCACAGCAGTCCCGGAGATTCCCCGCACTTTACCCTCCGCCACAATTCCTACATGGCAGTCTTTACGGTCCCATGCGATCCGGGCGCGGACACCGATCGATCAAGCGGAGGCAATTTTCGATCAGAATCTCACCGGTCATCTCACCGAGGCTGGTTCGAGAGACGTAGTCGTACCGGGGAAAACTGTGGAAGTCGACTTTGGTCAGGATGTACCCGAAGGCGTCGTTGGTCAGGCCGA
>JANNFC010000359.1:0-3120 GCA_031379405.1 Betaproteobacteria bacterium | reverse complement strand
TTCAATGCCGCTCCGACATCGGCGTATGAAGCCTCGCCCATCTCACCGGATAAAAAGCTTTCCACTTTGCCGAAGAGATCGCCCTTGTGACTGGCCACGCATTCTCCGCGCAACCGGGACATGGCCTGGTCGAGCAGCGTCGTGGCCCAGCGGCGTTCGAAGATTTTCTCCGCTGTCAGCTCGTGGGCCGGCTCCAGGAGATACCGATTCTCCGCATCCGTCTCATCGAGGGAAAGGACGGCCTTGCCGCCGCCGCGTTTTTGGGCACGGGCCTTGGTCCATTCGCGGGCCAGAAAGTGTTCCAGTGATCCCAGCAGGAACGAGCGAAACTTCCCGCGGTTGCGATCGGCCAAGGTCAACCTGCCCACAGGCCAGTTTGTCATGCGGCTTGCACACAAACTCTCAGACTGGCACCGCACAGAATCCTGTGTTAGCTAGCCCAAAATTGGTCCCACATCATCCTGCGGGGTTTGTGAGGGGATGAAGATTCGCCGAGGCGTGCCTGCGGTGACAACGGTTGCATTCTATTTTCACCGGCTAAGTCAGGCTGGTGGGGCCGAGCGCGTGATCTGTCAAGTGGCGAATGAACTGTCAGACCGGGGCATTGAAGTCCACGTCATGAGCCTCGATGCTTCCGACGCGGGATCCTTCTATCCCATCGCCAATTCAGTGACATGGCATAGACTCGGTTCGAGCACGGGGATCATCGGAAAGGTGCGACGCGTCCGGGAGATGGCGGCGATCATGCACCGTTACGGAGTGCGCGTGCTCATCGGTTTTGTGATGAGCGGGGATAAGACGGTATATGCGGCGTCGCGATTTGCCAGGATTCGTCTCGTCGCCGCCGAACGCAACGGTCCCTCGATGTATCGATTGCGCTATGCGCGACGGCAGCGATGGATGAGTTTTGCCCTACTGCATCTGTGTGATGCGATCACGGTTCAATTCCCGGAGTACATCCATGGGTATCCGAAGTCGCTGCACAAACGCATAACCTGCATCGCCAATCCGGTCGGAGCTGCTCGTAGCAAAGCTCGGCCAGAACACCCTGGACAAGACGGCCGCTTTCACCTCCTGGCGGTTGGCCGTCTCGACGCAATACAGAAGCGGCTTGATTGCCTCATTGAGGCCTTCGGCTGCATTGCGCACTCGCGATCGGAATGGGATCTCGATATCATCGGTCAAGGGGAGCACGAGCCGTTTCTAAGACAATTGGTTGCAGACCTTGGTCTCACCGATCGGGTCAAATTCCATTCACCGACTGCGCAAGTTCACGATGCCTACGCAAAGGCCCACCTGTTTGTCATGCCATCACGGTGGGAGGGATTTTCGAATGCCTTGGCAGAGGCGCTGAGTTCTGGCCTACCAGCGGTAGGATTTCGGGACGCCGAAGGTGTGGCGCAACTCATTGCCGACGGTGACTCGGGCTGGCTTGCTGGTCCCGGGAATGAGACGCATGCACTTGCCGGCGCACTCGATCAGGCGATGTCAAATGGGGAAGAAAGGCGCCGACGCGGTATGATCGCAGCACATAAAATGCACAAGTATGAGCCTGAAGAGCAGTATCGGCTATGGGCTGCCTTGATCGAGCGTCTTGCGAGCGAGTAGATGCTATGATGAGTCCTCTGGTGACATGCGGCATTACCTCTTACAATGCCTTGGCTACCATCGAGCGGGCCGCACGTACCGTTTTTGCGCAGACCTGGCGACCAATCGAAGTCATCGTCGTGGACGACTGCTCGTCGGATGCGACGTCTGACGTCCTGCGCAGACTGCAGGCCGAATTCCCGGATCTGCACGTGCTCCACAACGAGAAGAACCTCGGCGTCGCCTCGAGCCGAAACCGAATCATAGACCAGGCGCGGGGTGAATTCCTGGCCTTCTTCGACGATGACGATGTGAGCGATCCCGAGCGGATAGCCTGCCAGATCTTGCGCATTGTCGACTATGAGAGAGACTTCGCGAACGGTGCCCCTGTCGTATGCCACACGGCGCGGCGACAGACGTTTCCCGATGGTCGCGAGGTCATCGTGGCGACAGCCGGACAACAGGCCAATCGGCGGGCACCTTCCGGCCTCGACGTTTCGCGGCACATTCTGACAGGAAATCCTCTGGAAAACGGCGGGGGCGCCTGTGCAACGTGTTCGCAGATGGCTAGGCTTTCCACGTACAAGGGTTTGGGCGGGTTCGATCCTGCGTTCCGCAGAAGCGAAGATACGGAGTTGAATATCAGACTCGGGAAGGCAGGCGCCCACTTCGTTGGTGTCGGCAAACCGCTCGTCATGCAGACCATGACTCACTCGAGTGAGAAGACCCTTGTCGAGGAGCGCAAGTTTACCTTGATGTATCTGGATAAGCATCGCGATCTTCTCAACAGCAGCTCCCAGCTGCCGTTCTGCCGCCGCTGGATCACAGCCAAGTACGCGTGGCTGCAGGGTCGGCGGAGGTCCTCGCTTTTCGGTTTTGGATTGCTCATGCTGCGCCACCCGCTGTTTTTCTTGAGGCGCTTACTGTCGTCCCGGGAGCACGCTGCGCACAATCGCTCAATACGCACGTTCCACCGTGCGTCGAGACCTCCGTCATGACCGCTCCACTCGTCACGATTGGGATTCTGTGTTTCAACGCCGAGGAGACCATCGGCCGCGCAATCGATTGGTGCCTCGCACAGAATTGGCCTAACTTGGAACTGTTGATTGACGATGATGCCTCAAGCGACCGCACCGCTCGAATAGCAGAGGAGCGGATAGTGAACGACCCGCGCGCCCGCATCATCCGCCAAGCGCAGAACAAAGGCGCGGGGGGCGCCCGCAACACCGTGCTGCAGCAGGCAAACGGGGAGTTTGTCGCCTTTTTCGACGACGACGACGAGAGCCTGCCAGACCGGATTTTCGAACAGGTGCGGTCGTTGACGGCCTACGAACGGCAAACCGGCCAGCGGCTGGTTGCCTGTTATGCGTCGGGCGTTCGCCGATACCCCAATGGATACGTCAAGCCCTTGCCGGCCATTGGTGGCAAGGGCGATGAGCCGCCCAACGGCCCCAGGGTGGCGGACTGGCTGCTGTTCTACCGGCTGACACCCAACTGGGACTATGGGTCCGGTGTTCCGGCGTGTGCATTGAT
>JANNFC010000293.1:0-22271 GCA_031379405.1 Betaproteobacteria bacterium | reverse complement strand
ACGACAAGGCGGTCGGCGAAACAACGCGTCTCGCCAACGCGCGGCCTTTTGTGAATCGCAGGTACTGAGGTACTGGACTTCCCCGGATACCAAGGCAGCCACTGGCACACCGCTCTCAAGCAATATACGATTGCCGGCGAGGGCCGCAATCTTGGGACCGGGCAGGAGAAATCCCGCCAGATTCAATGGATCGGCGCCGCTGATGCATGTGGTGGTTAGTTTGCTGCCCCCGCGTGTTCGCCGGAGTGTCACGATGGCGTCGGGTAGGGCGAACTGCTCACCAGAAAATCCGCCGACGAAACGCCCACCTTGAATCTCTCCGCGTGTCTCCAGCCGGCGCAAACATAACAACAGCTCGCGCCACGGTGGCAACCAATCCGCCTCGCGCGCGAGCATGCGCCAGAACACCACGCCGTAACGTTTGAGTAGGGTGCGAGTCACGTGTTCGATCGCATTCGGGCGCTGTTCGTTGGCGCTGTGCGCCGAGGTGGTTATGGCCCATCGTCCGGCGTCTTCGATGCCCATGACCGAATGCCGGCCTCGACGCTGCGACCCGAAAGGCTTGCGCCGGTCTGAGGGTACGAGGAGCGCGCGCAATCCAGCAAAACTATCGGCGTGTACCAGTCCCCATGACACTAACTCGCCTAGGGCTTCTTCCACGAAGCTCTTGGGCAAGTTGGCGTGATGGGCGATGTCGTCGAAGAAGGACGCGCCGGACTGGCGCAGATAGTCCAAGGTCGCGCGCGCGTTGGAACTCAATGTCTCAGGCGAGAGATCCTGTCGATTGCCGAATGTCGACCACAGCGGGGCGTGCCGCCTGTGGAGCAAGGTGATGGGCGAAGTTCGTACGGGGCCAGCGCTGCGCGGCCGTTGGCCGTGCGGTGGGTCCAGGCGGGTCCACAGCACTCTTCCCGCCCGACACAGGTCGTCCAGCCAGGAAGGTTCGTAATGCGCGACACGCACCGGAAGCAGCTCCGATTCCCAGGCACCGGCGGCGGCCTCGAAACCTTCCAACTGCGATGTCACCGCCGCCAATCCGTCCGGCCCTTCCATCTGGTTCGACTCGCCCACGTGTTGCCACTCCAACAGGAAACGCATGTATTCCGCCGCGCAAACCGGTTCGATTTCCTGGCGCAGCCGTTTCAGGGTGTAGCGGTTGATGCGGGCAAGCAAGCGCCGCTCGCACCATTGCGTGTGAGCGGATTGCGCGCTGAAATGGCCCCTCAGTACGAAGCCTTCACCTTCCAGGGCGAGTAACGCGGAATCGATCCTGGCGACGGAAACCGAGAGCGAGTCGGCGAGGGCGCTGGCTGTCGTGGGGCCCAGTCCTTCGAGCCTGCCACGTACCATCTCGGTGAGAGCGGCATCTGGTTCCCAAGCAACCGCTACGTCCTCCGGTGCGTTAAGAGCGCCAGCTCGAATGGTTGCATCGGGGTGGATAGCAAGCAGTTGTGGCAAGCGCTCCGCGGAACACCATAGCGCACGCTCGCGGTCCGGCAGGCCGATCGAAGCGACTCGCATCGAGTGTACGAGATCACCCAGCATCGTGGGCCAGCGCGGTTGCGCGCGAGCTTCTTCTGCCGTGAGTACACCCAACCACAACAGTGCGTCGTGCAACTCGTCCGGGCTGTGCGCGTCAGGCCAGGCTTCGGCGCGCACGCGCGCGATGGCATCGGGATCCAAGCGGCCCATGTCGGCGGCGGTTGCGGGATCCAGCCAGCGACGATTGACCACGGCCTGAGTGCGCCGCTCCTCCAGTGGCGCATCATCGAGAAAGGCGTAGGGTTTGGCGGTAAGAATCTCGGCGCAAAGCGGTGATGGCATGGCGAGATCGCGACCACTGATGCGCACATCGCCTTGTTCGATCCGCTGCAGCAAACGCTCCAAGCCCGCGATATCCATGGCCTCGTGCAAACAGTCGGCGATGGTTTGTTGCACCAGTGGATGCTCGGGAATCTCGCGGTCGCCGGCGATGTTTTCCAGGCAGGCGAGCTGATCTGGAAACACGGTGGCAATCAAATCCTCGGCTTGCATGCGCTGCAATTGGGTGGGTACACGATCCCCACCGCGCTGGCGTAATAGTGCAAGGGCGATCGACGCATTCCAGCGCCAGCGCGTGATGAACATCGGCGCATCGAGCAGCGCTTGCACCAGTACGCCGCGTACCGAATTCGAATGCAGATAGTGCGCGACATCCTCCAGTGCAAAGCTGTGCACCGAAGTCAAAGACAAGATGATCGCGTCCTCCGTCGCCGCTGCCTGCAACTCGAAATTGAACTTGCGGCAGAAGCGTTTGCGCAGAGCCAGTCCCCATGCGCGATTGATTCGGCTGCCGAAGCAGGAATGAATCACCAGTTGCATGCCGCCGGATTCGTCGAAAAAGCGTTCGAATATGATGTGGGTCTGATTCGGGAGTGTTCCGAGGGCGGCGTGGGCCGATTGGAGATAGTCGGCCAGTTGCTCGGCCGCGTCGGCCTTCACGCCCAATTCCTGCGTCAAGTGCTTGGCCGCATCGCCATGGCCGTCAAAAATATCGTTGAGTTGTCGCCGCAGACGCGAAACGGCCTGCGACACCTCGTCGGTGCGCCCCGGCGCTTCGCCTAACCAGAACGGAATGGTCGGCGGCAAGTCCTGGGCATCGTGAACTCTTACCCTTCCAGCTTCCACCCGGATAATTCGATAGGAGCGATTGCCCAACTGAAACACATCACCCGCCATGCTCTCGATGGCGAAGTCCTCATTCACCGAGCCGATGACCGTTTCCTCGGGCTGCAGCACGACCACGTAATCCGCCGTGTCGGGAATGGTGCCGCCACAGGTGATGGCGGTGAGACGTACTCCTTGGCGCGGACGCAGCTTCTTGTGCACAGCATCGCGATGCACGAGTGCGTGAGCGCGACCGCGACGAGTTGCAATGCCCTCGGCCAGCATTTTGGTGACATCGGCAAATTCCTCCCGCTTCAAATCGCGATAGGGCCAGGCTTGGCGGTAGGCGGTAAACAGTTCGTCTTCATCCCATTCGCGGCAGGCGACTTCGGCGGCGATCTGTTGCGCCAGCACGTCCAAGGGTTTTTCGCTAAATCGCAGTCGGTCCAGTTCGCCTCGTTTGACGGCGTCGATCAAAGCCGTGCATTCGATGAGATCGTCGCGCGTTAGAGGGAAAAGCCGGCCCTTTGGCAGCGCGCCAACGGCGTGGCCTGAGCGCCCGACCCGTTGCAGGAAAGCGGAGATCGCGCGTGGACTGGCAATCTGGCACACCAGATCGACGTAGCCCACATCGATGCCCAACTCCAGCGAAGAAGTTGCTACCAGCGCTTTCAATTCTCCGCGCTTCAAGCGTTGCTCGGCGTCGAATCGCTGCTCTTTCGCCAGACTGCCGTGATGCGAGGTGACCGATTCCTTGCCCAAGTGCTCCGTGAGTGCGCGCGCCAAGCGTTCGGCCAGGCGGCGGGTGTTGACGAAAATCAAGGTCGAGCGGTGCGATTGAACGAGTTGGACCAGCCGATCATAGACTTGCCCCCAGACATCGGCGGACATCACCGCTTCCAAGGGCGACTCGGGCAGCTCCAGCGCCAAGTCTCGCTCTCGCACATGCCCCGTATCTACGATGCGACACGTGGTGTCGTCGCAAGATTCGATGAGTCCCTTCGCCGGACGACCTTTGGTGCCCGTAAGGAACTCCGCCACCGCCTCGATGGGTTTTTGCGTGGCGGACAGGCCGATGCGGGTGATGGGGTGTGCACAGAGTTGTTCCAGGCGTTCCAGGCTGAGCGCCAGATGGGCGCCGCGTTTGGTTTGCACCAGCGCGTGGATCTCATCGACGATGAGCGTGCGTGTAGTTGACAGCAAACGCCGGCCCGATTCACTCGTCACCAAGATGTAGAGCGATTCGGGCGTGGTGACCAGGATATGCGGAGGTTTGCGCCGCATGCGTTCGCGTTCCGCCCGAGGCGTATCGCCGGTGCGGACTTGGGTGCGGATCTCTACGTCGGGGAGTCCTTGACGGGTCAACTGTTCCCGAATGCCAGACAAGGGAAGCTCTAGATTGCGCTGAATATCGTTGGACAGCGCCTTGAGCGGCGAGATATACACCACCTGCGTCTGGTCCCGAAGTTCGCGCCGCACCCCAATTCGAATCAAGGCGTCGATCGCGCTCAGAAACGCCGCCAGCGTTTTACCCGAACCGGTGGGCGCCGCAATCAAAGCGTGGCTGCCAGACTGTATGGCCGGCCAGGCCTGCGCTTGCGCCGGGGTCGGCGCCGGAAAAGTGGACTCAAACCACGCCGTTACGGCGGGATGAAAATTGCCTAAACAATATGTCGAGTCGTCCATGACGGCAGCTTAGCAGCGAAAGGGGTTATGGGTTTCGTCCTGTTCATCCGGTCGTGGCATAGTGGTGGAAGTTTGCTCCTGACTTCGATGGCTTGCAAACCGGAGTTCGGAGGTCGCGCACGGCATGCGGAACTGCAAGCCTCTATTCCGGTCCTTCTCATTACCGAGCACCGATCCGTTATGCTTGCCACCTCGTTGTCCTAGGAGAGCTTTGTCTTGAGTGATTCCGCCGTTGTGAAGAAATCAGCCGGAAGGCTGCCCGCGCCTGTGCGGTGGTTGCTGATCGGTATTGGCGGTTTTATCGGCGTCTTGGTTCTCGCTTCCGTCGCCGTTGCAGCGCTTGGCATCAGCATCAGCGCCGGACCGTGGCGCCATCAACTCTCCGATGCGATGTCGCGCGCCATAGGTCGCGAGGTGCGTTTCGAAGGGGCGATGGAAATGCAACCAACCCTCACGCCCGCGTTTCGCGTGGGGGGTATCACGGTGGCCAATCCGGCGGGATTCTCCTCGCCGTTCTTCGCCAGTCTGGGTGAGGCCACATTGCGGGTGGATCTACTCGCGCTGTTGCGTGGCGAGGTACGCGTGCGTGAACTCTCGGCCGAGGGCGTCAAGGTGCATCTCGAACGCAATGGCCAGGCGCAGGTGAATTGGTTGTTTCAGCTGGCGCGTAAGGAGGAAGTTGCCGCAAACAAGCCTCAGGCCGGTGACGGCAAGCCGCCTTTGCGCTTGCTGTCGGTGGATCGCATCGAGTTCAAAGCGTTGCTCGTGGATTACGTCGGCGGCCCTGGGTTGGAACCGCACGTTTTTACCCTTGATCGATTGGACGGCGAAGCAGGTGATGCTCAACCGTTGAGCCTCAGGATGCGGGGCACCGTTGAGAAAAGTTTTCCTTATACGGTGACGGTTACAGGCGGTGCGCTGTCCGCTCTGACCGCGGACACCAAGCCCTGGCCGATCGAGTTTTCTCTCGAGTTTGCCGGCACCGTATTGCGCATCGCCGGATCGGTGCGACCAGACGCCGCGCGTACAAGCGCGAACCTCACTTTCGGAATGGGTGCGGAGGATCTGTCCAATTTCGAGCGCTTGCTGCAAGTGAATCTACCGCCCGTGGGCGCCACTGGGCTGAGCGGGCAAGTGATATGGGAAAACGGCGTGCTCGACATTCGAGATTTGCATGGCGTCATGGGGAAAACCGTGCTCGACGGACACTTGCAGGTGGATGTGACGCAAACAGTTCCTCGTATTAAAGGGGAGTTCAATTTTCCGGTGTTGGATGTATCGCCTTTTCATAGCAAAAAGGCAGCCGCGAAGAAGAGCGACGGCGAGGGCAAATCCGTGGACTTGCAAGAGCTCAAGGAAAAACACAAAGAGAAGCAGTTCGAGTTTCGCGAGTTGGCGTTGGTGGAAGCCGATCTCGCGCTCAAGGTGGGACGCTGGTCCGGCGTGCCGGGAGATGTGCGTGACTCCTCCTTGCAAGTCAGTGTGCATGGAGGGGTATTGAATGCACCGGTGCACGCTACCGTGGCGGATGTTCCGTTGGTGGGCGAGATCGGCTTGGACGGCGCCGCCGCCAATCCTGCATTTCAAATTGAACTGCGCGCGGACAAGACAGTATTGGGCCAATTGGCGCGTTTGCTCACCGGCGCCGATGGGGTGAAAGGGCGGCTGGGGCATTTTCTACTGCGCTTCGCCGCCACCGGGAAGAACCTTGAGGCGCTGGTGCAATCGCTGCAGATGAAGCTGGAGGTGGAGGACGGAGAACTCACCTATGGCAACGTCAAGGGCGGCAAACCGGTCGAGCTGCGTTTGGAACGCCTGGCTATCGAGTTGCCTCCTGGAGGTCGCTTGAATGGGAAGATTCGCGGCTCATTGTTGGGTGAACGTTTGACGGCCGATTTCAAGGGCGGCGATCTCCCCACGTTGAGCGAGGAGGTGCAATGGCCCGTGGATTTGGTCGCCACCGGTTCTGGTGCCACGTTGAGTGTGCAAGGACGGGTTGCGGCGCCGGAGAAAAATGCGGGTACCGACATCACGATCAAGCTGGGCAGTGCGCGCGCCGGCAGCGTCGCACGCTGGTTAGGACTCTCGCCAAAGAGTGCGGCCGCCGTATCGCTTTCGGGCCGAGTGCGAGTGGAAAGTGACGAGTGGCGCCTAAGCGATTTCGCCGTGCAATTGGGCAGAACGAAAATGAGCGGTGATTTCGCACGCGTAGGGATCGATCGCAAGCCGCTCGTGCAAGCGAAGTTGCGGGTGGAAAACCTGGAGCTGGCTGAGTTGGAGTCCATATTGCCGCCCCCTAAACCAGGCCCGTCCAAGCCAGTGATCGAACTCCCCATTCTTCCGCAAGGCATCGATCTCACGGACGCCGATGTGGAAGTGGGAGTGAAGCGCATCGCGTTGAAGCCCGCTGCAGTGACCGATATCACTTTCATCGGCAAGATTCGCGACGGGAAGATGCATGCCTCGCCGTTCTCCGCTACCTATGTGGATACCGTGTTTGTCGGCGCGATGGCTCTCGATATGCGCGGAGCGGCACCGGAGGCCACGGTGTGGGTGGCCGCCGAGAAACCCGACATCGGCCGCTTGCTGCGCACGCTCAAAGTAGTCGAGACGTTGGAGGTGAAAGCGGACCTGCTCCAGTTGCAACTCCTCGCCAAAGGCCATCGCTTAGGCGAGATGTTGGAACAATCGGCGCTCATCGCGTCCGTGGAGTCTGGCGTGCTGGTGTTGGGAGACGTTGCCGGGAAGGGTGGGCTACGCATCGCACTCAACAAGGGGGTAGTCGAGGCCAAGCCGAAACAACCCGTGCATGTGGATCTCGAAGGCCTGATCGACAAGACGCCGATCAAGATCCGCATCGCCAGCGGATCGACGTCGGAACTGCTGCGGGCCTCCTCGCATGTGCCGTTTTCCATGACGGCCGAGGCGGCCGGGACCCAGCTGGGGTTGTCGGGTAAGGTTGCATTGCCGGTATCGGAGCGCGCAGTAGAACTGCAATTGTCGGTGTCCGGGGCCAAAGTGAATGCCCTCGACGAAGTAGCGCGCACGGCATTACCGCACTGGGGCCCCTATGCGCTCAACAGCCGGTTTCGCATGTCGAAGGCAGGTTACGAGATGCCGGGACTCACGCTCAAAGTCGGCTCCAGTGAACTCAAGGGGCAGGGAAGTGTGACGACGACGGGGGTGCGTCCCAAGATAGATCTGCAGTTGGCGGCAACGCGCATTCAGTTGGACGATTTCAAGTTGGAGGGTTGGGCGCTGGTGGAGAACAAGCCCCCAAAGGAAGAGAAGAAACTCAGCGAGGAGGCCTTACGCAAGAAAGCCAAAGAGACCACAGCGAAAACGCAGGAATTGTTGAGTGCCGAGACGCTCAAGCGACAGGACGTGACCCTCGCGGTCGACGTTGCGGAGGTGCTGTCTGGGCGCGATCGGCTCGGTAGCGGATCGCTGCGTGCCGTGCTGAATGACGGCAAGCTCACGTTCGGTCCGGCGGAAGTCAACATGCCGGGCGGATCCGCCAAGCTGTGGCTGGGTTATCACCCGAGCGATTCGGGTATCGCGCTGGAAGGCAAGATTCGCGTCGACCGCTTCGATTACGGAATTCTTGCACGCCGATTCAAACCGGAATCGGATTTGCAAGGGTTGTTCAGCTTGCAAATGGATCTGCGGTCTCAAACCCCGAGTCTGGGGCGCGCCATGCAAAATGGCGACGGCCGCGTGGACTTCGCGGTGTGGCCGAAGAATATGAAGTCCGGAATTATCGATCTGTGGGCGGTGAACTTGTTCGTTGCCCTGATGCCCGCGGTAGATCCGGCGAAGGAGTCCAAAGTGAACTGCGCCATAGGGCGCTTCGATTTGAAGAAAGGCGTGCTTACCGAGGATGCCATCCTGGTCGACACCAGCCGAATGCGGGTGACGGGCAAAGGGCGTGTAGACTTCGATTCGGAATCGTTGTCCTTCCAACTGACGCCTAAGCCGAAGAAAGCCCAGTTCTTCAGCTTGGCCACTCCGGTGGAAGTCAGCGGCAAGGTCACCCATCCCAAGATCGGTGTCAGCGCCGGCGCGGTGGTCGGTACTACCGCCAAACTTCTTACTTCAATCATTACCACGCCATTCGAGAGACTGTTCTCCAAGGAGATTCCGCGCGACGGCAATGACGTTTGTGCCGATGCGTTGCGACAGTCTCGAGAGGCGCGTTGATCGCGAAGCGCCCTTAATTTCGCTTCTTCACCCTATCTCTTCACCCTATCTCTTCATCCTATCTCTTCATCCTATCTCTTCATCCTATCTCTTCATCCTATCGTCGGTTCAACATGTTTTCTGATTCCGGTCGTGTTTCCACGCCGCTGTTAGCGTGGTATTTCGTTGTGATTTGGGGTGTTGGATTCATTGCGACTAAGACTGCGTTGCAGTACGCCGGACCCTTCACCATTCTGTCTTTGCGATTTTCCATCGGCGCACTGTTGCTGCTGCCCGTTGTACTGTGGAGCAAGCCACGCTGGCCGGAGGCGCCGCGCGAATGGTTTCACGTGATGGTGGGCGGCTTGCTCATGCATGCCGTCAATCTTGGAGGAAGTCATAGCGCGCAGCACTACGGATTGTCGGCAGGCATTACGGCGCTCATCCTTGCCACGCAGCCCTTGCTGACCGCCATTCTGGCCTCGTCGCTCATGCGGGAGCGTCTGGGACGCAGGCAGTGGCTGGGGATCGCTCTGGGCCTCGGTGGCGTGCTGATGGTGGTGTGGCATAAGATCGACATGCATGCATTGTCCGGCGCGAGCCTGATATCCGTCATCATTTCCCTGCTGGCGATCACCGTCGGAGCGCTTTACCAGCGTAACTTCACGCCACGGTTAGATCTTCGCAGCGCGACGTTGATTCAACTTATAGTGTCCTTCGCGGCCGTTCTGCCCATCAGTGTCTTGGTCGAAGATGCGCGCGTAGAGTGGACCTGGTCCTTGTTCTACGCGCTGGCGTTTTTGATTGTTATGGCCACGCTGTTGGCATTCAATGCGTTGCACGCTCTTATGCGGCGCGGACAGGCGACACGGGTGACCAGCCTGATGTATCTCACCCCCATAATCGCTGTCGTTCTGGAGTTGCTGATCTTTGGCGTGGTGCCGAGCACGGTTTCCGTGGCGGGGATCGCCATTACTTGCATGGGTGTGGGCCTCGTGTTCTGGCGTCGCTAGGGCGCCGGTCCTAAGCCGGCCGAGCCGGAGCCAAGACAGTCGAAACTGTGCGGCCAAAATGCATGTTACGAACAAGGGGTGTCCCCCTTGTCTATCCCCCGGGGAAGTGTCGTCGCATCATAATCTTCGCCAGTTCTGTCAACACTTGACCCATAAGCGACTAACGGAACGATTCACCTCATTGCATTGACTTTGCCCGTCGTCGGTCTGACAGCGTTTGTGGCGACGCGCGCCGTGCGTCGCCACCAGACTAACTAGCCCGCGGCTTTCATGCCGCGTTGCACGGCAGGGCGAGCCGCCATGCCGGCACCCCAGCGCTGAAGATTTGCATAACCACCGGCTTCGTCGACTAGCGCCTTGCGCGCGGAGAAGTTGGGATAGAGCATCACATCAGCGACCGAAATATCCCCCGCCAAGAATTCATTGGTGGCGAGATGCTGATCCACCACAGAAAAGAAAGCCAGCAGTCTGGTTTTGAAGAAGGCGATATTGGCTGCGCTTTTTTCTGGAGCGCGCATGTCCAGTACGAATAGTGAGGAGCTGGCTCCCGCGACGTCGGTGGCAGCCTGCATAAACCATTGCATGGCGTGAGCACGTGCGACGGCATTCTTGGGTAACAGCGTGCCGCTTTTCTCCGCCGCGTAAAGCACGATGGCGCCCGATTGCGTCAAGGTCAAGGGCTGGCCGTCCGGTCCGACCGGGTCCACCAAGGCCGGAATGAGTCCCGCCGGATTGATCCTCAAGTACTCGGGCGTGCGCTGCTCGCCCTTGGCGAGATCCAGTTTGCGAGCGCGATAGGCAAGCCCCGCTTCTTCCAAGGCCACTGAGGCGCGCAGCCCATTGCTGGTGCCGGCGAGATAAAGATCGATCATGTCGAAGTTCCTTAATGGTGTAGTTAGGTGTAGCTAGGTGTAGTTAGGTGTAGTTAGACGCCGGCTGATTATAGCGATGGAATATTTCAAGGAACTTCACCATTGTCGCGCGCGTGTCAGAACTGTCAAGTGTGGTCATTGGCGCGAAGCTTGAATACAGACACAGCGAGCTACGGCATTGTCATGGCGGGTCGTGGGCGCGGAAATACTAATCACTCGGTGGTCTTGTGAAGCTAGGGGGTTTGAAATGAACGTAGGGATCTTTAAGACCAAGGATGGATTCGCTTTGAAGCGGAGCCAAACCTTGCTGTTGTCGATCGTACTCGTCTTCAGTTTGGCGGGGTGTGCGAGCAAGGCGACCCAGGACGCCTCCCGCAGGGCGTCCACATCATCTTTCAGCAAGGCCGATGAGATCGATGTATTGGAGCGGGCGATTGCGGAACAGGAAGCGTTGAACGGGTATGCTTCCGTTGCCGAAGCGGCCGCGGCAGATCCGAACAACGGGATCAGGGGAACGCTTAGCAAGGGATTCTCCGGAACTTGGAGCAACGAGGATGAACTCAGCTTGGCTGGCCGCGTCGGTGAGGGCGACGGAACTACCGGTGGACATTTCGGGAGCTACGGCAAAGACGATGCTCTCGTCGGTAACGATTGGGAGCGTGCTCTACTTTCGGAACTCGACACGGATTCTTTTTCTCCCGAACAGTTGGCCGAGCGTGTTGTCGCTGCTCGCCGTCACGCATTGAACATCGCGCGCGAAGCGGAAGATCCGACGCTGTACTCGGCTCTGACCGGAGGACGCGATCTGTATGAGGATATGGCGACCGAGCGCGCGCTGGCGGCAAGCGAATTCGGCCAAGGCGCCGTGGGCGATGACTACGCCTTGAATCCTGAGCGTGACTATCAGCGGCGTGGATTCTTCGATGAAGAGAGTGATGCCTTCGCACCGCAAATGAGCGAAGCCGAGCGCATCGCCGCACGCGTGGAAGGTGCGCGTCGCCATGCTGGGCTGACGGACTCGGACCAGGAAATGGTGCCTGCATTCGCCCATGGTCCCTATTCCCGCATCTACGATCGTGACGGTGATGTGTCTGGTTTGATCGCCCTGGACAGCGGGGGTAAGCTGGCAGGCTGGGCCGCGCCGGGTGAAGTGACGGCAGACGGCACTGTATTCGCTCAGGGCGCATCGGAACGTATGCTTGCCCAATCCCGCTTGAACGCTGGTGACTCATCTGCTGGCCAGGACCTGTTCGCGAACTCCGCCAAGCAGGGCGGCAGGAGGGGCTCCGGCCGGGATCGCAATGGTGCAACCGATGTGGCGGCCTCCAGAGCGAATGTGAACGAGGAAGTCATTCCGCAAACCAGCGGGGGTAAGCCGGCAGGCTGGGCCGCGCCGGGTGAAGTGACGGCAGACGGCAGCGTGTTTGCTCAGGGTGCGTCGGAACGTATGCTTGCTCAATCGCGCTTGGACGCCAGTGACTCATCCGCTGCCCAGGACCTGTTTGCGAACTCCACCAAGCGAGGCGGCAAGAAGGGCTCCGGCCGGGATCGCAACGGTGCAATCGATGTGGCGGCCTCCAAAGCGAATGTCAACGAGGAAGTCATTCCGCAAACCCTGGGGGGTGCCTTACCCATGGTGTTGGGAGTGGACGAGAACGGGCATTTCGACTTCGATGCGTATGTGCTGCGCGATGAGGTCAGATGGAAGCTTGATGAGTTGGCCGCCCAACTCCAGGACGCCGAGTATGATCGTTTGGATGTGGTGGGCTATACCGATCGTATCGGCGGCGCGGCCTACAATAAGGATCTTTCGCACAAACGTGCGGTCGCGGTAGCGCAGTATCTGCGTGATCGTGGTGTGCCAGAGTACAAGATCAAGGTGACGGGCCGGGGCCAGGATAATCCCCTGACGCAGTTCGGGGATTGCGAGGGCATGCATGGTCAGGACAAGATTGGCTGCCTGCAACCAGATCGTCGCGTCGAGATTGAAGCATCCATCCGCCGCATGAGTGTGGAGATCGAATAGGTTAAGCGATTCAGACACAACTCCAAACAGGACACCCGAGGGTGTCCTGTTTGGTACGGTAGGCGTGAGGCGGCTGCGTATACTTCCCGCGGGCTCACGAACCGGAGTATTGCCCGATGCCCATCCTTACCCGAGTAGGGGAACACACCGATGTACTAGGGGAAGGCCCTACATGGTGTGTGCGAGAACAGGCGCTGTATTGGGTCAGCATTCGCCAGCCGGCCGTGCGGCGCTATCATCCCGCCAGCGGGCGGGTGGACTGTTGGGCGATGCCGGAGTTTGTGGGCTCGCTCGCGGTGCGGGCCAAAGGTGGCTTGATCGTGGCGCTGCGCTCTTCGCTCGCGTTTTTCGATCCTGAGGCGAGATCGCTCACCCAACTCGCAGCCCCCGAGGCACACCTGGAAGATCACCGTTTCAACGATGGCAAATGCGACCGCCAAGGCCGCTTTTGGGCGGGCACCATGCACGATGTTACGCGCGCGCCCGTGGGGTCGCTCTACCGATTGGATGCGGCCGGGGAGTGCAAGTCGATGCTCAGCGGCATATCCATACCGAACAGCCTTGCCTGGAGCGTAGACGGCGGAAAAATGTACTTCGCGGATTCATTGACGCGCACCATTTTCGTCCACGATTTCGACATCGATAGCGGTGAGCTGGGCGCTAAAAGAGAGTTCGTACGCATACAAGCCCCCGCCATTCCCGACGGCGCCGCCATGGATGAAGAGAATCATCTCTGGGTCGCCATTTACGATGGATGGAAAATTCACCGCTACTCCCCTGACGGCAAGCTGCAAAAGGTGATCGACCTGCCGGTGCAGCGACCCACCATGGTTGCCTTTGGCGGCACGGATCTGCGGACGTTGTATATAACCACTGCCTCGCAGAAACTGACAGCCGAAGAACTGGCGCAGCAACCCCTTGCCGGCGCCTTGCTGTCGATGTCCGTGGAGGTGGGTGGCGTCCCAGACGCGTACTTTGCGGGTTGAACTCATATGCCCCGCGCAGTTGGCGCGGGGCATACTTCGGTGAAGTTCCTTTTATCTGCTGCGGCGCAAAAAAATGCGAGACTTTTTGTGCCAAGGTGCGTATAGTGCGCGCCCTGGATCTTGCGTCGCGTCATCCGGTCCGCATCTCAAGCCCCTCCGGTTGCTCTTCTCTATAGAGCAAACCCACACTCAACGTCGTCAAAGTCATATCAGCCTGAACCGGTTCTTTCTGCGCCCATGCGCATTTTGCAGGCCGATTTAGGAGATTTCCATTAGTCAGTCCTTCGAAGGGCTTGGCCTATCGGCCAAGCTGCTGCGTGCTATTTCCGAACAGGGTTTTAGCATACCTACTCCCATTCAGGCCCAGGCCATTCCCATCGTGTTGCAAGGTGCCGATCTGCTGGCCACCGCACAGACCGGTACGGGGAAAACCGCCGGCTTCGTGCTTCCCATTCTGGACCGTCTGGCCATGGCGCCGCGCCAGAAGGGTGCCACCCGCCGTATTCGTGCCTTGATCTTGACCCCTACCCGCGAACTGGCTGCCCAAGTGGAACAGCACATTCGTATGCTGGGCGCTTACGCAGGCTTCATCTCCACGACCATCTATGGCGGAGTGAGCATGCGAGGCCAGATGCAAGCGCTGCAACGTGGCGTCGACATCGTGGTGGCCACACCCGGCCGGCTGCTCGATCACGTGCAACAACGCACCATCGATTTGCGCGGCGTGGAAATTCTTGTATTGGATGAAGGCGACCGCATGCTGGACATGGGCTTCATGCCCGACGTCCGCCGCATCGTATCGCTGCTCGCACCCGAGCGGCAAACCCTCATGTTCTCCGCCACCTTCTCACCGGCGACACGGCAACTGGCCGGCGCAACCCTGCGCAACCCGCAAGTAGTGGATGTGGCACGCGTAAACGAAACCACGAATCTTGTCACCCAATCCGTCTACATGATCGCGCAGGAGCAAAAGTCGGCGCTGTTGAGGCATCTCATCACTACCGAAGACCTGCAGCAGGTTCTGGTGTTCACCAAAACCAAGCACGGAGCCGACCGTTTGGCCACGGCTCTGGAGCGGGCCGGCATCAGCGCCGATGCCATTCACGGCGACAAGCGGCAAGCGCAGCGAGCGCGCACCCTGCAAGAATTCAAGCGCGGAGGATTGCAAGCGCTGGTCGCGACTGACGTGGCCGCGCGTGGTATCGACATCAGTGGTTTGCCAAGTGTCGTGAACTACGATTTGCCCAACAACCCGGAAGCTTATGTTCACCGTATCGGCCGCACCGGTCGCGCCGGTGCCAAGGGCCGCGCGATTACGCTGATGACCCCGGCGGAGCGCGGGGCGATGATGGCGGTCGAACGGCATCTGAAGTACAAGATCGAGCGTTGCACGCCCGACAATTTCCGTTTTCAAACCCCGGAAGCCGGCAGCCACCAGCCGCGCACAGATCGTTTAAACAATGAGCGTTCACACACCGAGCGCCCGCATTCGGAGCGTCCTCACGCTGAGCGCAAGCATCAGGAGCGGGTGTTTACAGCACGCAGTGAACCGTGGGGTGGCCGAGACGAAGGTCGACGTCATACTCGACCCGCGCACGAAGGTGAGCAGCGTGCGGCCCATCATGATCGTCCTGCATTTGATCGTTCAGCTTCTGATCGTCCTGCTTCTGATCGTCCCTTCCAGGATAGACCGCCGCAAGATCGGCATAATGCTGCGGATCGCAGGCCGCGATTCGGTGCGCCCGCCAATGGCAACGCCGCACCGGGGCAACGTCGCCCGCGCTCGGCCGAGACGACTTTTCGCAGTGCCAGTAACGGCAACGGTGGCGCGGCTGATTTTGCCAACCGCCCACGTCGTGGCGGCAAGCCTGCCGCCCCGGCGGAGCGTTCTCCCGGACGTTCTTTTTCCGCGCGCTCGCGTAGTTACTAGGCACGTACGCCTCGGATGGTGACGGATTAGGCGAAGATTTCGATGCAACAAAACTCTCGCCGGGGGACAGACAAGGGGAACAGCCCTGGTCCCTTTGTGGGGGATAAACAAGGGGGTGCTCCCCTCGTTCGTAACATGAATTGTGGCGGCACAACGACGACCGATATGGTCTCGTGTCCGCCGACCTAGGAGCCGGTTGAATGAATATATATGTTGGAAACCTTGCCGCTGATGTGACCGAAAAGGAACTCACCGAGGCTTTCGCCGCCTTTGGCCAGGTTAAGTCGGTGCAACTGATGCGTGAATTGTTTAGCGGTGCCTCGAAGGGATTTGGCTTCGTCGAGATGCCGGGCAAATCGCACTCATTGGCCGCGATCGCGGGTCTGAATGGCAAGGAATTGAAAGGCCAACCGATTCGCGTGAACGAAGCCAGACCGCAAATGGGTGGGCGCCGACGCTAGCCAAAGCTCGAACTCGCGGCGAAGCGCGGATAGGCCTCGGCTACCTCCGCGCGGATTTCGCCGCGAATTAGCCGCAACAGCTCTGGCGTTGGCGGCGGCGTTTCAGTAACCGGGTCGATTCGATCGAACTCGAACCCGGTTTGCCTGACCACTTCGTCTCCCGTGTGACCAGGGTGAACGCTCTGCAGTAGAAAGCGCTTCCTCGCCCGGTTAAAAGAAAAAAGCCCCAAACCTGTGAGCAGATGCGTCGGCCCCCCTGGGCGGTGCACGTTGGGCGGGCTGGTGCCCGGAGAGCTGACGAAGTCCACTTTTGGCACCATCACCCGGAGGCTGTGCTCCTCGCGAAATAAAATCACCTTGGGTATGAGGAAATACAAATAGGCCGAGCCGAATGATCCGGGCCAGCGCACGTCGCTGTTCGGATATTTACCGCTGCCAACTAGATTGATATTACCTTCGCCGTCAATTTGCCCACCTCCCAGGAAGAACGCATCGATGCGCCCTTGCGCGGCAAGGTCGAACAGTTCGACACCGCCGTTGGTGAAGAAATTATTCTTGCGCGATCCAAGCACAGAAACGCGCATCGATCCGCCGGAGAGTTTTCTGGCGAGCAGTGCAGCGGAACCTGGAATAGGCGAAGACGCACCCACCGCCACATGCCGACACCCTTCAAGCAGGCCGGCGATTACTGTGATGAGTAACTCGGTCTTGGTGTGGTTCGCGCTCATGCGAGAGCGGCCCCGTGCGCCAGCCATTCATCCACGAAAGCGTTGAATCCCTCGTTTGTTCTCGCCATGCCTGCGTAGCGCGCAAGCTCATCTTCGTCTTGCGGATAGAAGTCCAGGTAACCAAGTGGCGCGGCGCCTCGCGGCGACAATGCGATGCGAGTAATGTAGATGGCAGGTATCACCGCACCGGCACGGGCCTCATCCTCCAGTAGATTGCCATCTACGATTTTCTCCACCGTCACGAGCGTTTGCTTTGCCGCCTGCGCCATCAGTAACACCTCGCGTTCGCGTCCGACGAATACATTACCCTCGCGATCGGCCATTGAGGCGTGGAACAGCGCGACGTCCGGTTGCAAGGCAGGGAGCAGGGCAATGGGATCGTTGTCGCCGAAGGGGTTGTCGATCACCTTCCAATCTGTGCGACGCGCCATGACGTCGCTGCCGATCAATCCGCGCAGCGCAATGAAGGGAAGTCCCTTCTGCCCTGCTTGCAATGCGGCATAGATGGCTGGACACGTCGAATCGAGCACCTTCAAGGAATTCTCCCTCACCGCCGCGGCAAAGCGCGGTCCGGTGCCAAACTCACCGAGCGTTACGGCGGATGTTTCGATGGTGCGCAGGGTGCCCGTGCCAACGAGAAGATCGGCCTGTATGCCGCTTGTCGGAACGCAAACCAGGTGTAAGTCGCGCACCCCGAGCTTGATGAGTTCGCGCGTGGCCGACATGGCGACCCCGCTAGTGTCTTTCGGCACCGCAACCATGCACCCATTCGGAATGCAGGTGGCAAGGGATGCAAGCGAGGAGAAAGGCTGATTTGTCATGGGTATCACCAGGAGGGGCGACTCTACCGCAGGATAGGAAATTCAACGCCGCCCATATGCTATCGCAAGCACCGACAGGCTCCTAGAGCCGTAATCCGGAGCGAGCTGGGTAGTCGCAGAGTGCGACCCAAGAATTTCGTGAGAGAATGCGCGCCGCTGCGAGCGCTTCACCACCGGGTGCTTTGTGCCACTGCGGTGGCGAGAAATGCGCCGTGGCGCCGGCTTTTTTGAGGGCTATCCGAAGGTAACTCGCAAACACACTTCGGACTTGGTGCCGAGAAGAGGACTCGAACCTCCACAGTGTTGCCACCGCCAGGACCTGAACCTGGTGCGTCTACCAATTTCGCCATCTCGGCATGGGGGCGCGAAATTAAAGCCTCTTTGACCGTTTGTCAAACCTGTTTTGTAGAACCACACATTAATCTACCTTACGAGAATTACGATCATCGCAAAAGACCAGACCAAACTTACCAAAGAGAAGTCCACTTTACGCCTGCAAGACCCCTATCTCGATCGCGAGAAAGGGCGTTACGACTCACCGCTGCCCAGCCGTGAGTTCATCCTCCAGATTCTGACCGACGAAGGCGTCCCGTTGCAGGCAACCGAGCTGGAGGAGAATTTGTCCATCACCGGCGAGGAGCAGATCGCCTTTGCCCGCCGCCTGCAAGCCATGGAGCGCGACGGGCAAATCATGCGTAACCGCCGCGGCGCCCTGTGCGTGGTGGAGAAACTAGGCTTCATTCACGGCCGCGTGGTCGGCCATCGCGACGGCTTCGGCTTCGTCATTCCGGACGATGGTGCCGAGGACCTGTATCTGAGTCCTTGGGAAATGAGCAAGGTGCTGCATGGCGATCAAGTGGTGGCGCGAGAGGTCGCCGGCAAACAAGGCAAGCGCGAAGCCTCCATCGTGGAAGTAGGCCTGCGGGCCAACACCACGGTGGTGGGGCGTTTGCACCGCGAACGCGGCATTCACTTTGTGGTGCCGGAAGACCGGCGCATCAATCACGATTTGCTGATTCCGCCCGAGGGTATTGGGGAAGCCAAACCCGGCGAAGTGGTCGTGGTGGAAATCCTCCAGCAACCCGAGGTTCACGTCAAACCCCTGGCGCGCATCGTGGAGGTGGTGGGGCATGCCACCGATCCCGGGATCGAGATTGAAATCGCATTGCGCAAGCACAACTTGCCCTACGAGTTCTCCGACGCGGTGGAAAAACTCACGCAAAAGTTCGGCAAGACCCTCAACAAGAATGAAACCGAGAAGCGCGAGGACTTGCGCGATTTGCCGCTGGTGACCATCGACGGCGAAAACGCACGCGATTTCGATGACGCCGTCTATTGCGAACCCGCTGGCAAAGGTTTCCGGCTGATCGTTGCGATCGCCGATGTCAGTTATTACGTGAAGGACAGGGATGCGCTGGACCAGGAGGCGCGTGAGCGCGGTACCTCGGTCTACTTCCCTCGTCGCGTGATTCCCATGCTGCCCGAGGTGTTGTCCAACGGTCTATGTTCGCTGAATCCGAACGAGGATCGCTTGTGTCTTGCCTGTGAGATGGCGATCAGCAAGAAAGGCGCGATCGAAAATTACCGCTTTTTTCAGGCGGTGATGCGCTCGCATGCCCGCCTGACCTATAGCGAAGTGGCGGCCGCGTTGGACCGCGATGTGGATCGACCGCTGCAACCGCAGTTGCGTCATCTGCGCGCGGTGTTCGAGGCGCTCCTCGGTGCCAGGCTCAAGCGCGGCGCCATCGATCTGGATACCACCGAGACCGAAATCGAATTTGACGACAAGGGGCGTATCAAGGCCATCCATCCCCTCGAACGCAACGTCGCGCATCGCCTCATCGAGGAGTGCATGCTGGCAGCGAATACCAGCGCGGCGGATTTCCTGGAGCAGGCGCAGCAACCTCTGCTCTACCGTGTGCACGAAGGTCCCACGGAAGAAAAATTGGAGGATTTGCGTGGCGTGCTGGCGGAGTTCGGTATCGATCTCAGCGGGGGCAAGAAGCCCAAGCCCAAGGACTTTGCCCGTGCGCTGGAGAAAGTGCGCAGCCGGCCCGAAGGCGGGTTCCTGCAAACGGTAACGCTGCGATCCCTCAAACAGGCGCGCTACACGCCCGAGAATACCGGCCACTTCGGCTTGGCATATGAGCGCTATACCCACTTCACGTCGCCCATCCGGCGCTACCCGGACTTGCTGGTGCATCGAGCCATCAAAGCGGTCATCGGGGGCGATATCTACCAGGCGGGTGATTGGCGCAACCTGGGCGTGCAGTGTTCTGAACGCGAGCGCCGCGCGGCTGAGGCCGAGCGCGAGGTCGTGAGCTGGCTCAAGTGTTTTTACATGCAAGACAAAGTCGGGGAATTATTCCCGGGGATGGTCAGCGGGGTTTCCAACTTTGGTGTGTTCGTGACCCTTGATGCCACTCGTGTCGACGGTCTCGTGCACGTGTCGGAACTAGGGCGAGACTATTTCCGTTTTGAGTCAGCCCGTCACGAATTGCGGGGCGAACGAACGGGCAGATCCTTCCGCTTAGGCGACCGCATCCTGGTGAAATTAGTGCGGGTGGATTTGGATGCGGCACGTCTTGATTTCGTCCTGGGCGAAGTGGGTGGGGCATGAACGCGCAAACCCAGTTCATCTATGGCTTTCACGCCGTCACGGCGCGCTTGCGGCATGCCCCGGACAGTATCGTCGAGCTCTATCTCCAACTGGGCCGCCGGGATGCCCGCAGCAATGGCTTGGCGGAATTGGCCCAATCCAAGGGTGTCAAGGTCGTACCCGTGGACGCGCAGCGCCTGGACGGTATGGCGGGTGGAGGGCGGCATCAGGGCGTGGTCGCGCGCGCTACCGCTGCGGCTATCCAGCACGATCTCGACGATATTCTTGATACCGTAGGGGACGACGCGCTCCTGCTGTTACTCGATAGCGTGACGGACCCGCACAACTTGGGTGCTTGCCTTCGAGTAGCGGACTTTTTTGGCGCGCACGCCGTGGTGGCGCCAAAAGACCGGGCCGTCGGCTTGACCCCGGCAGTGCTCAAGGTGGCTAGCGGCGCAGCGGAAACGGTGCCGTATCTGAGTATTACCAATCTGGCCCGTACCATCGAGGACCTGCAAGAACGCGGGATTCGTGTCCTGGGCGCCGCGCTCGACGCCGGTTCGATCCTCCCGGAGACCGATGTAACAGGCCCTGTCGCTTGGGTTATCGGGGCGGAGGGAGAGGGATTGAGACGGCTTACGCGGGAACGCTGCGACGCGCTGGTCGAGATCCCACGCCTGGGCACGGTGGAGAGTCTCAACCTCTCGGTGGCCGCCGCGCTGTGCCTGTACGAGACGCGCCGTCAGCGTGGCGTCATAAAAAAGTAGAGTTCCGGCGCGGGTGTTTGCTAGAATCCGCCGTTTCATCGAGCACACTTGACCTTGCTCGTAATTCGCACACTTGGCCGGATGTTAAGGTGCCTAGGCTTTCCTAGGTGAGCAATGGCACAAGTGGAGGTTCAACCTTAACTGGAGTTAAACGCTACATGGCAGTCACAATGCGTGAGATGTTGGAGGCGGGCGTCCATTTCGGACATCAAACCCGCTACTGGAATCCCAAGATGGCCCCCTATATTTTCGGCCATCGCAACCGGATTCATATCATCAACCTGGAACAAACTCTCGAGCAGTTCAACGAGGCCCTGAAATTCGTCAGAACCCTGTCCAGTAATCGCGGCACCATCCTGATGGTGGGCACCAAGCGGCAAGCACGTGAAATCGTGCGTGAGGAAGCCCTTCGTGCCAGTACCCCCTACGTGGATTACCGCTGGCTGGGTGGCATGCTGAGCAACTACAAGACGGTGAAGCAGTCCATCAAGCGCCTAAAGGACATGGAAGCCATGATTCAAGACGGCTCCATCGAGCGCTTGCCCAAGAAAGAGCAACTGCGCACCCAGCGCGAATACGCCAAGCTGGAGCGTAGTCTGGGCGGCATCAAGGATATGAACGGATTGCCGGACGCCGTCTTCGTGGTCGATGTGGGTTACCACAAGATCGCCGTGAGCGAGACCACCAAGCTGGGCATTCCCGTGGTCGGTATCGTCGATACCAACAACTCGCCCGAAGGTGTGTCTTATATCGTGGCAGGTAACGACGACTCCAGCCGCGCCATTCGGTTGTACTGCCGGGGCATCGCGGATGCCGTGCTCGAAGGCCGTAACAACATCGTCAAGGAAATCGTAAGCGACGAGTTCGTCGAAGTCGAAGAAGTCGCGGCCAACTGATCTGGCGCAATAGCGAGTAGAACAGGGGGCTGTAGAGCCCCCTTTTTTTGAGTTGCAACGCCTGTCGCTGTTCTGGCGAGCAGGCGAATGAAGGATAGGAGTGGAACATGGCGGATATCACCGCGGGAATGGTCAAAGAGCTGCGCGAGCTGACCGACGCGCCCATGATGGAATGCAAAAAAGCCCTGACGGAAGCGCATGGCGATATGGGTAAAGCCGAAGCGTTGCTGCGCGTGCGCCTGGGCAACAAAGCCAGCAAGGCAGCCAGCCGGGTGGCGGCTGAAGGTATCGTTGGCACTTTCGTGTCTGGCGACGGCAAACTGGCCACTATCGTCGAACTCAATTGCGAGACCGATTTCGTCGCCAAGAACGACGATTTCCTGGCGTTCGCCAAGGAGCTATCGGAACTGGTAGCCCAGCGCAACCCTGTCAGCGTGGACGCGCTGTCCGCTCTGGCGATGGCTGGAACCACCGTCGATGAGCGGCGCAAAGCGCTGGTCGGCAAGATCGGTGAGAACATGAATATTCGCCGTTTCGTGCGCATCGATGCCAAGGGGCAGGTCGCCAGCTACGTGCACGGTGGCTCCAAGATCGGTGTGCTGGTGGACGTGGTGGGTGGGGACGAGACGTTGCGCAAAGATCTGGCGATGCATATCGCGGC
>JANNFC010000282.1:0-8153 GCA_031379405.1 Betaproteobacteria bacterium | reverse complement strand
TCCGAGGTTCGCCAATTGCGCGCGGGGAGTAGCGTCGGCGAGCGTATCAGTAAGTGCCTGTGGAGTTGTGCAGCCGAACGCCGCGCTGCGGACCGCGTTCACGCCAAGCGAGCAGGTTTTCGTTGCAGCATTGGACACAAGACGCATCAAAAACAATTGAAACGTCAGGTGAGCGGTCGCCGGCAAAAAAAGATGCCCGACAAGGGAGGGAGTCGGGCATTAAGTTGAGCGCTTGCGCGCACGAAGATCTTACGGGTCGCCGGGAAGCACGGCTGTGGCAGTAACTTGGGAAGAAGCCGGAACGACCTTAGGTTCATCAATCGAGGAGTCGGAGGAGGCAATCCAGAATCCGCGGTAGCATGCCCTCAGGAGGCACTGCTAGTTCAGCAACGTACGTACCAGTTGGTTAAGTTACTGAGTTTATGGATCTAATTTGAGTGCGGTCGCGTCAGCGGAGGGCGTTTGTGTCACTGGTGTGCGACTCACTCTTTAGTGCTTCAGAACAGTTCAACAAACACAGTGACCTAGCGGTCGTTCTATGACGACGGAATTTCCGATTCCTTAGTTGCACGACGCCGCGGTGGCCTCGGATTTCTCACGGCGGACGGCGCAGCGCCTTCCGCCGCATGGATAAAGCACACCGCAGGTGTACCACAATGTGATCACACGCTGACCGCCGAGGGATCTTCGCGAAGGTATTTTCAGTCTCGTTTGAATCCTGGCCATGTCGCGAAATTCTCTGCCTTACTCAAGACTTCATATGTCCCGTTTTTATCGCTGCCTCTTGTTGTTCCCGACTCTATTGTTGTGGGACCATTGCGCCGTAGCAACCGAATCTCCCCTCGCTAAACTCGCGCCCGGCCACTGGTTGGAGATTCCAAATACGCGGATGCAGGACGTGTTTCCTCCCAAGGCTGGGCATCCCGCATGGGGTGTCATCGGACCGCGTGCGGTGACCGACGCGTGGGGCGGCGCGGCGTTCGATTCAAAGCGCGGGATTCTGGTGTTGACTGGTGGCGGGCACGCGGACTATGGCGGAAATGAGGTGTACCACTTCGATATCGAAACGCTGAAGTGGCAGCGAGTGACCGAACCCAGTCCAATGAAAGATCTGGGAGGGGGAATTTTTGAAGTCACGGATGGTGAGGCTCCCATATCCAGTCACACCTACTTCGGGCTGATCTATTTGCCCAATGTAGACCGCGTGTTGAAATTTGGAGGGAGTAACTACATCAATGGCGGCTCCTATGACAAGCATGCCTACTTGTACGATGTTGAAAAGCATAAATGGAAGCGCGGAGCGAAAGCGCCGAAAGCGTTTGTGGAGGTGGCCGGAGATTTCGATCCTGTTTCGGGGAACGCGGTGTTTTCCACCGGTGTTGGGCTGCTAACCTACGATCCGATCAAGGATAGCTGGGGGCGATTTCAAGAGCGCGACGGCCTGCAACATGCCACCGCCGCCATAGTGGGTTCCGATCCACGAGTTCTGATGCAGTTGAGCAATAAGTCGGGGGCATTGCAGATCTACGAGCTTGACAGACTCAGCACACGCGCTAAAGCGCCTATACAAGGACCTGGCGACTGGCCCCTTCAATCAGGCATGGCGCTGCACACGCCAACCGGACGCGTGGTGATTTGGGGGGGCGGGAGAGAGGTGTGGACAGTCACACCCAAAGACTGGACGGTGACCAAGCACCGCAACCAAGAAATGCGCGCGCCGACTGAGTTTAAGGACACTGGCCGGAAAAAATTCCCCGGCATCTACGGCCGCTGGCGTTACATAGCGAAGCACGATGTATTTATCGGCTACGCTCACTCTGGCGATAACGTGTGGTTCTATAAGTTGCCAAAGAACTAGTGCTCAGGATGCATCGCCGGCTTGAACATCGCCGGCGTGAGGTGATGCCGCTGCAGGAGCTTATAGAACTCCGTTCGATTGCGTTTGGCCAATCGCGCGGCCTGTGTGACGTTGCCATAGGTGATCATGAGTAGCTAGGCGAGGTATTCGCGCTCGAACTCGAATCGCGCCGCTTCGAAGGACGTCAATTCGGAGGGCTTGCCGCGCAGCGCATTTTCCACCGCGACCACATTGATGATGGACGTCGTTGCCAGTGCCACGGCTTGCTCCACTACGTTGAATAGCTCGCGGACGTTGCCCGGCCAGGCGTGCTTGACCAGGAGTTCCATCGCGTCGGCTGAGAAGCCCGACACGGGCTTCCGATAGCGATCCACCAGCGTTTGCAGGAAGTGATTGGCCAACACCGGAATATCTTCGCGCCGGTTCGACAGCGGCGGCAGCGAGATGGCGACCACATGTAGTCGGTAATACAGATCCTCGCGAAAACTCCCGCTGCGAATGGCGAGTTCCAAATTGCGGTGAGTGGCCGAGATGATGCGCACGTCGATCTTGACCGATTGCGTGGATCCGATGGGCCGCACTTCGCGCTCTTGCAACACTCTCAGTAACTTGACTTGCAGCGGTAGCGGCATATTGCCGATCTCGTCCAGGAACACCGTGCCGCGGCCGGCGGACTGGAGTAATCCCTTATGCTCCGCGATGGCCCCGGTAAAGGAACCCTTCACGTGACCGAAGAGCTCGGACTCCAGCAATTGTTCTGGAATGGCGCCGCAATTCAACGCAACGAATGGTTGCATTGCGCGCGGGCTGGCCTTATGGATGGCACGCGCGAGAAGCTCCTTGCCGGTGCCGCTTTCGCCAAAAATCATCACGCTGGCGTCGCTTGCAGCCACCAGCCGCGCCTTGGCAAGTATGGATTCCATGTCCTGATTGCGGGTGATGATGCCCGCGCGCCAGGCGCGATCGGCTTCTTGCGTGAGCGCCGGCTCTTTCGCGGCGGCATTTAGTGACAGCGCTTGTTCGGCCTGCTGCAAAAGTTGCTTGCCGTCGAACGGTTTTGTCAGGTAACCGAACACGCCTCGTTGCACGGCTTCCACCGCATCCGGAATGGTGCCGTGCGCCGTAAGAATGATGACGGGCAATGCGGGGTTGCGCTTGCGAATGGCCTCGAACAATGCCATGCCATCCATCCCCGGCATGCGCATGTCGGTGATGACCAGATGGGGACTGGCGACCGCGAGCTGTGCCAATGCGCGTTCACCGGTTTCCGCGGTGACTACCTCGTATCCAGAGGCTTGCAGGCGAATGGCCAGGAGCCGGAGCAAGTCTTGGTCGTCGTCTACGACGAGAATCTTATGCTTGATCTGTGTCATATTTGCTATTTCGGTCTGTTGCGTTCCAGCAGTTTCCGCTCCGCCTCGACGAGGGCATCGAGTTTTTGCTTTAAAGCCTCGCTCTTCTTGGTTTCTTCTTTGAGCTTTTCCTTCTGGCTTTCCAAACTGCTCTCAAGTTGGTGATTTTCCCCAAGAAGTTGCCGCAGGAGCGAAGCTAGGGCATGCAGCTCGGTGTGATTGTCGTTCTTGGCCGACAGCTGCACCTGTAGGAGTTCTAGCGCTTTGTCGCGCTCGCGCTGCTCGCTACTGGACGCCAGCCGAATGAGTACCAACTGCATGCGCGCGAAGCTGCCGCCCGTGGAATCGTAGAAACGGCGAGTTTGCTCCAGCTCCTTGGCAAGTCGCTCTTTCGATAGTGCCGATGCGTACGAGTAATAGGACAGCAACCGGTCGGTGTCGCTGACGGTGGTGGTTTCGATGACCTTTTCCCGCACCACCTCAGTGGGCGGCGTACTTGGAGGAGGTGGTTTGGTATCGGACCTTTCTTCTGGGGGCGGTACGGTGATGCAACCTGTAAGTGCCACATAGGCCAGCACGATGAGTGACCTGCATGTCATTTTCATGCCGCCTTCTCCATGCGTTCCAGGGGCCAGGTGATGCGAAAATGCGCACCCGTGGATTGTTCCAGCACTTCAATCTGCCCGCCATGGGCAAGTACGTATTCGCGCGCGATAGCCAGCCCCAAGCCGGTTCCCTTAACCGCCGCTCTTGCCGAGGAATCGCCCTGATAGAAGGGCTCGAATATTCGCGCGCGATCCTGCTGCGGCACGCCCGGACCTTGATCCAGAACGTCGAGCTGAAGCTGTCCTCGTGCCGCCGTGGCATTGAGCAGAATCTTGCCGCCTTCGGGAGAAAATTTAATGGCGTTGGAAAGCAGATTGTCGATGACGGCTTCCATTTTCTTGTCGTCCGCTTCGATCAGAATATCCTCGCAACGCAGCTCCAGCCGCACACTTTTCGCGCGCATCGCCAAGGCGTGTACCTCCGTCAGATGTTTGAGAAATGGAGACAGTGCCACCTGCGTAAGATTCAGTTCGGCCTTGCGGAACTGCACGGTTTGATAGTTGAGAAGCTCCTCGATGAGTCGTTGCAAGCGCAAGGTATTCTGCCGCAAGATCACCGCCACCTCTTGCTGTTCGCTGGATAGGCGGCCAACCGCCCCATCGCCCAAAAGCTCCGTGCCTTCGCGCAAAGCGGTGAGGGGCGTTTTTAGCTCGTGGGAAATATGGTGCATGAAGCGTGTTTTCTGTGCCTCCAGATCGATCAGGCGCAGGCGCATC
Organism: Betaproteobacteria bacterium; assembly: GCA_031379405.1. Lineage (GTDB taxonomy): Bacteria > Pseudomonadota > Gammaproteobacteria > Burkholderiales > SHXO01 > SHXO01. The sequence continues at coordinate 3,621 of JANNFC010000282.1, read as the reverse complement.
CAGTCCAATTGCTTGCCCAACATTTCCAAATCGCGCGGACCGGATACTTTGATGGCGCGGCTAAAATCGCCTTCGCCCAAGTGTTCGATGGCGGCGCCAATCTGGCGAATGGGTCGTGTGATCAGAAACGTCGCGCCAAGCAGCAGTGCAATGGCGGCAGGCACGACCAGGATCATCTGTCGATAGATAAAAGTATCCACCTCATCGGCGAGGTTTTGAATACCACGTACCTCGCGGTCGACGATGGCATTGCCGGTGGCGTCCAGAGAGCGCGCCAGAATGGAGAGCGCCTCATAAGCATCGGCAATTTTCCCCAATTCCTTCGGAACACCTGCATGATTGGAGACTTGCGTATACAACTCCAACTCTCGCGCGGAGAGATCGGCAATCAATTGTTGTTGCCCGATGCCGAGTTTGAGCGGATGCATCCGCGACAGCGTTTCCAGGAAGTCGGCGTGCGCCGTGAGCAAAGAGTCGAGCATTCCAGGCTCTCCCAGGATGGCGTACTGGCGCACGTTGCGTTCCAGATGGGTGACCTGTTCGATCAGTAGGCGGCTATTCTGCGCCGCCAATACCGCCTCGTAGAGCGCGCTCTCGCTCATGGCGGCGATCTTTCGTACGGACACGGCATTTTGCACCAGTGCCAGTATGAGGGGTGAAATGGCCAACACGAACCCCAGCAGAATGAGCATATGAAACGATCTGGGGTAGAGGCTTTTCACTGTAGTCTTTTCGGTTTATACGAGCCAAGCCTCGACACTTCCAAGGCGACCGAAATCGGCTATGACATGATCGCCAGCGGCAACCTCCAGCGGTACCACGCAAGTGCCGGTCGTTACTACCTGGTTAGCTTTGATGCCGATCTTTAGCCGTGAGAGTTCGTTGACGATCCACGTTAACGCGATGCGTGGATCGCCCAGTACATTCGCGCCTTTGCCCGCGCGCGTGAGCTTGCCCTGCACCGTGGCGAGGACCGAATATTGGGCCAGATCGATCTCGCGCCAGGACTGTGTGGTCGCTTCACCCAGGACAAAATAATGCGCACAGGCGTTATCGGCGATAAGTTGCGCAGCGCCTACTTTTACGAAATCCTTGTAGCGCGAGTTGGGAATCTCGATGGCGGGATGCAGCGTCGCCACGGCATCCAGCACCTCATCCTGAGCGTACGGTGTCGAACGTGGTGGCAGGTCGCGCGCGAAGCTGAAGGCAAACTCCGCTTCCGCGACGCGCATCTCATTACCTGCGAAGGGTACTTTCGACGATCCGAGGAACACTCGGTTGTGCAGCAAGTGCCCCGCGATGGGGCCGTCCACGCCGATATGCGTTTGGCCGGCCTTGCTGGTGGCGGCGATCTTCCAGCCGAATTGCTGTTGGCCGGAGAGCGCCAAGATCTGGGCTTGCACCTGGTAGCCTTCCTCGATGGTGGCGGGGCGACAATTGGCGGGAAGCGCATCCAGCGGTTTACTGTGGACCCAGGCGTCCCATAACATAGCGGCAGCTTCCTTGGCTTGCATCGTTTGCATTGAATTCTCCGTCAGACAATTGAGGCGGCGCGCACCAGGTTGATATAAGGCTCAGCACGCGCCAACCGATCCAAATTCTCCGCAATGACTCGGTTGCGGCGCGCGGTAAGACCATCGGTCCAGCCCGAAGCATGCGGTGTGAGGATGACGTTCTCCAGTTCATTGAACGGATAGTTCCAGGGAACAGGGCCGCGGTTGTGGCCTTGCTGAGGGTATCGATACCATACATCAAGAATGGCGCCGCCAATTTGCTTCGAATTAAGTGCGCTGAATAGCGCGGCTTCGTCGACGATGGCCCCGCGCGCCACATTGATCAGGACAGCGGTAGGTTTCATGGCGCCCAGGCGCGCAGCGTCGATAAGGTTACGCGTCGCGCTGTTTAGGGGAACGGCAATGAGCACAAAATCGGAAGCGGCGAGCACCTCATCCAATGCATCGGCCGTACGCACCGATTCGCAATACGCATCGCCTGGATGCGATTGCCTGCCGCAGCCGAGAATTCGCATGCCGAAAGCCTTGGCGCGTTTGGCCACCTCGCGCCCGATGTGGCCATAGCCGATGATGCCAAGCGTCTTGCCGAACATCTCGCCATGGTGCGGCCCGCAAATATAAGAACCGGTCCAATCGCCCTGCCGAATGCACGGGTCCAGCTTGCGGAACCCGATCGTCCACTCGAGCATGCCGGCGATGACATACTCGGAAATGCCGATTTCGTGCTCGAAGGCGTTGCACACGGCGGCAGTGGGGGGCACATGCTCGAATGAAATGGCGTCCGTACCCGCGCCGGGAAGCTGAAGCAGACGTAACTTTGGCGCCGGCGGAAACGACGCCGACCAAGCCATGGATACGATGGCATCGGCATCTCGCAGCGCCTGGGCGAAGGCGGATGGGTCGGCGCTATCGGCCACCTCGATCTTCCACGGCGTGCGCAAATACTCCGGAACGAGCCTGAGACGCCCGTCGTTATCCATGGTCTGAATGACTAGCTTCACTGCTGAGCGGGCATCGGCGGAGAGCCGACGCGGATTGGTTGGCGAGCGCGAAGTTTAAGTGGCCAACGGAGGAAAGGCAAAGCCACTCAAGGATTTGGTGCCGGGAGAGGGACTCGAACCCTCACGCTTTTAAGGGCGCGGGATTTTGAGTCCCGTGCGTCTACCAATTCCGCCATCCCGGCAAAAGCGGCGCGATTATCACTGATCTGCCAGCGCGCCGCAAACGGAAAACTTGCCATTTGGACTGGCGTCCAATGAAAACCGGCTTCGCCACGGGATAGATCTCACTTCCCGAGAGCATGCATTACAACTACGGTATTTCCCTTGAACCTGCTAGTAAACTGTTGACCCGCCACCAGGAGTCATTCATCGCATGGAGCTGTTCGATGTTTTGGGTTTTTGCTGGGACCGCAACGTTGCCTACACGGAAGTCCCAAAGCACTCGATCGAGCGGGTGTGCTTCCGTATGCAGCGGATGCTGCCCGAATTTGTATGGGACGCCAGTGTGTTGGAAGGCAATCCGTTCACCTTTCCCGAGGTAAAAACACTTCTCGACGGCGTTACGGTGGGGGGACGCAAGATTTCGGATCAGGAGCAAGTTCTCAATCTTGCCCAGAGTACAAAGATGTTGATTGCCAAAGTAAAGCGACGGGAATTCCAGTTGAATAAGGCTACCTTCGTCGAATTGCACGACTGTGTCGCCCGCAACGAGGCGCTGGAATGGGGGCATTTTCGTGGGGAGGGTAAGGAGGTCAATTACACGCCGAACGTCGCGCTGGGTGAGCATTCGCCCTATAAGCCGTTGCCCACGGTTGCCGGTGCTCCGGAGCTAAACCGAGTGTTCGAACAAGGCATCGCTGCCCTCAGCACGCAGGTCCCAATCGCCTTCGAGCGCGGGTTGGCGTTCTTCCTGTTTGGCGCATTCAGGCAGTTTTTCTTCGATGGCAACAGGCGCACCTCTCGTTTCATGATGAATGGCGTCTTGATGTCGGAGGGCATGGATGCGATCAGTGTCCCCGCTTTCCAGGCGAAAGCCTTCAATGAAAAGATGGTGCGGTTCTATCTCGACAAAGACGGCAGCGAGATGATGCGGTTGCTGGCCGAAA
>JANNFC010000342.1:0-2032 GCA_031379405.1 Betaproteobacteria bacterium | reverse complement strand
CAAGCGCACGGGGAATACGAGTTGAGTCCGTAGACGAAGCTGCAGACTCTGAGATTTCTTCCGCAGCGCGGATTCTGGAACGTCCGCCTTCGAAAATAACGAAGGGCTGAAATGGTTCTCGCCCATCCAGCCGGTGGCGATACGCCGATCCACATGTTCAAAGCTGCCGCCGATTGAGAAACGACGGTCGGCGTGCGGCAACCAACGAACGCTCTCGGAATCGTAGCGTAGATGGATTCTACTGCGCACTGTCCAACAGCCCTTGTAGTCGGCAATCGCCTTCTTGGCTTTCGCTACAGACGTGTCCTGGTTTCTGCCCGATTCCGATCAGCACCACCGACAGCAAGGACGGAATGCGCCGAAGGTCTCCGCCTAAGGATTTTCTCGACCCGCAGGACAAAATTTTTGTATAGACAGTCAGCATTTTGACCGTCAAAATGCCGACAATGTATACACGCAGGCTCGTTCCTCCCGACCGCTCGTTCCTATTGCTTGGCCCTCGTGGCACAGGCAAGACCACCTGGCTGCGCGTACGGCTGCCGCAAGCGCGATGGTACAACCTGCTGCTCGACCGGGAGCTGTTACGCCTGATGCGCGACCCGCAACTCTTCCGGCAAGAAATCGAAGCCCTGCCGCGCGGCAGCTGGGTGGTGATCGACGAGATTCAAAAATTGCCCTCGTTGATGAATGAGATTCACGATGCTCTGACTACCTCGCCGCGACGCTGGCGGTTCGCGCTGACCGGTTCCTCCGCCAGGCGTCTGCGTCGAGACGATGTCAATCTCCTCGCCGGCCGGGTCGTGATGCGACGGATGCTGCCTTTGACCGTCGTGGAGTTGGGAAAAGCGGTGGCGGTGGACGACCTGCTTCGGTTCGGAATGCTGCCAATGGTGCGTAGTGCCAGAGGCGCGGCCGCCCGTGTCGACCTTTTGGAGGCCTACGTCGAGACCTATTTCGCGCAAGAAATCCGAGCCGAGGCATTGGTGCGTAGCCTCGAAACCTTCACCCGGTTCCTGGAGGTCGCGGCATTGGCAAACGGGCAAGTCACCAATACCGCAGCCCTGTCGCGTGACGCGGCCGTAGCGCGTCCGACCATTCAGGGTTATTTTGAAGTGCTCACCGATACCTTGCTCGGCCACTGGCTGCCGGCATGGCGTCCGCGTGCGAAGGTCAAGGAATCCCAACATCCGAAGTTCTATCTGGTCGACCCGGGCGTGGTGCGGGCATTGACCCGTCGGCTGCGTGAGCCGCTGGACGCCGCCGAACGAGGCACGTTGCTCGAGACCTTCGTTTTTCATGAATTGCGCGCGCAAATCGCCTACTCCAACTGCGGCGGCGAGCTGAGCTACTACCGTACGCCGTCGAGAACGGAGATCGACTTCATCTGGACTCGCGCCGAGCACGCGATCGGGATCGAGGTCAAGGCAAGCGCGCGCTGGCGACCGGAATTCAGCCGCGCACTCGTCGAACTGCACGCCGCGGGGGTGATCGGATCAGCATGGGGCGTATATTTGGGCGACCAAGCTCTGCAGATCGGACCCATCCGCGTGCTCCCTCTCGATGCCTTCCTGCACGAACTGGCGTCCGGCGGGGTATTCACCACAAAGCGATCGCGCGTCGCGACAGCATAAAACCCTGCGGTAGTGGGCGGGCGCGATGCTGATGCCCTTCATCCGAAAAGAACAGTCACGGTAAGGAAAAGTACGTTTGAACACCTCCGAAAAGTCAGGACGGAATAAAGGGAACTTCGCGGGCGGGGTATTGACCCCGCCCTTGACCAAAGGGGGCTACGTACAAATCACTTCGCCCCCTTTGGAAACCCCCGAAGTTTGCCCCCGCGCCAAGAGCGCGGGGAATACGCGTTGAGTTTCCCATTCCCACGTATATACTACGGATGTACAAATGGGGGCAGAGTTGAGGTTCCATAAGGAACGACACCGAGAAATCACATTGGAGAACTGCATGCAGACCGCTCGAATATTCACCAGTGGCAACAGCCAGGCCGTTCGGCTCCCGAAGGATTTTCGATTCG
>JANNFC010000280.1:0-7444 GCA_031379405.1 Betaproteobacteria bacterium | reverse complement strand
ATCGGTATCTTCATCGGGCCGGACAAGGACATTCCCGCCCCCGACATGAACACCAATGCGCAGATCATGGCCTGGATGATGGATACCTACTCCATGAACGTCGGCGCCACTACCACCGGTGTGGTCACCGGAAAGCCCATTCAGCTGGGCGGTTCGCTGGGACGGGTGAAGGCAACGGGGCGGGGCGTATTCGTCATCGGGCGCGAAGTTGCCCGACGGCTCAACATGGAATTGGAAGGCGCACGGGTGGCGATTCAAGGTTTCGGTAATGTCGGTTCAGCGGCCGCCGAATTGTTCGCGGGCTACGGCGCGAGGATCGTTGCGGTGCAGGATCGCTCCGGTTCGGTATACAACCCGGGAGGTTTGGACATCGCCGATCTGATGGCCAATGTGCACGCGCACGGCGGCATCGCGCAGTTCAAGAACGGGGATCATATCTCTGACGAACAGTTCTGGGACGTGGAAAGCGACGTGCTCATCCCGGCTGCCATCGAAGGTCAGATCACCGCGGAGCGTGCGTCGAAGCTCAAAACTCGTCTGATTTTGGAAGGGGCCAATGGGCCCACGCTACCGGATGCGGATTTGGTTCTGGCCGATCGTGGCATCGTATTAGTGCCGGACGTCATCGCCAATGCGGGGGGCGTGACCGTTTCTTATTTCGAATGGGTTCAGGATTTCAGCTCGTTCTTCTGGACCGAGGACGAGATCAACTTGAAACTCGACAAGATCTTGATCGGCGCCTTCAAGCGCATCTGGGACACTGCGGAGCGACACAAGATCACATTGCGCACTGCCGCATTCATGGTGGCCTGCGAAAGAGTGTTGCAGGCGCATGTGGAGAGAGGGCTCTACCCTTAGCAACGCATAAGGTGCGTGGAACGCACCCTACACCAACACAACCCCTCGAACGCAAAGCTTTGGCCTTAAACTTAGGCTCGCGACGAATCACCGTCCTTGGTTTCCGTAGGCTTTACACTCAACCCTAGAGTCATCTTCACCGCCGCCTCACGCTCGGCGTAGTAAAAAGGCACTTGCCCGACTTCACGGAAACCGATGCGACGATAAAACAATCGGGCGGCATGATTGGTGGCGCGCAGTTCCAGCTGGACATTCCTGATACCGGCGGTCAGGCAGGAGGTGCGCATCCAGTCCATCAGACGGCGTCCAAGGCCTTTGCCTTGGAACTCGGGCTTTACCGCGAGTAGATTGAGGTGGGCGTCTTCATCACCGAAGTACATGATTGCAAAGGCTACGATGCGCTGGCCCTCGCAAGCGATGGCGGTGACCGTCTCGCGGTTGCAGATTTCGCGCAGGACGCGCCCCGGGGTCCAAGTCCAACCCAAGCCATGTTCAATCAAGTCTCGGGACATGCGCGCTAACTCTTGCGCATCAGCTGGACGGCCAAGTCGAACGGTAATGCTTTTTGCGGTTGCCACGGTAGGTCGCCTCTTTATTAGTCAATCTTTGGTCTGTCTGAATCGCCGAGATGGCTTGATGCCACCTTTGCCCGAAGTTTGAACTAGTCCTTTAGGTGTTCGTAGCTTTGTAATACACCTTCATCGGACAACGCAAGAGGATGTCGGATGCACTCGCGATTACATCACGAAAATACGACGGTCGCTTTGGCGTAGCGCACTAAATCTCCGGTCAATCCAGTCAGAGTGCTTTGCTGCGCCGCGTCCTTCAATGACCCGTCCTCGGCGAATGCGTCATGGGCGCGGGCAACAGCCAACTGCGTGGGCAGGACGATTACTCCTAGGGTGGTGAGAACCTGACGAACGGTGAACAAACCCCTCAATCCCCCGAGATTTCCCGGCGAGGCCGCCACCAGTGCAGCCCATTTCCCTTTGAAGGCGATGGCTGGGACTTCATTGGGCTGAGGGCGCGACACCCAATCGATGGCGTTCTTGAGAACGGCGCTGATGGAGCTGTTGTACTCCGGACAGCTCAGCAGCAATGCGTGGTGGTCCACCATCAACTGCTTGAGTGCCTTCGCCTTTTCCGGAAGCCCAGACTGCGCTTCCAAGTCACCGTCATAGAACGGCATGGGGAATTCGCGCAGGTCAATTAGAGTGACTTGGGCGCCGGCACCCTCGGCGGCACGAGCGGCCAGCGCGGCTAATTTCTTGTTGTGTGATTGTGTTCGCGTGCTGCCGGCGAAGGCAAGGATCTTAGGTTGCATAGCTTTGGGTCTCCGAATTTATGGCTACTGTGCCACAAGTCCGGTCGCGCCGTAACCAGCCAATGCAGCGCGCTCAGCGCGCTGTCACTTCGCTGCCAACTTATAGAACCGCCCCTTGCCATTGTCGGACGCTTTGAGAGCATCCAGCCGGTCGCCCATGGCATCGGAAAGTCTGCTCAAGCGCTCATCGGGATGCGGATGGGTCTTGAACAGCATGCCGACCGAACTGTCGCTTGCGCTGAGCGCACTGATCTCTTGCAACACGGATGGAAGTCCCCACGCGTCATAGCCCGCGCGCGCGGCTAACACCACACCCAGCCGATCGGCTTCGAACTCGGCGTCCTTGTCCAGTCCACGCGACAGCACCTCGGCACCGCTGCCGATGATCTTCTGCACGCCGGATTCGCCCTTTGCGAGTTGTTTCTTCAGAATGCTGGCGCCTATATTGAGCAACTGGCTTTTCTGCAGCACTTTGAGGTGATGCCTCTGCTGCACGTGGGCGATTTCGTGTCCCAGTACGCCGGCGAGTTCGGCTTCATCCTTCATCTTCGCGTACAGGCCACGAGTGATGAAGACATAACCACCGGGGGCGGCGAATGCATTCAGATCCTCCGATTGAATCACGCCGAAGGTCCACTTCAGGTCGGGCCGATCACTTTGCAAGGCTACCCAACGCCCAACCCGATTGACATAGTGCTGCAGCTTGTCGTCCTTGACCAACGGCGCCGCGCCCAGCAGGTTTCCGGAAATTTGCCGGCCCAATCGAATCTCGTCTTCGAGGGGCACGTTACCAATGGGGGGGATTTTGAATTCCTTATCCTGAGGTGCGGGTGCCGTCGCCGGCGCGGTTTGCGGCGCCTGCTGAGTGGGTTTGGCGCGATCCAACAGATCCTTGAGCCTATCGCGCAGGCTGTCAGCATTGGCCACCGGCAAAAACACCGCGACTGCACATAGGGATACGAAGGCAATAGTTCCGAAGGCAATAATTCTCTTGTTCATGATCAGCGCGCTCCTGCCGAGGTGGTGGTTCTGGGAACCGGCAACCAGCTTACTTGCCGCGCCGCCAGTTCACCGTTGACGGCAAACTGCTTCGCCTCCTCCGCTGCAATGGCGGCGGCCTCCGCCATCTTCAGTTCTTCCTCGTTGTATTTGGCGCCCTTGAGGTCCTCTTCACCCAGGCCGCGCACGCCCGTAGTGCTCACCACCTGACCCGTTCCCGCGCGGCCCGTGGCCACACCCGCCACGCCCGCCAACTCGGAGGCGGCGCTGCCGCCCCCTGCCCCTTTGCGCACACTGAGAACCCGCACCCACCCTGCTGCTTGCGAGCCCTTGATCTCCAGCCAGCCGCCCTGCTTCTTGAGGATGCTGACTGCTTCGCCCTTCTTGATGACGCCGAGCGTCTTGGCGTCCTTGAAGGGTTCGGCCTTGACGTCATCCTGTTTGATGGCCACGCCTTGCTCTTGGCCAAACGCGGACATCGCCAAAGCGCAACCCAAGGCCATGGCGCCGATCCAACGCATCGTCGAAAGTGTCATGTCTTCCTCATCCTCTCCAGAGTTTCCGCGAACAACTGCCGCCATTCCGGCTCAGTGGGGTGTGCCCCATCGATGCCCAACGGCAAGGTGTGTACCGCGTGATCTTGCAACGCCTCACCGGCGATGCGCGAGGCCATTATCAGCTTCGGCATGGCCCGGATCAAATCGTTCGCCTCGCGTTCCACCCACTGCTTGGCTGCCTCGTCACCCACGCCGTGCACCCAGATCACGATAAGTAGATTATCCAGCACACCCCAGATGCCGCGCTGTGAACTGCGCATCATCTCCACGTCCTTGGGATGGGTGCCTGCCTTCTCGACTGCCTTCCTTAGCGTGCGCAGGAAAGCGGGTAACGCAAGCTCATCCTTGCTGCGGATCTCAAAAATCGCCATGGTAGCCACCACACTCGAGCCCTCGCGCAAACTCTGCGCGACGACATTTCGCTCCAAGGCTTTGGCCGTTGCCACCGCATACAATTTCGCCACGGAAAAATAAATGAAGGCGACGAACACCGGCCCAGCCAGGTTGAGATAGAAGTTGGTGAAATTAATCGTGAGATAGGAAATCACTAGCAGACCGATCTGCGAGAAGCCGAAGATCTTGGCGAATCGATCCGCTTCGACGTCCTTGTAAAACGCGAAGGCCGTGCCCCACAGTACGATCAGTGCCGCCAGCAATACCGGCCAGCGGCTGTTGGGCACACGGATGAAATCGTCGTGCTTCACGTTATCAATGGCGGTGGCCAGTATCTCCACGCCTGGAAACTGCTTCGCCATCGAGGTAGCCTTGATATCGAACAGACTGGGCGCGGTGGAACCGATAATTACGATCTTGCCGGCAAACTCATCCTGCGCTCGCTTGCGGTCTTTGTTCAACATGTCCAGGTAGACATCGCTGAAACTCACGTACCGATAGGTGAATGGTTTGCCACGCCAATTGAGCAGGATCTCTTGCCGCGCCGGCGTTGCCCATCCCAACACCTCGCCTATGCGTACCGGCAGCGACGGCATGCGCCAACCGTAGACCTGATGATGCACCGGATAGGCGCGCACCACGCCATCCGGGTCGGGATAGATGTTGTGTGTACCTAAGCGCCCTGCTTCCAGTGCCGCCTTGAAAAACGGCAGGATCATGGCGATGGGCCGCTCTTCCTGCGATTGACCCACCTCCGGCTTGATGCCTGGAATCATCTTGGGTAGCAGTTGGCTCAATGAGTCGTGCGCGGAGGGCAGGCGCAACATCGGAAAGAAAGTATTGTCCGTGCCCGCGATCACTTCGTTGAAATACACGTCGCTGTCGCCATTGAACACATCGGGATCACTGAACAGAATGTCGAATACGATGGCTTTGGGCTTGTGCTGCTCCAAGTTCTCTACAAACTCGCCGAACACCTGCCTGGGCCATGGCCAGCGACCGTAGTCCTTGGCCATGGCGCTCAAGGACGCTTCGTTCACATCGACGATGACGATTTCATTATCCGGCTTGGGCTTGACGATACGATTCTTGATGACCAAGTCGTATGCTTTCTGCCGCATATCGACGACAGCGTGCAGGAAAAATACGTCGGCCAGAATGAATAGCGTGAACAGCCCTGCCAACAGCAAGTAAAAGTTATTCTTAAGTTTGCGGGCGAGAAAACCGGATGCGCCACGCAGCGCGGCGGTATAGATCCGGAGTAGGATGCGGGTGAGTTTCATCGATCTTCGTGATGGTGTCAGGTCTTTCCGTGACGTAAGACGAACTGATGGTAGAAAGGGGGCAAGATCGGATTGCCCGGGGCGCACGCACTGGACTTGTCGAGTCGTTCGATGCACTAAGAAAGTACACGCTTTGAATCGATCTAACAGCCGCCCTTCCGTGTTTTATCGGAATGAGTTCCAAACCTCTTTTGCTTGTTGGTTGTTGTGGTCACTGCTTATCCAGTATTGGGCCGAATCTGACCCAATGCTTTCCGTCAAATCGCATCATCTGCGCCTGTTCGATGGGAAAGTAGTCCGTCGGACTCGTATTCAGTCTGATTCCTGGCGTCAGCATCGGAAGCTCCAAGTTTATTAGATTCGCGGCCTGCCGCATGACGTTCTCGCGCGTCAAGTCATCTCCGCACTGCTTTAGGACTTGCACCAGAGTCTGAGCAATAGTGTACCCCGCCACGTTTAGACCTTCGGAAATATTTCCCTCAGGGTAGTACCGCTTCATCCATGTCCGCCATTCCTTTACCGCCGGATCATCTTCCCACTGAGGATCGGTTGGATCCTTTTGAAAAACCGACGATACAATTCCGGCCGACTTATCGAGTCCCGCAGGTTTGAGCACCGTCTCCACAGAGTTAGAGATGCGTGGCTGGACATAGAGCGGTTTCCATCCGATATCGTGTGCTTTGCGAATGGCTTGCGCAGCAGCCTTGGGGGTGGTGATGCTGACAAAGGTATCCGCGCCCGCAGCCCGCAAAGCGACAATCTGGGAATCGACTGTGGGATCAGCCGGTTCGTAGGTTGCTTCCGCTATAACCATTCGAGATGCCTTGTCCCCCAAACCATCTTTCAGCCCCTTCAGATAGTCCTTTCCCATGTCGTCGTTCTGGTAGAGCACAGCAATCTTAGCTGCTGGCTTGTTTTGCAGGATGTACTTCGCATAAATATGGGATTCTGATTGGTACGCGAGTTGGATTCCCCCCAATGTCCAAGGGTAGTTCTGCGGGTCTCCCCATTTTGTCGCGCCCGTTGCGAGAAAGATATGAGGTACCTTCTTCGCATTCATGTATTTGTGAATAGCAGTGTTGGTCGGGGTACCGAGGCTGCCGAAGATGAAAAGAACCTCCTCCTGCTCAACCAGCTTGCGTGTTTGCTCTACGGTTTTGGGCGGACTGAAACCGTCGTCCAAGCTGATGAATTTTATTTTCCGGCCATTGATGCCACCTTCGGCATTGATCTTCGCGAAGTACGCGGCCTCCGCCTTTGCGATCGTCGAGTAGGCGGACAAGGGTCCGCTGTAGGGGTAGGTTTGCCCGATCTTGATTTCGTTGTCCGTAACGCCAGGTCCGTACTTCTTGTCGGCCCCAACACAAAGAACTGGCAGTGACGATATAGCGAACGTCAGAGCGGCCAGCATCCGGCGACGATCTTCCATGTGGATTCCTTCAAGCAGGTTGGGCGCGCACTTCCCGCGTGAAACTATACCAAAAGGCCCGAGCGGCCGCACTCTCTTGAGGCAACTCGCGCTGGAGGAAGGTAGGTTCAACGGTGAAGATCTTCCAGAAGCGCCTTTGCGTCCTTCAAATCATAGGTGTCGTGTGCGCGCTATCCTTGGCTGGTGAGGTAGACTGAAGTCTGATTCTCCACACAAGTGAATCGCCTATGCAAAGCGTCGCGATGTGGCTATCGAAGTTAGAATTGGCGCAATACGCCGAGGCCTTCGCGCGCAACCATATTGGCTTGGATCTGTTGCCGAGTTTGACGGATCAGGATTTGCGAGATCTCGGAATCCAATCCTTGGGGCACCGTAAGCGCCTGCTCAAGGCCATCGAATCGCTGCGTGCCGGGGGTGCCGCGGAAGGATCCACCGCTTCTATCCCTGCACATTCCGCCGCCCAGCGCCGCCAATTGACAGTGATGTTTTGCGACTTGGTGGGATCGACGCAGTTGTCGGCAAGGCTGGATCCGGAAGAGTTGCGCGAAGTGGTGCGCGCGTATCAATCAACTTGTGCGGAAGAGATCGCCCGCTTCGTGGC
>JANNFC010000048.1:0-11472 GCA_031379405.1 Betaproteobacteria bacterium | reverse complement strand
TTTTTTTTTTTTTGTTTTTTTGTGGTTTGCCGGGGTGGGGGGGGTGGTTCTGTTGGTTCTGTGTTGTCTTGTGTCCGCTGGTGTGCTGCCGGCCCCCGCCACCCATCGATTTGATCAAGGGCGGGGTGAATACTCCGCCCGCGAAGTCCTTTTTATTGTTCCCAGTGATTTTCCCGGGTTCGTTGCGCCGGAAAGCGTACTCCGGGTGATGATCCGGAAAAGTGGTGACGCTATAGACCTTCTCCACGCCGAGCCGGGCGCGTAGCTGTTCGATCAGCATCAAGCGTTCTTCCTCCTGGCTTCCGGCATCGGGGAAGAGTGTTAGGTTGCGAGGAGCGAGCGTAGTAATTTCTTCTGCTTTAAGAGCGATGGACTCCACACGCTCTTGCAGGGACGTTATGTGCAAGCGTTCTCGCAGTAATTGCAGAATGCGTGTAGCGTCGCGACTGGGCACCGACAATCCCAATACAAAAGAGGTCGGGGGACGGTCCTCGTGATGAAGGTCGACCCTTAGACGCGTAACACCTGCATTGCGCAACTGTAGGAAGCCACTCAGCTCCAGCACTAACCGTTTCAAGGCGAACAACAGCGCTTCGCTTTCGATCACCGGCGCAGGTAGCAGCAACCGGCCTTGGTAATCGGCGGGCGCGATAAAGGGCTTGCGAGGGTCGGGCAACTTGCCCAGCGCGCGATCCATTTCATCCAGCAAGGCTTGGCCGAAGCGTCGTCCGAGCCCGTCACGCGGTAACTTCAAACACTCTCCGATAGTGCGCACGCCGGCTTGCGCGAGTTTCTCCAAGGTGGCCGAGGGCTGATTCAGTAAAGATAGCGCAAGCGGGGAGAGCGCACGCTTGAGTTCGTGACGGTCGAGCACGCAAGTGGCGATGCCCGCGCGCGCGAACAGCCACGCCGCCGTCGGTGTGGGCGCGTTGGCTAGCGTGGCTTGATAACCGAGTCCTTCGACTTCCGATTGAATCTGCGCGGTGAGTTTTCGCAAACCTCCGAATAATCGCAAGCATCCCTCTACGTCCAGCAACAAACCGTCGGGTGGTTGAAGGCTCAAGCCAGGCGTGAATTGCCCGGCCCACAACGCCAGATTCTGCAGCGCCTGTGTCTCGGCATACATATCGCGGGGCCGTTCGATCAATCTAGAAGTGAGTGCTAGCGCGGCGGACACAGCCATGCCGGGACGAATGCCACGTTGGCTGGCTTGCGCATTACACGAGAGCACCTCTGGATGCTGACCGCCGCGGGTAACGACGAGCGGTTCAGATACGGCACCTCCTCGCAAGGCGAGTTGCAAAGAAAGGTCGGGAAGATGGAGGCAAGTCCAGAGCATGGCACTCGGATGAAGATTGGATGGGTTGAATGGATGCGGTCAGCAAACTAAGCAACCCGTTGCCTCAATCGGTGGAAGGAATGCACGGAGGAGGTGGCGTGCGGGATGGTGGAGGGGATGGTGGAGGAGATGGGGATGGTGGAGGTGAGGGCAAAGGCCCGGTCGCGATCTTCATCGATGAACAGTTCCGGCAATGCTCCGCCACCCCGACGTTTAAGCAGATGAATCTTGAGCCGGCTTTGCTCCGAGGTCAGCATTAGCCGCAAAGCTGCGGGAGAGGCTTGCCGTGCTTGTCGGGTGGGGCCGAACACGATTCCCCAGGCTTGGCCCATCTCCGCAGCCCATTGCAGACGCCGGTAGGCTTGATGGGTTTGCTTAGCGGCCCAGAACAACACGGCGCTGCAAGTGCTGGAACGCAAGCAGCGCTCCGCCGCCCATACTTTTTCTTGTTCGGTGACGGCATTGATGATGACGACTTTGGATAAATCGATCCCCTGACTGGCCAGCGCCGGTGCGTAAGGCACATAGGGAGGCGCCACCAGCACGATCCAGTCTTTCCCTTGGGATAGTCTGGAAAGCGCGGGCATCAATAAAGAAAGCTCTCCGATGCCTTGCCGGTCAACCAAAAATTCCGTCAGTGCTGCTCGCGGCCAACCGCCGCCGGGGAGTTGCTCGTCTAAAGGTTTAAAGCCTGTCGGAATGCTCGCAAGCGCGACGCTGGCGTATTGGTCGCCACGCCAGATGAGGGGATTGCGCAGCAGGGCACCCAATGCGACAGGAGGCACAGAGACGGTAGCAAGGGCAGGCGCGGAAGCGATGGAGGCGGGGGTAGCCATGTTTCCTTCCTCCGCTGGTGTGCGATCTCAGAGTGCCTTGCCGTTTCGGATCAACCCTACTGCCAGTCCCTCGATCTCGAAAAGATCGGTTTTGGTGTCGATTTGGATGGGATCGAAATCCGGATTCTCGGGCAGCAGTTGTACTTGATTACCTTGGCGTTTCAGACGCTTGACCGTGACCTCGTCCTTGATGCGCGCCACGACGATCTGTCCCGAACGGGCTTCGTTGGTGCGATGCACGGCGAGCAGGTCGCCATCCATGATTCCCGCGTCGCGCATGCTCACCCCGCGTACTTTCAACAGATAGTGCGCCTGAGGTTTGAACATGGCCGGGTCCACTTGAAGGTGGCCTTGTATATGTTGTATGGCGAGGATGGGGTTGCCCGCCGCCACTCTTCCAACCACGGGTAAGCCCGTGTAAACGGTGGGATCTCCGCCGACGATGCGGATGCCGCGGGAGGCGCCTGGCAGCATTTCGATATAGCCCTTACGCTCCAGCGCCCGCAGGTGGTCCTCCGCCGCGTTGGCTGAGCGGAACCCGAGCTTTTGAGAAATCTCCGCTCGCGTAGGAGGAAACCCCGATTCCTGAATAAATTCCGCGATGAGTTGCAGGACTTCCGCTTGTCTTAGGGTGAGTTCGTTCATGGTCTGTGGTGTTGTACAGTAAATATGGTTGAGAAAACTGTATTGGTAGACAGTATATAGAGTTGGTGAGGCTGTACAAGCCCCCAGTGCAACTTTCTTTCACCCATCCGGGGATGGATGCACCAAGTTCGTGCACAGTACTGTGTTCGGCGCCAGTCCAGGCACTAATGCAGTGCAAACAGAACACTCGCCGAGAGGCCCTCGAGTCTTGGTTTGGGCTGCATGAGGTTGGCATTATCGCATTGAATAGGTTGGACAAATAACTTCCATCCGAGGTCAGAGAATCTCCTAGGCATAGCGATTGCAAAAGTGTGCATCGCAGCGTAACGGCGCCGCACCGAACCGATGCAAGCGCCGCGTCGTGAAGCCAAGCACCACTTCCGTGTTTTCGAGAACTAACCAAAGGGACCTTCCATGCTAAGACGTGAGTTTCTGAAATCCACCGCCCTGATGGCGGCCGCCGGCACCTTTTCCTTCAAGGAAGCCTTCGGCGCCGATAAGACACCGATCAAGATCGGCGTCCTGCATTCGCTTTCCGGCACCATGGCCATTAGCGAAACCGCGCTGAAAAACACCGTCCTCATGACCATCGATGAGATCAATGGCAAGGGTGGCGTACTCGGCCGTCCGCTCGAGGCCGTGGTGGTCGATCCGGCTTCCAACTGGCCCTTGTTCGCCGAGAAGGCACGCCAACTCCTCACTCAGGACAAGGTGGCTGCCGTATTTGGTTGCTGGACCTCGGTATCGCGCAAGTCGGTGCTGCCGGTGTTCGAAGAGTTGAATGGCTTGCTCTACTACCCGGTGCAGTACGAGGGTGAAGAGCTGTCCAAGAACGTGTTCTACACCGGTGCCGCACCCAACCAACAGGCGATTCCAGCGGTGGAATATCTGATGGGTGAAGACGGCGGTGCCGCCAAGCGTTGGTTCCTGCTTGGCACCGATTATGTATATCCGCGCACCACCAACAAGATTCTGCGCGCTTTCCTGAAGAAGAAAGGCGTGGCGGAGAAGGATATCGAAGAGGTCTACACGCCCTTCGGCCATAGCGACTACCAAACCATCGTGGCCAACATCAAGAAGTTCTCCGCAGGTGGCAAGACCGCCGTGGTGTCCACCATCAACGGCGATTCCAACGTGCCTTTCTACAAGGAGTTGGGCAACCAGGGTTTGAAGGCGACCGATGTCCCGGTGGTGGCGTTCTCCGTGGGCGAGGAAGAATTGCGCGGCATCGACACCAAGCCACTCCTCGGCCATCTGGCCGCGTGGAATTACTTCATGTCCGTCAAGAACCCGGAGAACGATAAGTTCATTGCCCTGTACAAGGCCTGGGCGAAGAAGAACAACGTACCGAATCTGAACACGGTCGTCACCAACGATCCGATGGAAGCCACCTACGTTGGCATTCACATGTGGAAGCAGGCTGTGGAGAAAGCCAAAGACACGGCCGTGGATAAGGTGCGCCCGGCGATGTATGGCCAGACCGTCAAGGCGCCGTCCGGTTTCACACTAACGATGGACAAGAGCAACCACCATCTGCACAAGCCGGTGATGATCGGCGAAATCAAGGGCGATGGTCAGTTCAACGTCGTGTGGAAGACCGGCAAGCCAGTGCGTGCGCAGCCTTGGAGCCCGTTCATTTCGGGTAACGAGTCGAAGCAGAACGCCTAATCCTTCGCGCGAGGCGCTTCGGCGCCTCGCGTAGAGGATCATGAGAAAAACCATAAGGAGATGCTCGTGTCTTGGCATACGAGACCGTGGGGGCTGTGCGCGCTGGTTGGTTTGTTGGTAAGTGGGCAGGTGCTGGCGGCTGACGCGGAGTTGGTGAAGCAACTGGCTAGCTCCGAGGCGAGTGTCAAAGTGGCGGCCATCGAGGCGTTGACGCAAGCGGCCGATGCGGATGCCCTTCGGCTACTCACGGCTTTGCAAGACGGGTCTTTGCAAGTCAGTGCGACCGGAGCGGTGGTTATCGTGCGGGGCGATCAGGTGCTCGATGCGGCGACTTCGCAACCTATCACGTCGCCGCCGAGCGATCTGGAAAGCGTCGCGGTAAACAATCGAATTCGCGGGCGCATCGAATCCGCGCTGTCGGCCTTTCGTTTGTACTCCGATGACGCGCAAGTCCGCTTGAAGGCAGCGCAGGAACTGGATGCATCGTCGGCAACGCCCGCGGTGCTGCCGATAGTGGACAAGGCGCTTGCGAGAGAACAAGACCCAAAGGTTAAGCCGCTACTGGCACAGATCAAAGCCGGAATCGATCTGAAGAGTGCCGATCCGGCCGTGCGCCTTGCCGCCGTGCGAGCGCTGGGCGAGAGCCGTCAGGGCAAGACGCAAACACTGTTGTCATCACTATTGGCGGCGGAACCGGTGGAAGACATTCGCAAGGAGGCCGGCTACGCGCTCAAGAGCATCGAGCGCCGCATGGTGGTGTCCGAGTACGGCGGGAGGCTGTTTGCCGGGCTGAGCCTTGGCAGTATATTGCTGTTAGCAGCCTTGGGCCTGGCAATTACCTATGGCCTGCTGGGCGTGATCAACATGGCTCACGGCGAGATGTTGATGATCGGGGCTTACGCCACTTTCGTTACGCAGCAGATGGTGCGGCACTTCGCACCAGCCTGGTTCGATTGGTATCTGGTCATGGCGGTGCCCGTCGCGTTTCTATCCGCCGCCCTTGTCGGCATCGCGCTTGAGCGCATGGTGATTCGATGGCTCTACGGTCGCCCCCTGGAAACGCTGCTTGCCACTTGGGGCATCAGCTTGTTTCTCATTCAATTGGTGCGGCAGATCTTCGGTCCGCAGAACGTCGAAGTATCCAACCCCTCCTGGATGTCGGGCGGTATCGAATTCACCAACGTTACGCTGCCTTATAGCCGCATTGTAATCATCGCTTTTGCGCTGGCGGTGCTGGCCGCGATGTGGCTGGTCCTGGTTAAGACGCGCTTGGGATTATTCATTCGCGGCGTCACGCAGAACCGCAGCATGGCAACCTGCGTCGGTGTGAATACCAATCGCGTGGACCTCCTGGCATTCGGATTGGGTTCCGGTATCGCCGGTCTGGCGGGTTGCGCGCTCTCACAGATCGGTAATGTGGGGCCGGACCTCGGCCAAGGTTACATCATCGACTCGTTCATGGTGGTCGTACTCGGCGGCGTCGGGCAACTGGCCGGCACGGTGTACGCCGCCATGGGTCTGGGGGTCGCCAGTAAATTCTTCGAACCGTACATCGGTGCGGTGCCGACCAAGATCATGATCCTGTTGTTGATCATCGCCTTCATCCAGAAGCGCCCACAGGGAATATTCGCGTTGAAGGGGAGAGCCGTTGAAGCCTGAATCACCGCTGCTCTCGTTGCCCGGAGCAGCGCCATTTTTCACAGCAGCCGCCTGGTTGGGGATTGGATTGTTCGCCGTATTGATCCTGCTCGCGCTGCCCGCTTCGTACCTGTTTGCTCCCCCGCATAGCGCGTTGCATGTCTCCGCTTACGTGATCACTCTGCTAGGCAAGTTCATGTGTTACGCGGTGGTGGCCATGGCCCTCAATCTCATCTGGGGCTACACCGGCATTCTGAGTTTGGGGCACGGTGTGTTCTTCGCTCTTGGCGGCTACGCTTTCGGCATGTATCTCATGCGGGGCATCGGACAAGAGGGGCAGTATCAAAGCCATCTCCCCGACTTCATGGTGTTCTTGGATTGGAAACAGTACCCCTGGTATTGGAGTTTCACCGATCACTTCTGGTATGCGGCGCTGCTGGTGGTCCTGGTGCCGGGGTTGCTCGCCCTGGTGTTCGGATTCTTCGCCTTTCGTTCGCGCATCAAGGGTGTGTACTTTTCCATCATCACCCAGGCGCTGACCTTTGCCGGCATGCTGCTCTTCTTCCGTAACGAAACGGGGTTCGGCGGTAACAACGGCTTCACGGACTTCAAGCAAATTCTCGGCTTTCGCATCGCTGATCCCGGTACCCGGGCGACACTGTTCGCGTTGACAGGGTTGTATCTGGTTGGCGTGGTGCTTCTGTCGCGCGCGATCCTGCGATCCAAGGCGGGGAGGGTACTGACCGCCATTCGGGATTCGGAGAGTCGGCTCATGTTCTCTGGCTACAACCCGCTTTGGTACAAACTCTTCATCTGGACATTGTCCGCCGTGCTGTGCGGAATTGCGGGTGCTTTGTACGTGCCGCAGGTGGGCATCATCAATCCCAGCGAGATGTCGCCGGCCAATTCCATCGAAGCCGCCATTTGGGTCGCCGTGGGCGGGCGCGGAACCTTGTTGGGACCATTGGTCGGAGCGGGCATCGTCAATGGCGCAAAGAGCTGGTTCACGGTCGCGTTTCCCGAGTACTGGCTGTTCTTCCTGGGGTTGCTATTTATCCTCGTGACCCTGTTCTTACCCAAGGGTGTGGTGGGCAGTCTCGCCAAATGGAAAGGAAGCAAAGCATGACGGACGGACACGTACTTCCGGGTGAGGGCAGCAGCGCGGGCTATGGCCGTGTCGCATCCGAAGGCGTGGATACCTCGCACGGTCCCATCTTGTATCTGGAAGATATCACCGTGAGCTTCGATGGCTTTCGCGCCCTCAACAAACTCACTTTGACCATCGACGAAGGCGAATTGCGTTGCATCATCGGCCCTAACGGAGCGGGCAAGACCACCATGATGGATGTCATCACCGGCAAGACTCGGCCCGATGTCGGTTCCGTGTTTTTCGGCCAAAGCATCGATCTTTCTCGGCTCTCCGAAGCGCAGATCGTGCAAGCGGGCATCGGACGAAAATTCCAGAAACCCACGGTGTTCGAGAATCACACCGTATTCGAGAATCTGGAACTGGCAATGAAGACCGACAAAAGCGTGCGCGCGAGCTTGCGATCCAAACTGCTCCCGGAAAATCTGGAACGCATCGCGCGCACATTGGACCTCATTCAACTGGTGGATCAGGCCAGCAAGATGGCAGGCCTGCTGTCGCACGGACAGAAGCAATGGCTGGAGATCGGCATGTTGCTCATGCAGGAGCCCAAGCTTTTACTTCTGGACGAGCCGGTCGCGGGCATGACCGACGAGGAAACAGAGCGCACAGCGGAGTTGCTGAAAACCCTCGCGGGTAGGCATTCCGTCGTCGTGGTGGAACACGACATGGAGTTTATCGCCCGCATCGCAAACACAGTGACCGTATTGCATGAAGGCAGCGTCTTGGCGGAAGGCACCCTGGACGAGGTGAAAGCTGACGAGCGCGTGGTCGAAGTCTACCTGGGGCGATGAAATGCTGGATGTCACCAATCTGAATCAGTACTACGGCGGCAGTCACACACTGCGTAACGTGACCTTACATGTGAGCAAAGGCAGTTGCACCGCAGTCATGGGGCGCAATGGCGTGGGTAAAACCACCTTGCTCAAGTGTCTGATGGGTGTGATCCCTTGCAGATCGGGTTCCATCGGATTCAGCAATGTAGAGATCGGCGCCTTGCCCCCTTATGAACGCGTGCGATTGGGCATCGGTTATGTGCCGCAGGGCCGCGATATCTTCGGTCGCTTGACCGTCGAGGAAAATCTACTCATGGGACTTGCCGCCGGCGGCGGGAGCAAGCTGCGCGATGTTCCCGAGCGCGTCTTCGATCTGTTCCCTGTTCTCAAGCAAATGCTCATGCGTCGCGGCGGCGACCTCTCCGGTGGTCAGCAACAGCAATTGGCTATTGCGCGTGCCCTGGTGTCCAATCCTAAGCTCCTGATACTCGATGAGCCTACCGAGGGCATCCAACCTTCCATCATCAAGGAGATCGAACGCGTCATCGCACGCCTGATCGAGCAAGCCGAGATGGCGATTCTTCTGGTGGAACAATACTTCGACTTCGCCAAGGCGCTGGCCGATCAATACGTTATTCTGCGTCGGGGCGAGGTGGTGAGGCAAGGGTTGGGCAAGGACATGGATGAACGAGAGTTGAGGGCCTACTTGACGGTCTAGGCGTGCGGAGTACGCTCGCGCTAAGATTCGCACTCCCACGGCAATCCGCGAGAGAGGAGTCGATTCATGGCGCAACAGGTCGGAATGACCCTGTTTCGGCGCATCGTATTATCGGCGCTGCTGGCCGGTGTACTGACCGGCGTATTGATGACCCTTCTGCAACTCGTGGCGGTTGTTCCGCTGATCCTGGAGGCCGAGCGCTTCGAGCAAGCCGCTGCAAGTGCGCAATCTCCGGGGCCCAGCCACGCGCATGCGGATACAGCGCCGCAAGGTTTGGAACGCACGCTCTACACCGGATTAATGACCTTGCTCATGGCCATCGGCTACGGGCTTCTGCTGGGGGCTTGTTTCGCCGCCATGCGATGCGTGGGGTGGCGCAAGGGTATCTTGCTGGGAATCGCCGGCTTCATCGTGTTCCAACTGGCTCCGTCCCTTGGCTTGCCCCCCATTCCCCCCGGGGTGCCCAGCGCGCAAGTAGGGCCACGGCAGTTATGGTGGGTGGCGACGGTTTTCGCCACGGCGGCGGGACTTGCCGCTGGCTATGCGGCTTATCGAGGCAAGGGACTCTATTGGTGGGTGGTGGCTGCTGTGCTGCTTGCGTTGCCGCATGCGGTCGGAGCCCCTTCGACCGGCAATGAACCGTCGCTTGTGCCGCTTGCCATCGTACGTGAGTTTGCCATCGCTTCGCTCGCTAGTGCCGGTTTCTTCTGGCTCGTACTGGGGGCGATGCAGGGTTATCTGTTCGAACGATTGTCACGGCGGCGGGTCTAGAATCACGCTTAACAACTCATACCCCCCTGACACCTCAAACAAGGAGACCCCATTGTGAGATCCACGTTCAATGTTCGTCGCTCATTGCTTGCCGCCGCCTTGGCCGGCTGCTCGCTCGTCATCATTCCTTTGACACACGCCTACGAAAAGGTCGACAAGAAGATCGACAAGATCCTCGCGGCGGAGCACCGGGAGGCTGCCAATGTCGCACGCGATGACTTCCGCCACCCGAAAGATACCCTCATGTTCTTCGGCATCCAGCCTTCCATGACAGTCGTAGAAGTGTGGCCGAGTGCCGGTTGGTGGACGGAAATCTTGGCGCCTTTGCTCAAGGAGTATGGGAAGTATTACGGCGCCTACATTGCCACCGATGTGCCCGGCATGCCGGCCTTCCTCAAAGAGCGCGAGAAGGCTTTCGATGCCAAACTCGCCGCCAATCCCGACATCTACGCTAAAGTCATCAAGACCAAATTACTCGCACCAAACTTCGTCGACATGGCGCCTGCCGGTTCGGCAGATATGGTGCTCACTTTTCGCAATGTGCACAACTGGGCGAAAGCCGGCAACGCCGACGCCATGTTCAAAGCGTTCTTCGAAGTGCTGAAACCCGGTGGTGTGTTAGGCGTCAAGGACCACCGCGCCGTTCCCGGCACGTCCTTCCAGCAGCAAATCGATACCGGTTACATGACCGAAGAGTGGGTGATAAGCGCTGCCGAGAAGGCCGGCTTCAAGTTGGCGGAGAAATCCGAAATCAACGCCAATTCGAAAGATACGAAAGACCATCCCGCTGGCGTGTGGACATTGCCGCCAACTTTGCGCTTGGGTGACAAGGACCGGGAAAAATATGTCGCCATCGGCGAGAGCGATCGCATGACCCTCAAATTCATCAAACCCTAGGAAATAAGAAAGATGTTATTACTCAAAAGACTCTGTCTAGCGCTCGGGGTAGCCGGCGCGGCAATCGTACCCAGCACCCTGGTTCACGCCGACCTTAGCGTCGACGACAAGGGCTTCGTCACCCTGCAATTGGGTGCGGAAAAGTGGGAGGACTACCCCGGCATCCCGGGTATCAAGCGCATGACGGTGTATGGTGATCCTGCCAAGCCCGGGCCGTACGTCATTCGGGTGAAGTTCGAGCCCGGCACCATGAGCATGCCGCACTACCACCCGGAGGATCGTATCGTCACCGTGCTCAAAGGCACGTGGTGGACAGGTAAAGGGCCGGACTTTACGCCCGGTAACACCGAAGCGATTCGTGCGGGCGGCTACATGATGCATCCGGCGAAGGAAGCGCATTTCGATGGTGCCAAGGACGAGGTAGTCATCCTGCAAATCGCCGGCGTCGGGCCCAGCGGAACCCAATTCATCAATCCCGATTTAGGTAGAACGGGTAGTTCGCGCTAATTTCACGCCGCGGATACGCATGGCAGGAAGGGGCGAGGGCCGCGCCTGCCCGTGGCATGTGCCGTGCTCACGTCCTGTCGTGCGGGAGTAGGACTTCACATTCTCCAACAAGGGCGCCCAATGAATACACTCGAAATGCCACCAGAAGAGCGTCGGCAACACGTTCGCTATGCGTTCTCGAAGATCGCGAGTTTCGAACATGACCGTGGCAGCGCTACTGGGCACTTGATCGACATATCCTTCTTCGGCGCCATGTTCGAGATGGATGCGGATCACGCGTTGGGAGTCAAAATGGGGACCCTGATCGTCCCCTTCAGTCACGATCCTCAGGAATCGGTACAAGTTAGTGCGCGCGTGGTCTATAGACGCGATCGTTCCGTGGGCTTGAGTTGGGAGGCGCTGGCGCCTGAGGACATCATCAAGGTACGTCGGCTGGCCGAGATTGAGGAGGGGAGTCCCTGGCTCCTCATGCGACCTGCGCATACATTATTCTGGATGCGTCGCCTTGCCTGAGGGCCTGCCGCGGCCAT
>JANNFC010000243.1:0-9649 GCA_031379405.1 Betaproteobacteria bacterium | reverse complement strand
CTAGTCCTGAGATTGCTCGCTTTGTTCGCGAGCGCTATGCGGCGATGACTCCGCAGGAACGCGTGCCTATCGGCGCCGAAATGTTTGATACGGCGCGTGCGATCGTATTCGCATCGTTTCCTCCAAATCTAACTGAGCGCGAACGCCGCCGAATGCTGTGTCAGCGTTTCTACGGCAATTTATTCGATGCGGCGTTTCGTTAGACATCACCTACATGTGAAGTGCCGGCACGACGTGGTGCCTAGAACGCACCCTACGAAGTCGTAGGCAATTCCTGAGCGACGGGCACCGTGTTGGCGAAAGGCGGCCTCGACATGAGGCGATCGTAGAGTCGATCCAGATTCCGATGGCGCGGCCGCCAGTCGAATTCCGGAAAGCGCAGCCCGATGTAGCCCAAAGCACAAGCAGTCGCGACTTCCGCCAATCCGAATCCCGCATCGGTAAACCAATCCCGGTCACCCAGCAAGCGCGACAGCTCTGTTGAAGCCGCTTCGATCTTCATGCGCTGGCGGGTAATCCAGTCGTTGCTTTGCTTGCCTGTCGGGCGCGAGCGTTCCAATACGATCAGCACGATGGCGTCACATATCCCATCGGCCACCGCTTCGATTTGCTTGTGTGCCACGCGCAGCACTGGGTCCAACGGAATGAGTCGCGGAGCGCGAGCGAGCGTGTCTAGATACTCCACGATCACTTTCGAATCGTGCACTACTTGGCCGTCGTCCAAAATCAAACTAGGGACCTTGCCCAACGGATTGACTTGCTTGATGCCGGTTTGCGGCAGCCACGGGTTGTCAATGACTTCCTCGTAATCGATACCCTTCTCTTGCATTGCGATGCGTGCTTTGCGTGCGTAAGGGCTAGGGGTGGCGATGATGAGTTTCATAAGTTTCCAGGTCTATGCGAAGGCCGCCGCATTCCGACATCGGCTTTCGCCTCTTGTATTAGGCCTTCTACGGCGTAGGTTTGAATAGAATCCTGCTTGCCCTTGATGGGCGCAGGGGCCATTGGGTGAAGAGTGAACCCATCGGCTAACGCCGCGCGCACCGGATCGGTGATGAGGAGGTCGACCTCGAATACACGGGTCAAGCCCTCGACGCGGGACGCTACGTTGATGGCATCTCCCACCACGGAAAACTTGCTGAGCTCGCGATTACCCATTACGCCAGCGACGACTTCGCCACAATGTATGCCGATGCCAATGCGAAGTTCGGTACCGCCCCGAGCACGCAGCTGGGCGTTGTACTGACGCAATGATTCACGCATGTCGAGCGCGGACAACACCGCATCCTGCGCTTGCCAGGGGTTGGTCTCCAGGGCACCGTAGAGGGCTAGGATGCCGTCACCGACCAACTCCGTGACACGACCATGGTTTGTCGTGATGGCGCTACTCATGTGCTCGAAGTAGCCGTTGAGCAGCGGCACGATCGCCTCCGGATGCATGCGATCACACAGGGACGTGAAGCCTCGGATATCGGCAAAAAGTATCGTAACCTGCCGGCGGTAGGGTCGCGACGAACCGGTCGGGCCGGTCAGGTGCTCCACGATATCCGCTGGTGCAAACCAACTAAATCGTGTTTGTAGCTGCTCCAATTTTTCGTTGGTGCGATCCAACAATCGTTCGAGAAGTCGCTGCCGTCGCTTCATGCTCAGCACGATCATCCCCAGCCCAGCGATGGCCAACACGGCCAGGGTGGCCAACACGACGGACGCCGAAGTCATTCCATGATGACCGCGAGCCGCACAACGGCGTTAGCCAAGGATGCGACGCCGATGGCTTCGATGAGACGCTCTCCTCCAATGATTGCCCCCAATGCCCTCGTGCTAACTTGAATCTGCTGCGTTTGGTAATGCACGGTATTGCGTGTCCAACTCAGAATCTCCTGTTCGTGGGGTTCCAGTTGAGCGTCACGTAGGGATCCCAGAGCGAGATCGAACTCCTGCGGACTAATGTCCAGTCTCCGGACAAGATCACGACACTCCGACTCGCAGTAAGCGCATTGCAGCGAGCGGGCGACAACCCCAAACATCAGCACCTTGAGCCGCATCGACAACACGCTCGACGCGAAAGCACCTTCCAACGCCCGGTGGACCACACTCGCGGCGGGCAATCCGGCGAGCCCGCGCGCAATCGTGCTGAAGCGGCCGAAAATCGGCTTCTCATCGACGGCACTCACCGGCTTGATGAGAAGTTTTCGCGCCAGCAAGGAACCGAACAAGCGGCCGAGAATGCCGTTCGCGAAGCGCTCATAGCCGTAGGCGGGAGGCACGGCCATGAAGGTCGACACGCGATTGAACAGACAATTGAAAGCCACGAAATAGGCGGCCTCGGCTACCGCTTGTTGCGAATACCCAACCGAAAGTAGCTGTTCGAGACCCTGACGATCGGGCCTGGGATTGGAGCGCGCCAGATTGCGCGTAAAGTGAAGCATCGCGCGTTCACGCTCGTTGAAGTCAGCCAGTTGGACGTCGCGCTCGATCGCGCCAATGCGCTTTTCGGAGTATCCAAGAATTCGCATGGTGGCTCGTGTCGCGCCGTAGCAATAGCGGCAGGCGTTCTCCTGGGCCGTCACCATGCCCATCATGGCGGCAAGTTGTCCCGTGATGTGCACCATCCTCGGTGCGCTCCCCTCCAAACAGAGCTGCCTCAACCATGGACTGGGTGACACGCGCCGCATGACGTCCATGACCGAACCCGTCTTTTGCTTGACCTCCTGCTCCCAGTGTTTGTCGACATAAATGGGAACGATGGGGTCCTCCCATTGAATTTCGCTCAACGCCGGTGTCATAGATCTCCTCCTTTGCACTCAGTGCGTTACAGGATCCGTCAGAATAAAGCGCGGATTATCGACGATTTCCTCGAAGTCGATGCCTTTGTCTTGCAGCGTGACGCGCGCCTCGCGAACGTAAGGGCTGGGGCAAACGATGATGAGTTTCATATCTAAACAAGCTTTCCAATGATGAAACCGATGACGATGCCGATAATCACGGCCATCGTCAGTCCTCGATAGGTCAGCACATCCTTGGAGTATCCGCGCTTGATGGCGATGAAAGAAACCAGGTAACCGACCGCGTTCAACAGCCAGATAAAGCCAATGGACAACACCTTCACGATAAGCGGTCCGATAATCGGCACTAACGTGATGATCCCCAACAGCCATGCAAAGGCGTTGGACACCAAACCGACCGCCACCAGACTTCCCGCGATCACGGACTTGTCCACATCTCGTTCGAGCGCAAACCAAGTCAGGGCGATCATTGCAACCCACAGCGGAACCATGATTTTGTGATTGCGCCACCACGCTTGCTTTGGCGGTGTTGGCACCGGCAGAAGAGGCCCTGCAGGTTTTGTAGCCGGATTCTGCCGAACGGTTTTCCTGCGTCTCGCCAAGAGTTCTCCCCAGTCGAATAAAGGGGACTTCGCGGGCGGGGTATTGACCCCGCCCTTGACCAAAGGGGGCTATGTACGGATCCCTTTTCGCCCCCTTTGGAAACCCCCGAAGTTTGCCCCCGCGCCAAGAGCGCGGGGAATACGAGTTAAAGGGGCAGTCTAATGGAAAAGTCGCGCAGGACTCTTTATGGGCCTGGGCTCCAGGGCAACGACTCCAAACTGACGAAATAGTCAGTTGCCTTGCCGATCGACTCTTGTAATGAAGCGCGGAGTGAGACCTGTAATATTGACCATTCCAAAATTGACACGAAACCGACAATTCAAGCGGCCACAGTTTCGCGCTCGGCCAGCCCGCTCCCTCGCGAGCATGTCTATTGTTGCCGCCAGCCCGAATCCCTTCCGAAGACACCGACGGGAGGCTCTTAGCGTTCGATCGCGGCATCGATGAGCGCATTGAGTCTATCCAGAACCAGCGGGAACGCACTGGTGAACACACGGTGCTGATCATGCAATGCGCAATAACGGGGGCTTCACGGGCAGGGTATTGACCCCGCCCTTGACCAAATTGACCAAATTGACCAAAGGGGGCTACGTGAAAATCACTTCGCCCCCTTTGGAAACCCACGAAGTTTGCCCCCGCGCCAAGAGCGCGGGGAATACGAGTTCAAGGTGAACTACTAAGCAAGTCTCCCTAGCCGCATTGGAACTACGCGTGAACCCAACTCACTTGCTTCCTCTCGGCTGTGCGTCACATAGATCAATGTAAAGCCAAGCTGTCCATGAAGCCGCAATATCTCCTTGCGCATATGCACGTTCAACTCCGCATCCAAGCTCGCAAGTGGTTCGTCCATCAGGACGATGTCGGGGCTTGCTATCAGCGCGCGCGCTAATGCTACCCGCTGTTGCTGGCCACCGGAGAGTTCTCCTGGTTTGGCCTTTGCGCGATTCTCCATACGCACCATCTCCAATACTTCTCGGATGCGACTCGTCGTGTTCACGGAAGTGCGTGCGCCGTAACGAAGCGTAAACGCTAGGTGCTCCCACACGCTCATGTGAGGCCACAATGCAAGATCCTGGAAAACCATTCCGATGCGTCTCTGCGCAGGTTCAACCAGGTTACGGCCGTGCTCAGCGACGCGTTCACCATCGATCCGGATGGCGCCTGTGTCGGGAACTTCAAGGCCGGCCATTAAGCGCAGTAGGGTGGTCTTGCCGCACCCAGAAGGTCCGAACAACACGACGCGTTCACTCTGATCAATGAGTAGCGAAATCGTATCCACAACCTTGCGCCCATCATAGGACTTCGAAACGGCATGGAGTTCGATAGTGCTCATGGCCGAGACAAAGTGAATCGCAAGAGCATCGCTAGGATCGCCAGCGAACCCAAGGCAACCATCACAAAGACGAGACACAGCGCCGCGATCAGGTTGGGCGCGCCGTTAGCCATCAGAGAATAGATCGCTATTGGCAACGTCTCCTCACCTGCGGGGTAGACGAGCATGGAAGCGCCCAGATCGCGCAGGCAGAAAATGAATCCGATGAGCCACGCGACCAAGACGCCAGGCAGTACGCTGGGTAACACGATTCTCTTGATGCGCACCCTCCAAGGCGCGCCCGTCATTGCTGCTGCTTCTTCCAGGGACAGTGGCACGTTCTCCAATGCAACCAATACGATACGGCTGGTAAGCACGGTGTACTGCGCCAAGTAGGCCAGGATCACCATGGCAGCCGACCCGTAGATAAACTCGGTGGATGGCCGGTTCCACAGTGCAATCAAGCCCACTCCAATGACCGCGCCAGGTAACGCGAACGAGAGCAGCGTCATTGAATCCATCGCCCGCCAGAGGCGAAGCGCGCGATGCCGTTGAAAGTACGCACAGAAAAATCCAATCCCTGCTAGGCATGTGGCGCCGATTGAGGCAAACATCAAACTACGCCCTAGACTGCCGGCCCCCCGCGACCATGCTTCGTCATAAGCAAAGGGAGAGACAGACGATATCATCAGAGCAAGTAGTGGCAACACCACCGTCATTGCTGCCAGCGACGTTACCAAGACAACAACGGGCATGCGCCAGTGCTTGAATGAAATTCGCAGCACTTTCCTGCTGGAGGTTGTCGGCCGCAAGCGATAGGTCTTGTTCCGCAAGTACAGGCGCTCCAGCGTCAGCACGGTCAGCGTCACGGCGATAATAGGAGTGGCGGCCGCAGCCGCGGCGCCGAAGTCGTAGAAAGCAGCGAACTGGGTCAATACTTCGACCGGATAAACGGGGTAGCGCAAAAACATCGGCACCCCGACCTCGCCCAACACAAGCAGGAACACCAGCATAGTCCCCAACAAGATACCGGGACGAATCATCGGTAACGTCACGTGCGATACGATGCCCGGCCAGGAGACGACAAGGCGTGCCGCCTCTTCACAACGAGGACTCACCGCACGGAGATAGACAAGCGTCAGGATCATCACCACCGGCAGATACGCGCTGAACAATACCCAGACGGCTCCCGCGAGGCCGAACAGAGATCCAGAAAGTCCCTCCACAATGTGGACTGGCAAGATGTGTCTCAGCAGACTGTTTTTTCCTAGGAGATGGAACCAACAAACCGCTAGGATATAAGGCGGGATCGCGAGCGGAATCGAGAGCAGAACCAGCAGCGTACGGCGTAGCGGTAAGTCCGTCTTGCCAAAGACAATGCCCAATGGAACGCCGACGACGGTGACGCAGATCGCACACAAGCTGGAAAGCGCTAGGCTGTGTACGATGGCGTTCCAATGTCGCGTGAACTCCCCAAGAAGCTTTTCGTAGAGAACCCATGTGAGTCTTCCGTCCGCGACCACACTCTTACCGAGTATCGCCATCAACGGCAGAACACATACGACTACTAACACGACCACGACCAGCAGCAGTGTTACGCGTCGCGCCAACTCAATGTCCGACCCAGTCGCGCAGGACGGGCTGGATCGCCTGCATCTTGGCCGCGACCACCGCATAGTCCACTTTCATCGCCTTTAACGTCTCAAGGGCGCGCATGCCCGGTGGTGTATCTACTCCCAAATGGAGTGGAAATTGCGCGGCATCGGAAAAGGCGAGTTTCTTCTCGGTTTCCCGCGACAGCAAGTAGTCGATCAGCGTTCTACCTGCTTCCGGATGGGGTGCATGTTCAATGAGGAGCACTGCATTGGGAACGACAAAGCAACCCAGTCCTCCCTCTTCCTGGTCGGGATAGACCGCCTCGACCGCTTGTCCTTGCTTCTTGCGTGCGAACACGTCATCGCTATCCACCAAAGAAAACTGAAATGAGCCATTCGCCACTTGCTCGGCGCTATCTCCATTGCTGGATGCCACATGCACACCCTGCATTCGCATCTCCTGCATGAATGACTTGGCGGGCGCATCTCCCATCACAGTGAAGAGAGCCGCCATGTGTGCGGTAGTTGTCCCAAAAAGTGGATTGGCGATCACCCCTTTCCCCATGAAACGAGGATCAGTGTAGGCACGTATTGAGGTAGGTTTCTCTTTCAACGAGGCATCCACGATGAGAACCCGCACGCGCGCGGAGAAGCCTGTCCAGTGCCCACTTGGGTCGCGAAACTGCTGGGCAATCCCTTCTGCACTGGGCGAACGATAAGCTGCGGTAATGCCCTGTTGTCGCAATAGCTCTGCGCGGATCGGCTCGTTGGCCCAATACACGTCGGCTTGCGGGTTCGCCTTCTCGGCGATCAATCGATTCACGACGCCGGCACTCTTGGTTTCCTCAGTGTCATACACCGCTTTGACCTTGATGCCAGTGTCGCGCTCGAAATCTTTCAATACCGGCTCGGAAAATACTTGATCATGGCTCACATAGACAATCACGGCATTGCTACCGCGTTTTTGCGTAAGCAGCTGCCACGCTGCGGCCGAAAGCACGGCGATACTCAGTATGACCGTTGCCAAGCCACGTCGCGTCATTGCGACTCGCCTTGAGTTGTCAGACCTTGGGCGGCCAGCCGTGTGCTTCGTTTTGGCAATGCACACACCAAGCGTAGAGGGCGTCGTACATAATCAATCCATGCCGCAACATTTCGTGGTCGTCACTGAATTGGTAGGATAGCCCCAGTGAAATGGCGTACAACCCAGGTGCCTCGGGGGCAAGTTCGAGTCGAGAGGTATCGGCGCCACGTACGATTCTCGCAAGATGGTCTAGCCCTGAATCGTGTAACTCGTATTTCGCAAGAAACGCGTCAAAGCTACAGCGTTCGCCGACATGGGACAGTTCGACACCAGGAATATCATAGGGGACGGCGCCGGTCTGCCGCGCCACGGTGAGCACCTCCTTAGCGGGGACGAATAAGAACTCAGGGACCTTGTCGATGAACCGCTCGATCAACCAGGTACAGGCTATTCGATCGATCTTAGGACGTTCCCGTGTGATCCATTTCATTGGTAGTGTTGCCGATTAGTCGCCCGGATTCCCCAAAGGCGGCGTGCCGCTGATCACGCGTCCGGACTGAAGGCTGTAAACCAACTGCACCACCTTTTCGTCAAGCACCAGTTCAACCAATGCGATGGGTATGCCTTTTAGCGTTCCGGATGTGACGGCGAGGGGGCGCCCGGGGGCGCGTGCTTGTGCCTTTCGCACAAGGTCGAGATTAGGACATGGTTATCGGGCACCCGCATCGTGACCAATTAGTCGTTCACTTCTGAACGCCAAAAGCGAAGTCATCGAAGGCAGTCACGCTATCGGCCTTGGTCCAGACTCCCACGGCCCCTGGCCCAGTGATATGTGTGTCGTCCCGCTCGATATAGAGTTTGCTATCGACCAATACCTTAATGTGACTCTTGGCGAATTCGACCCGCAACACATGCCATTTCCTGGGCGCCACAGGCGCATCCACGTACTGGATCGTTCGGCGTGTGCCCTGTGTCGTGTGGTAAAGCGATACATTGTTCTCGAGCGCATTGGCTCGCGCCACATAATAATTGTCCCCGTCCTTGAAGCGCCAGACGACCCCTGCTGCCTGATCCTCCCGGCCCTGTATGGGCTTGTACTTGACCTCGACGAAGCCGTCCTCAAAGGAGCCTCCGCGAACCACACACCAGGGAAACGCGCCGCTACCGGTCTGCTTCAAGACGTTCGGTTTGCTAGGCGCCGTGTCATCGGTCTCGACGCTCCAGCGCGGCGCTCCCACGCCCGTGACTCCGCATGTCCAGCCCCGAGGGACGGTGCCGACCGCATCCCGATCAAATCCGGCGGTGTCTGCGAAAACCGGAGTGGCACAAAGCGCGACAACGAGCATTGCGTACACCTGTTTCATGGCTACATTGCCTCCATCACCCCTTTTCTTGTCCGGTTGTCTACCAATGGGCGCCAAACGCACGGGCGACGCTGCTGAATCCGCTAGCCTTAAGGGACCTGCTTGCCCGTCAGCGCATCGTAGAGATATTCAGACGCGTTGCTTCCGTTCGCGATCAGTACTGCGAATACCGCTCTGGCCTTGTGAACGCGAGGTGCGATGGAGAACAACTTGCCCGGATGTTCCTTCTCGGCGCGCAGCACCACCGCCAACAGAGAGTGCCGAGCGATAGCTGTCAACGTCAGATGCGCGGAGGCACGGGCGACATGCGGAATGTCCTTGAATACTTCGACCTCCGGCATCCACGGTGCCTTTTCAGGACTACCGGCGAGCTCCTTCAATATGTTGTGTTCGGAATCCATACCTAGGCCCTTCTCCGCTGTGTAGATGGAGAGAGAAATCCGCTGGTTATCATCCAGTTCAAATTTGGCCGAGATGGGCACTTCCGTCCCTTGAGTCACTTGCTTTAACCCTTCGGCGAGCGTCATCTGAGTTTTGGAAAGGGCTTGCAGCAATGCCGAGTGATCTTTGGTTTCTCCAGCCCAACTCAATTGAGGAACCAGGTACCCACAGAAACACACAACACAAGAAATGACCGCCGCGGCAACACTACGTGAAAACGGGCTCATTGGTAACCTCCTTTAGGACGTGCGATATCACTACACTAGGAAACGTGGGGCACATTGCTTGTGGTTCAATGTACTAGTTGTAGTTATAACAATTTATGTTGTAAAGTAACATACCATTTCGCGTGATGCAAATGACATCTTTCCTTGTCTTCACCTCTCTCGAGAGATCAGGTTGTGGTTCCTCGCTCTTCCGCGAATCATCGTTCCGTGGTAGGTACAAACACGAGTTTCCGAATTTCGATGGAATATGAAGAAACCGAACGTCGCTCAGCGTTCAGATCAAATCGGCGCTAAAGC
>JANNFC010000332.1:0-7162 GCA_031379405.1 Betaproteobacteria bacterium | reverse complement strand
GGGCGGGATTTCAGTATGGCGCAGTGTATGGCATAACCGATAGAGACTTCCTTTGCGTGCATTGCCTCTTTGCGTTGGGAGTTGTTGGCGGAAGGCACTGCGCTTTTCCGCCCTACGTGGGGCTGTTGCCCCCTCGCCCCGCTAGCGCACGTGAGCACGGCAACAGGGCCATCGCAGCTTTTGTCCACGCTGCGGCTTTACCCCCCTGCCCGGTTTATGGCAGTATCTGGTTGACATAAGAACCATAGGTTGGATTGCATGGGGGAGGAGCCACAGCGCAGTGCGGCGGCTACGCCGCTGCTCGACATCCAGGACGTGACGGTTCGCTTTGGCGGCATCGTTGCGCTGGATGGCGTGTCATTTCAGGTGGAAAGCGGGCAGATCGCGGGGTTGATCGGGCCCAACGGCGCGGGCAAGACCACGCTGTTCAACTGCCTTTCTCGCCTGTACAGCTTTGAGCGAGGCAGCATCCGCTTCGAAGGCCGTTCCCTCACCGACGTGCCGCGCCATCGGATCGCCGACCTTGGCATCGGGCGCACCTTTCAGAACTTGGCACTGTTTCGCACCATGACCGTGCGCCAGAACATCATGCTGGGCGGGCATTGCCGCACGCGCGGCGGTTTTCTGGTGAATGTGTTGCGACTACCTTTGGCCAAGCAGGAGGAGGTGCAGCTCGAAGCTCAGGCCGCCGATCTTATCCGCCTACTCGACTTAACCGCAGTGCAACATACGCGAGTTATGGACCTGTCCTTCGGCACTCAGAAGCGGGTGGAGTTGGCGCGCGCCTTAGCCGCCAAGCCCAAATTGCTGCTGCTGGATGAACCCGCCGGCGGCCTGAGCCACGAAGAGGTGGGCGATCTCACCGGTCTCATCCGGCGCCTGCGGGACGAATTGAAACTGACGGTTTTGCTGGTGGAACACCACATGAACTTGGTGATGCGCGTTTCGGACAAGGTGGTCGCGCTCGACTTCGGCCGCAGGATCGCGGACGGCAAGCCGGCTGAAGTGCAAGCGCATCCGGAAGTCATTCGTGCCTATTTGGGCGTTGACTGATGGCGGCGCTACTCGATGCTTCCGGCTTGAATGCAGGATACGGTGCCACCTCCGTGCTGCACGACGTTGCCTTCAACGTGGAGCAGGGCGGGATCACCGCCGTGCTGGGCGCCAACGGTGCGGGTAAGACCACGCTCCTGCGTGCCGTATGCGGAATGATCAAGCGCAACGGGCAGTTGCGGTTTGCCGGTCAGGACATCACGTCGAAAGCGACCGAGGACATTGTGCGGCTGGGCGTGGCGCAAGTGCCTGACGGGCGCGGCACCTTCGTCGATCTCACCACGGAAGAGAATCTGCGCGTGGGTGCGTATACCCGCAAGGACAAAGCCGGTGTGGCGCAGGACTTGGAACGCGTATTTGCCTACTTCCCCAAGCTCAAAGAGCGTCGCACGCAGCAAGCGGGGACGCTCTCCGGTGGCGAACAGCAAATGTTGGCGATCGCGCGCGCCCTGATGCTGCGACCGCGCTTGTTGCTGCTAGATGAACCATCCTTCGGTTTGGCGCCGCTCATTGTGCAAGAGATTTTTCGCATCATGCGGCGCATCAACCAGGACGACAAAGTGAGTCTCCTGTTGGTGGAGCAGAACGCCAAGCTGGCCTTGGATCTGGCCGACCACGCGTACGTGTTGGAGACCGGCCGCGTGGTGGCGTCCGGGCCGGCAAGCCAAATCGCACAAGATGAAACGGTGCGCCGCTCCTATTTAGGACATTAGTTAGGACATTAGGCAATGGATGACTACGACCGCTACGATGCTATTGCCCTTGCGAATCTGATTCGAACGAAGGCGGTGAGCGCGGAAGAAGTGCTCAAGGCGGCCATCGCCCGCAACGAACTTGTGCACGGCAAGATCAACGCGCTCTCCGCCAAGTACTACGATCATGGCCGCGATGCCATTGGCCGCGGGTTGCCCGACGGGCCCTTTCGCGGCGTACCGTTCCTGCTGAAGGATCTGCATGCGTTATGTACCGGCACGATCAGCTCCAACGGCAGCCGATTTTTTGTGGACAACCTAGCCGATCACGACACCTCGCTGGTTGAACGCTATAAGCGCGGCGGGCTGGTGATTTTCGGCAAATCCTCTACACCGGAATTCGGCCTCACGGTCACCACCGAACCCAAGGTCTTCGGGCCGACGCGCAATCCCTGGAACACGGACTACGTCGCGGGTGGATCGAGCGGCGGCGCGGCGGCGGCTGTAGCGGCAGGCATCGTCCCGGTGGCGCACGCGACCGACGGCGGCGGCTCCATTCGCATTCCGGCGTCGTGCTGCGCACTGGTGGGATTGAAGCCCACGCGTGCGCGCAATCCGGCGGGACCGGATCGTGGCGAAGGTTGGGTAGGGATGAGTCACGAACACGTGGTGTCTCGCAGCGTGCGTGACAGTGCGGCAATGCTCGATTTGACCGCGGGGCCCGATGCGGGGGCGCCGTATTTTGCCGAGCGTCCCAAGCGGCCGTTTCTTGCGGAAGTGGACAGTGATCCGGGCAGTTTGCGCATTGGTTTGGTGCTGCGTACGCCGGCGGGCGAGCCCCTGCATCCGGAATGCAGCCAGGCAGTGCGCGATACCGCGGTGTTGCTGAGGGCACTTGGTCATCACGTGGAAGAGACTACGCTCAGCGCGTTGCCCGCGGATTTCTTCAACGCCTTTCGCATGGCCATCGGTGGCAATGTGCGTGCGGCAATCGATGCCTACGCCAGCAAGACTGGTAAGACTCCCAGCCAGGAGTTTTTCGAGTACGTCACGTGGATGTACTACGAACAGGGCGGAAAGAGTAGCGCGGCGGAATTCGCCCAGGCCACGCTCGCCATTCATCGCGCTGGGCGGCAGGTGGCGGGTTGGTTCGGTGGATACGATGTGTTGATGATGCCGACATTGCCTGATCCGCCGCAGAAGATCGGCGTGTTCAATATGGATTCGCCGCCGTTGGATGACTACACGAAGGCAGTCGGACGGCTAACGGCGTTTACCGCGCCCTTCAATGCCAGCGGTGCACCGGCGATCACATTGCCTCTGCATTGGACGGCGGATGGATTGCCGGTGGGGGTGCAGTTCGCGGCACCCTACGGGGAGGAGGGGATTTTGTTCCGCTTGGCGGGGCAGTTGGAAGTGGCGAAGCCTTGGGCTGGGCGACGGGCGAGGGAGTGAACTCGTGGCGGGGTTGACGAATTGCGTAGGGTGCGTTCCACGCACCACGGTGCGCGCAGCGCACCCTACGTCTAATCAGGCATAAGGCAACGACTATGGAAGCATTTCTCCACCAAGTATTCTCCGGTCTCGCCACCGGCGGTATCTACGCCAGCCTTGCGCTCGCAATGGTGATGATCTACCAGTCCACCAATCACATCAATTTCGCGCAAGGCGAAATGGCCATGTTTTCCACCTATCTCGCCTGGTCCATCGTGCAGACCGGGATGCCGTTCTGGATCGCCTTCGTGCTCACCATAGCGATTTCCTTCGTTGTCGGTTTGATCATCGAACGCGTCGTTATCCGGCCGGTGGAAAACGCGCCGGTGCTTTCTGTCGTCACCGTATTCATCGCCTTGCTGGTCATTCTGAATAGCGTGGCTGGATGGATTTACACCTATACGATCAAGACTTTTCCCAGCCCGTTTCCGGCCGCGCCGCCATTTGGCAACAAATTCATCTCGTCGCATGAATTGGGCACCATCGGCATTACGCTGGTGGTCCTGGTGGCGCTTTACGCTTTCTTCCGCTTTACTCCGCTCGGGCTCGCCATGCGCGCCGCCGCGCAGAATCCCAACTCGAGCCGGTTGGTGGGCATTCGAGTGGGCTGGATGTTGGCGTTGGGCTGGGGGTTAGCCGCCGGCATCGGCGCGGTGGCGGGGGTGCTGGTGGCGCCGGTGATCTACCTTGAACCCAACATGATGGCAGGCGTGCTGCTGTATGCGTTAGCGTCAGCGCTTCTGGGCGGAATCGACAATCCCTTCGGCGCCGTGGTGGGCGGTTTTCTGGTGGGCGTAATGGAAAACCTATTGGGTGCCTATCTCATCGGTACGGAACTGAAACTCACGGTGGCGCTGGCTATTATCATCATTGTATTGTTGGTGAAGCCCAGCGGATTCTTCGGCAAGGTGCTGGTGAGTCGCGTATGAGCGAAGCGATGAAAAATCCCACGGTGAAATTGGCGGGTGTGCTGCTGGTCATCCTCGCCGCTACCGCGCTGCCCTTCTTTATCAGCAACTACCGCGTGTTCCAGTTCAATATGGTACTGGTCTACGCCATCGTTCTGCTTGGGCTCAATCTGCTCACCGGGTACAACGGCCAGATATCGTTGGGCCACGGCGCGTTCTATGCCATCGGCGCTTACGTCGCGGCCATCATGATGGACCGCTTCGGCTTGCCCTATTGGAGTACCGTTCCGGCGGCGGGCATCGTGTGTTTTGTGGTCGGATTCTTATTTGGTTTGCCGGCGTTGCGTTTGCGCGGACACTACCTGGCGCTGGCTACCTTTGCCCTTGGTGTCGCCATGCCGCAATTGCTCAAGTACAAACATCTGGAAGCCTGGACTGGCGGCGTGCAAGGCATCGTTATCATCAAACCCGATCCGCCCTTTGGCTTGAAAGTGACACCCGATCAATGGCTGTACTTGTATTCCCTGGCCATCGCCGTAGTCATGTTCGTGCTGGCGTGGAACCTGTTGCGCGGTAGAGTAGGGCGCGCGATGGTGGCGATCCGGGATCATCCCGTTGCCGCCGAGGCCATGGGGGTGAACATCTCGCTGTACAAAACCACGACCTTTGGTATCAGCGCGCTTTACACCGGCGTCGCCGGTGCGCTCGGCGCTATCGTGGTGCAATTCGTGGCGCCGGATAGTTTCCAGTCCGGGCTCTCCATCAGCTTCCTCGTCGGCGTGGTGATCGGCGGCGTGGCCTCCATTTCCGGGGCTATCTATGGCGCCTTCTTCATTCAGTTCATCCCCAACTTCGCCGACCACATCTCTAAGGCGGCGCCGTGGGCGATCTATGGATTGTTCCTGTTGTTCTTTGTCTACCTCATGCCCTTCGGCGTGGCCGGAACCATTCGCTGGGCCATGGCCCGCATGCGTGGCGTGCCGGTGTAATGGCTTCCGCGCGCAAGCCCCGCATACTCCTAGTGCAAGGTGCCAACCTGTGCTACCTGGGCAAGCGTGAGCCGCACATCTACGGCACCACCACCGCTGCGCAATTGGACGCAATGCTGCGGCAACACGCCAAGGACAAGGGCTACACGCTGGAGATTTTCTATACGAATGTCGAGGGTGAGGCGATCAATCGCATCTACCAAGCTGCCGACGACGGTGCGAACGGCGTGGTGATGAATCCCGGGGGGTTTAGCTACGCCGGCCATGCGCTGAAGGATTGCCTGAAGGGCGCGGCCCTGCCTTATATCGAAGTGCACATCAGCAACGTCGAGAGGCGCGGTATTCACAGCGTGCTGGCGGACGCGGCCGACGGCGTCATCCACGGCTTCGCCCTTCACAGCTATATTCTTGGGCTCGATGCGATGCTGGATTTGCTGGAGAAGCGGCGCGGGGCGGGTTGACGCCCGTGCGATTTTGGCAAAGATTGGACTAATTCTTCGTCCCAAACAAGCGATCCCCCGCATCTCCCAGCCCGGGGACAATGTAGGCGTGATCGTCCAGATGATCGTCGATGGCGGCCACAAACATGGGGACATCGGGGTGGCTATCGAGGTAAGTGCGCAATCCCTCGGGGGCGGCCACCAGCGCCAGGAAAAGGATGTCTTTGGCGGCCACGCCGCGATTCTTGAGTACATGGACCGCATGCACCGCCGAATTTCCGGTACCGATCATCGGATCGCACAGAATGAAGGACCTCCCCTCCGTGGGGGGCAGGCGCACGATATATTCCACCGGCTTGTGATTCTCATCCCGATACAACCCGACGTGCCCCACGCGGGCGGAAGGGATGAGTTCCAACAACCCTTCCGCCATCACGATTCCCGCCCGCAGAATGGGCACCAATGTCAGCTTCTTGCCCGCGATGATGGGGGCCGTCATGGTGGTGATCGGCGTTTCGATGGTGTGCGTGGTGAGGGGCAGATTGCGCGTGACCTCGTAACCCATCAGCAGCGTAATCTCGCGCAGCAACTCGCGGAAAGTTCGGGTGGACGTCGTTTTGTCGCGCATGTGGGACAGCTTGTGTTGGATGAGGGGATGGTCGAGCACAAGCACGTTGTCGAAACGAGGATCTTTGCGCATGGCGGGGTGTGCTAATTTGAAGTGGTCGGTAACCGCGAGTTTAGACCAGGGAGGAACATCTATGACACAAGTAAGCATCGTGGTGGGTAAGAATGCAGATCTCAAGTTCGTTGCGCGCTTCGAGGAGGTGCTGGCGCCGCGCACCTGCGCCGTTTTTCGCAAACTGCTGCCATTCAGAAACAAACTGATCCAAACGCGCTGGAGCGGTGAGGCGGCCTGGGTGCCCCTTGCCGATCTCGATTTAGGGCTCGGTGCGGAGAACGCCACCAGCCATCCCTCGCGTGGAGACGTCCTGCTCTATCCGGCGGGTGCCAGCGAGACCGAGATCTTGTTCCCCTACGGCAGTTGCAGTTTCTCCAGCAAGGTGGGCCAGCTGGCCGGCAATCATTTCCTTACGCTGATATCCGGGCAGGAACTATTGGTGGAAATGGGGCGACGCGTGTTATGGGAAGGGGCGCAGGATGTGGCGATCGAGATGGCTTGAGTTTCCTTCCGACATAAAGGGAATGATGTATCGAACACCGTGTGCTTGCGTACCATGGTGCGTGGAACGCACCCTACAAATGCTACCCCTTTGCTCCTTTACCCCTTTATCCCGACCACGTTGAAGGCAGGTATGGGACGATGAAAGCCCTTCAGCGATAACTCGCCGGCGGGTG
The DNA here is from genome assembly GCA_031379405.1 of Betaproteobacteria bacterium. Lineage (GTDB taxonomy): Bacteria > Pseudomonadota > Gammaproteobacteria > Burkholderiales > SHXO01 > SHXO01. The sequence goes on along the minus strand of JANNFC010000332.1, from coordinate 227 downwards.
TGACGTCGAATAGATCTTCTGTCCCGGCCAGCACTCGCTTCGAGATGAGAATCTCCCCGGCCTTGGCTTCGCTACACAAGCGCGCTGCCAGGTTGGTGACGGAGCCGATGGCGCCGTAATCCCAGCGTCCTTCGAAGCCAATGGCACCAATGGTGGCGTACCCCTGCGCGATGCCAATCCCCAAGTGCAGTTCATAACCCACCTTGCGCCACCTGTCGACCAGGACA
>JANNFC010000326.1:0-2705 GCA_031379405.1 Betaproteobacteria bacterium | reverse complement strand
AGGATTGCGACATAGCGCACGAACAAAGACCCGCTTGGGGGCTTCAGCCTGCGCGCTGTAGCCATCGCGCGTGCGCCGATACCCTTGGGTCAATCCCAGTTCAATCCAATTCGCAGCCCGATACACGCCACCATGGAAGCGCCGGGGATCGACAAAGGTCTCCAGTAGCAACAACAGATGACCAAATCGTGCCTGCCAATCACGCACGATCCGGCGTTCGGTCAGCGATAGGACGCGTGAGCCCACGTTTGGTCGGTGCCACTCGGGCAGAATCAAGAAGCGACTGTTGTTGGCGATCAGTTTGAGCCGCCCATACTGGGAGCGAAAGTCCCAGCCGATCCAGCGATCACGAACACCGCATTTAAGCGCCGCCCCAGACATACTCAGTTGCGCTACCCACTGGTCGCGCCAAGTCGCGACGTACCACACCGTCTGGCCAATCTTGACCAGATCGCCAAGATAATGGTGGCGCGCCATCTGCTCTTGATAACGCGCCTCCTCGCCCCGCTCCACGGGACGCACTTGGATCTCTGAAAGCGCTTCGTTGGTGAATTGCGCTGATTCCATTCCGGGATTTATACCGGGAATGTTTGGCGATGTCCCGCTTGATAGGTTAAACCGCTGGTTTCGAGAATGATTCTCGGGAGGGAGAATTCACCCTGGCCAAGGCGCAGACAACACCCTTGGAAACTCCATGATCTGGTAATGTGGGATAAGCGTTGTGTCATGCACAAGGCCACCGAGTTCGACTGGATGCGGGAAGTACGCACGATGCGGCGCACGACGGCCCTGGGCGAGCGCTTGCCCATCGCACAAACTATTCACTGAGAACGAAATGAAAGCACTGAGATGTTTGCTGGTGGTGCTGGCGATAGTCGCCATGCCGGTCCAAGCCGAGAAGGCTATTACGCTGCACGGTGCCGTGCAATTCAATGACGAGCACGCCTACAACAAGGCGTTACTCAAATTCGAAGAACTAGTGAAGAAGTACTACGGCAAGCCAGTCGAGTTCGTGTTGCATCGAAACAGCGAACTGGGTCTGGAGAAAGAGTACTTCGCGTACATGAACCAAGGCATCTCGGTGGACTACGCGATCGTATCGCCTGCTCACATGTCGACCTACTCGAAGGCGGCGCCCTTCATCGATATGCCGTTTCTGTTCCGCGATCTGGATCATCTCAACAAAGTGCTTGCTGCCGGATTGCTGCAACCCATCGCGGATGAAGTGGCGAAGCGTGCAGACGTCATCCTCATCGGCTATCCCGGCGGTGGCACTCGCAATCTCATCTCCAACACACCCGTGCGCAACATGCAGGAGTTGAAGGGCTTGCCCATGCGCGTGATGGGTGCTCCCATCCAGACCAAAATGTTCAATGCCATCGGCGCCGCGCCCACCGTCATTGCCTATAGCGAAACCTACAACGCTATTCAATCCGGCGTGATCAAGGCACTGGACAACGAAGCCGCCGGCATGATCCAGATGAGGTTCTACGAAGTCGCGCCCGAGATTTCCCTGACTGAGCACTCATTCACCATCCGTCCCATCTGCTTCAGCGGAAAGACCTATCGCCGACTGCCGAAGGCATTGCAGGCTGCCATTGTCAAGGCCGGAAAGGAAGCGGGCGATTATGGCCGTCAGATCGAGTCGAGCGAGAACAACAGCAAGCTGCAGAAGCTCGCCAGGGATGGCAAGATCAAGCTGCACAAATTTCCCGAACGAACCAAACTGTTGGAACTCACCGCGCCGGTGAAAGCCGCCTACGCCAAGGAGATCGGCGCCGAGGCAATCCTGGTGAAGATCGACGCCTTGAAATAGACCTCACTCCGTAGTGAGTGGGCTTTGCCCACCGTTCCACGTTCATTTCCGCCTAGTCGGGAATGGCAACACCTCGCTGCCAATGCCTTGGAAGTTATCCTGTTCATCCTGTCTAAAAAAATAGAAAGCAACCTTAACACGATGAATACCGAGCCCACATGAAGACCGTTCTCGCCACCCTCCATCGCGTGCTAAGTTGGCTCCTGGCGCTTGCCGTGGCAATCCTCATCATCCCGGTCTTTCTGCAGATATTTTCCCGCTACGTCGGTTTCATTCCCCGCTACATCTGGACCGAAGAGTTGGCGCGCTTCTGCTTCATCTGGATGATCATGATCGGCGCCATGGTGGGCGTGCGTGAAGGCACGCATTTCGACGTCGATCTACTGCCCACACTATCACCTCGCTTGAATGCGGCGTTCAGGATACTCATGCAGGTCGCCGTCTTGATCTTCGCTTTTGTCTTTCTCTATTACGGCTACCAGTGGGTGCTTGATGGTTGGGAGCAAACCTCTGAATTGGCGGACTTGCCCATGTGGATGATTTTCATTTCCTGGCCAGTGGCGGGATTGATATGGATTCTATTTTTGGCTGAGCAATTCGTGCGCGAAGCCGCAGTGCTCACGAGCCGAGAAGCATGAGCCCAGGCGAAGCCAGCCTGATTCTCTTCGGCGTGTTTTTCGCCCTGATGTTTCTGCGCGTGCCCATCGCCTTCGCCCTAGGTCTTGCCTGTTTGCCGGTATTGTTTTTTGAAGAGCGACTCTCACCCGTGGTGCTGTTCAACGAAACCTTCAAGGCATATAACTCTTTCATCCTGCTGGCGGTGCCGATTTTCCTGCTCACCGCCAACCTGATGAACGCCGGCGGCATCACCGATCGCATGCTGCGCTTG
>JANNFC010000144.1:0-6976 GCA_031379405.1 Betaproteobacteria bacterium | reverse complement strand
CATGGTGGCGGGGACTGTCGTGGCGGAGGGCGACTTGTTATGTACCATTCGTAGCGAAGAACTGGTCTAGGGGCCTGTCGGACTTAGGTGTTCGATAGCGAAACGGTGGGAGAGCGAGGACAGATTTCGATGATTTCGACGCGCATATGGGGAATATGTAAGGAGAAGGCGGCTAAAAATGGACCGCTCTCCCGCCGTTGCAGCCGAATCATCCTAAGTCCGACAGGCTCCTAGCCCCGTGATCCATCCAACCGCGAGTCTCGCCCGGGGCGGGCAGCTGGCCGCCGACGTTGGAGGCGGGCCCGATACGGGGGGCGGGGAGCGGGGGGAGGTCGATGCCGGCACCCGCATTGGACCGCACTGCGTCATTAAGGGGCATACGCGAATCGGCAAAAGCAATCGAGTCGCACAGTTCGTGTCATTGGGCGAAGCTCCGCAGGACAAAAAATATCGAGGCGAGCCCACTCGACTCGAAATCGGCGATAACAACTATATTCGCGAGTTCTGCACTTTCAATTGTGGCACCGTGCAAGACGCGGGTGTGACCCGAGTGGGTGACGATAATTGGATCATGGCCTACGTCCACCTCGCGCACGACTGCCAAGTGGGCAGCAATACCATCTTCGCCAATAATACCCAGCTCGCGGGGCACGTTCATATTGGTGATTGGGTGATTCTGGGAGGGTTCACACAAGTGCATCAGTTTTGCAGCATCGGCGCGCATGCTTTTACCGCCGCCAGTTCGCTTGTACTACGCGATATTCCGCCTTACGTCATGGCCGCGGGCAGCAGCGCGGAACCACGCAACGTCAATGTCGAGGGGCTGCGCCGGCGAGGGTTCACGCCCGATGCCATTAACGCCATTCGCCGAGCCTACAAGACACTGTATCGCTCGGGTCTGGCTTTGCCCGAAGCGGCCAAGGCGATTGCGGAACAGGTAAACCTGCATCCCGAGCTGGGTATTTTGGTGGATTTCATCTCCGCCTCGCGGCGCAGCCTCAGTCGATAGGCCGCATGCGAATTGCGATGGTGGCGGGGGAGGCATCCGGAGATTATCTGGGTGCACATCTAGTACGCGCGTTGCGCACGAAGTTTCCCGCGATTGATTGCTACGGCATCGGCGGACCGCGCATGCAGGCGGAAGGATTCCGTGTCCTGCATCAAGCCGAACATCTTTCCGTGCGGGGCTACGTCGAAGTGTTGCGCAGCCTGCCCCGAATTCTAAAAATCCGACGCGATTTCATCGCCAACTTGCTGGCTGAACCGCCTACCGCATTCATCGGCATCGATGCGCCGGATTTCAACCTTGGCATTGAAGAGAAATTGCACCGCCGCGGTGTTACCACAGTGCACTACGTAGCGCCGCAGGTGTGGGCGTGGCGGGGCAAGAGAGTCAAGCAATTGCGCCGTGCATGCGATTTGGTCATGGCCTTGTTGCCCTTTGAGGCGCCGTTGTTGCAGGCGGCCAAAGTTCCCTGCGTCTACGTCGGACATCCATTGGCGGATGACATACCGGACCATCCGGATCGCGCCGATGCGCTCGAACAATTCAAACTCGGCACCAATCGCTTGGTGATCGCGATGTTGCCCGGGAGCCGCAGGAGCGAAGTGAGTTTCATGGCCAACCTCTTCGTCAAGGCGGCGAAAATCATTCACGCCCAGCACGACAACGTTCACTTCCTGGTGCCATTGGTCAGCCGCCAGACACGAGTGATGTTCGAGCAGGCCATTTACCGCAATGGCGCGGATTCGATCCCGATGACTTTGCTGTACGGTCACGCCCAGATGGCCATGACTGCCGCCGATGGCGTGCTGTTGTCTTCGGGCACCGCGACGCTGGAGGCGGCGCTACTCAAGCGTACTATGGTGGTCACCTACAAGCTGAGTCCGCTGACCTACCGAATGATCAAACTGCGCGGCTATGCTTCACCCTTCGCAGCGTTGCCCAACATCCTGGCGGGACGCTTTGTCGTGCCCGAACTCATGCAAGACGACGCCACGCCTGAAAATTTGGCGCAAGCCCTGCTGAATCAGATCGGCGACAAGGATATTCGCGCGCGCCAGGACGAAGTCTTTCTCGCCATTCATCGACAACTACGCGTGAACAGCGGCGAGCGAGTGCTGGAAGCTTTGCTGCCCTTGCTCGAAAGGAAACAACGTTCCGAAGGCGCCCTCAAGATACGAACATTGACCGAATCTGCGCCATGAGCCGGTGGTGCTGCGGTCTCGATGAAGCAGGCCGAGGACCTCTGGCCGGTCCCGTGTACGCGGCCTGCGTGATACTCGATCCGAATCAGGCCATCGAAGGACTTGCCGATTCGAAGCAACTCTCAGCGCGCAGTCGCGAGGAGCTCGCCCGTCAAATCCAGCAGCGTGCGTTGTCTTGGTGTGTGGCCAGCGCCAGCGTGGAAGAGATCGATGCGCATAACATCCTGCGAGCCACCTTGTTGGCCATGCGTCGCGCCTTCGATGGCTTACCTACCGCAGCCTCACACGCCCTGGTCGACGGCAATCAAGATCCGGAGTTGCGCGTACCCACGCGCACTATCGTGAAGGGAGACCAGAGCGAACCGGTAATTAGCGCCGCTTCGATCTTGGCCAAGACCGCTCGCGACGCGTGGATGATGGTCTTGCATCAGGCGTATCCTCAGTATGGGTTCGATCAACACAAGGGCTATCCGACGGCCGCCCACCTATCCGCACTCCATCGCCTGGGGGTCACTGTGTATCATCGAAAAAGCTTTGCGCCCGTACGCGCACTACTGAAGGAGGGCCGCCTGTTCGTATCGGACTCGTTTACGTTCGGGGACGCTCAATTACCCGCTCTTCCGGCGTCGGGGCCGACGGCACTAGCAAGCTCTCCTTCTCCCCTCGCCAGCGAACAGACGACGCCACCACGCGCACTCCCTCGCCCCGCTCACCGGAAGTGGGTTGGGGTCAGGGGCGCCACAGTGAGGCGCGAATAATGGCCCTCATCCGCTTTCTGCATATTCTGGCGGTCGTGATTTGGGTCGGTGGAATGTTCTTCGCGTACTTCGCACTACGACCGGTGGCAGGCGCCGTCTTAGATCCGGCGCAACGTCTACCGTTGTGGCGCGGAGTGCTAACGAAGTTCTTTGCCTGGGTGTGGGCGAGCGTTGCCGTGGTATTGGCCACTGGGTTATACATGATGGCGCAACAGGGTGCCGCCGGCGGCGCCCACGTGCACACTATGCTCGCCATTGGGATTGTAATGATGGCGATCTTCGGCCACGTCTACTTCGCGCCCTTCGCCAGACTCAAGACCCACGTCCACAGCCAGGATTGGAAATCGGCGGGTGCGGCACTGAATCAGATTCGAATACTTGTGGCCGCCAACTTGGGCCTGGGCCTGGTGAACATAGCGGTGGCGGTGATTGGGCGCACCCTTTAATACAGATGTCGGTGCAGATGACCTTGATGCAGTATGGTGGAAGCCAGTTCCTCGATGGAACGATTGGTCGTGTCGAGATAGGGAATGCCTTCGTTGCGCATCAGGGTTTCGCCTTCGCGCACTTCGGATTGGCAGTTGGCCAGATCGGCATACTTGCTTCCCGGCCGGCGTTCGGTGCGCACTTGATGCAAGCGCTCGGGCAGGATCGTGAGGCCGAACAGTTTGGTACGCAAGGCACGTAGCGCCGAGGGTAGTTTCATGGTGCCGAAATCCTCGGGAATGAGCGGATAGTTGGCGGCACGAATGCCGTACTGCAAGGCGAGATACAAACAAGTGGGGGTTTTGCCGCAGCGGGACACGCCGATCAGGATGACGTCCGCATTCATCAAGTCCTTGGTGGATTGGCCGTCATCATAGGACAGGGCGAAATTCACGGCGTCGATACGCTTGTAGTAACCACTGGTATTCGCCACGCTGTGCGAGCGGCCCACCGCATGCGCCGAGAGCATGCCGAGTTCTTGTTCCAATGGGGCGATGAAGATCTGGAAACAGTCCAATACCAGTGCGTTGGCCTTGGTGACGATAGCGATAATATTGGCGTCCACCAGAGTGCTGATGACGATGGGGCGGACTACATCTGCGATCGCTGCAGCGTTGATTTCCTGGACTGCCTGTAGCGCCTTGGTTTCGGAGTCTATAAATGGCAGCGTGCGTTCGGTGAAGTCCATTTCATCGAACTGGGTGAGCAAACTGTGGCCTAGCATCTCGGCGGTAATGCCGGTGCGGTCCGAAATGAAGAAGGCGGTTCTTTTGGATGGCATGGATGCAGGGTGTGCTCAGAGTGTGACGTTAGTGACCGGTAAAATACCACGTTTTGTTTCGATGACCATTACCAAAAGAGAGCAATATGAGTAGCGAAGCCTATGTCTTGCCCTTAGACCAATTGCGCATGACCGATGTGGCCAAGGTGGGCGGCAAGAACGCCTCGCTGGGCGAGATGATCAATCAATTAGGGCATCTCGGCGTCCGAGTGCCTGGCGGCTTTGCCACCACGGCGGGGGTCTATCGTGAATTTCTCGCGGCAAACTCCCTGGCGCGGAAGATCGACGACATGGTGACCAAACTCGACGTGGATGATGTCAAGGCGCTGGCCGATGCGGGCGCGGGCATTCGCAAGCTGATCCTCGATGCGCCGTTTCCGGCGCGATTGGACCGGGAGATTCGTCAAGCTTACGCTGCGTTGACGCACGCTGGCAGCGACGATCTTTCTTTCGCCGTGCGTTCCTCCGCCACCGCCGAGGATCTCCCCGATGCCTCGTTCGCGGGACAGCAGGAGTCGTTTCTGAATATCCATGGAATCGAGAATCTGCTCGCTGCCATCAAGCATGTGTTCGCCTCGCTCTACAACGACCGTGCCATTGCGTATCGCGTGCACAAAGGCTTCGCGCATGCTGAAGTCGCGCTGTCCGCCGGTATTCAGCGCATGGTGCGCAGCGACCTTGGCGCCAGTGGTGTGATGTTCACCTTGGACACGGAGTCTGGATTCGATCAGGTCGTGTTCATCACTTCTTCGTACGGTCTGGGAGAAACGGTGGTGCAGGGCGCGGTCAACCCGGACGAGTTCTACGTCTACAAGCAGGCACTTAACGCCGGGCGGCCCGCGATTTTGCGACGCAGCCTAGGTTCCAAGCTGATCAAGATGATCTTCACGCAATCGCGTGAACCCGGACGTTCCGTGCGCACGCTCGACGTGGCGGAAGCGCAGCGCCGCCAATTCTCCATCACCGATACGGAAATCACCGAACTGGCAATGTTTGCCGTCATCATCGAAAAACACTATGGCCGGCCGATGGATATCGAATGGGGCCGCGATGGGGTTGACGGTAAGTTGTATATTCTTCAGGCCAGGCCGGAAACGGTGAAGGCCAACTCCAAGGTGGGCACCCAGCGGCGCTATCGGTTGAAAGAGCGCAGCGAGATTTTGGTGACCGGGCGCGCCATCGGCAATCGCGTGGGTATCGGCCCCGTGCGTTTGGTGGAAGACGCTTCTGAAATGTCGCGCGTGCGCCCAGGTGACGTGCTGGTCACCGACATGACCGATCCCGATTGGGAGCCAGTGATGAAACGCGCCGCCGCCATCGTCACCAATCGCGGCGGGCGCACTTGCCACGCTGCCATCATCGCGCGCGAACTGGGCATTCCCGCCGTGGTGGGCTGCGTTGAAGCCACCGACAATCTGCGCGAAGGTGACGAAGTCACGGTGTCTTGCGCGGAAGGGGACACCGGCTACGTCTATCGCGGCAAGCTCGAAGTCGAAGTGCTAGACCTGTCGGTGGAAGCCATGCCCAAGCCGCCGGTGAAGATCTACATGAACGTCGGCAATCCGGAACTGGCTTTCGATTTTCAGCGTTTGCCCAATGCCGGCGTCGGTCTGGCCCGCCTGGAATTCATCATCGCGCGCATGATCGGCATCCATCCGCAAGCGGTTCTGGCCTATCCTAATGTGCCGCCGGATCTGAAGCGCGAAGTGGAAACACGGTCGGCCAGCTACGCCGACCCGAAAACTTTCTACGTTGAGAAATTGACCGAAGGAATCGCGACGCTGGCGGCGGCCTTCTTTCCCAAGCCCGTCATCGTGCGCCTGTCGGATTTCAAATCCAATGAGTACTCGAGTCTGCTGGGCGGGCAGCGCTATGAGCCGCATGAGGAGAATCCCATGCTGGGCTTTCGCGGCGCCTCGCGCTACATCGATCCGGGCTTTCGAGAATGCTTTCGGTTGGAATGCCAAGCGCTGAAGAAAGTGCGGGACGACATGGGGCTGACGAATGTCGAAATCATGGTGCCGTTCGTGCGAACCACCACCGAAGGCGAGCAAGTGGTGGCCTTGCTCGCCGACAATGGCCTGAAGCGTGGCGAGCGCGGACTGCGCTTGATTATGATGTGCGAGATCCCGTCCAATGCTTTATTGGCGGACAAGTTTCTCGATTATTTCGACGGCTACTCTATCGGCTCCAACGACATGACGCAGTTGACGCTGGGTGTGGATCGCGACTCAGGCATCGTGGCGGGTTCTTTCGACGAGCGCGATCCCGCGGTCAAGGCCATGCTGCATATGGCCATCGATGCGTGCAAGAAGCGGGACAAGTACGTCGGTATCTGCGGGCAAGGCCCATCGGACCATCCGGACTTTGCCAAGTGGCTGGTGGAGGAGGGCATCGATACCATCTCCCTGAATCCGGACACGGTGGTGGAGACCTGGCTGTATCTCGCGCGCGAAGCGTCCCAAAGTTAAGGAGACCATCATGGATCTACCCATCAATAACCTTAAACGAAACCTCCGGGCTGGCAAGACGCAGATCGGCTGCTGGTTAAGCCTTGGCAATACGATGGCGGCCGAGATTTGCGCCGCGGCAGGATTTGACTGGGTGCTCATCGACACCGAACACGCTCCCAACGATTTGCCGCAGGTCTATCAACAACTACTTGCCGTGTCCGCCTATCCAGCCAGTGCCGTCGTGCGCGCGGCGTGGAATGATACGGTGGTCATTAAACGCTTGCTCGATG
>JANNFC010000091.1:0-6431 GCA_031379405.1 Betaproteobacteria bacterium | reverse complement strand
GGATGGCATCCTCCGCGGCGGACTCATGCAACAGCAGCCGGGCATGGCCTCGGCCTGGGTGCCTTACGTGCACGTGAGCGATTGCGACGCTTCTGAAAGCAAAGCCAAGTCGCTAGGCGCAAAAATCTTGGTGCCGAGTACCGATATCCCCAACGTCGGCCGATTCGCCGTGCTGCAAGATCCAACGGGGACCGTGCTGTCGTTCATTCGCGGACAGGAATCCAAGTAGTGGCAGCATTCAAGCCGGCGCCACCGGCGCTTGCCGAGCGCTTCGATGCCAACTTGTTCTTCAACTGGGGCGATGCAAAAATCTTCACTACAGCGGCATTTGCAGCACCTGTGTCCGATCCGTGATGGTGATCAATGAAATGGCGAAAGGCGCTGCGCTTTTCCGCCATTTTTATTGATCACCATGTTAGAGCGACCCGGGCTTCAGAAAAGTAAGCACAACCTCGCTGTTGTCAGTCTGCAAAGTCATGATCACCTTGCCGGCTATCACCCGATTCGTCCTTCGCAGCGCGTCCAGAAAGACCTTCTCCTTCTCTTGAAACTCCGGAGGCCCGGCCTTCTTGATCACGGTGAAGCCCGGTGAGGCCCACGCCAAGGCCCCATCTTCACCGATTCGATACCCGCCGCTGAATTGGTTCACGCCGCCGTTTCCGCGGACTTGTCCATCAGGGTCGAAGCGCAGTCCCATCTTGCCGTCCACGTGCATCACCACATCGGTGCCGTCGATGGTAATCGCCCGCAATTCCCACTCCTTGCCGTGTAGTCGCTGGATATTCCTGGCGTCGATCACTTGCGGACCGGGATCGCGCTTGAACCAACCATCACACCCAGCGAGCAAAGCGCAAATCAGAATGACGGATGCGCCGACCAAGCGTCGGTGAATCATATTCCATCCTTGAACGAGTTGGAGAAGAGGTGGACCCCGCACAGCGGGCTACAGCAGCGACTATACATGTTCGAGCGATGAGGTATTCTCTCGCATTGTCCGTCGTACGTTCCACGATGCTGTACTCACTGCGGAGGCGACTCATGAAGACTAAACAAGTGCTCAGACCACTACGACCCCTTCAGCCAGGCGCGATGTTACGCCGAAAGGTGCTCGCCGCCGGCGCAGCGAGCCTGGCTGGCGCGCTCCTCGGACCCATGTTGGTCAGTCGTGCGCGAGCCGCCGATGATGCCCAGAAGAATGCATCGAGTAGAGTACTGCTCAAAGGCGGGACCGTTCTCACCATGGATAAGGGGATCGGTGATTTCGCCAAGGCCGATGTGCTCATCCATCGAAACAAGATCGAAGCGGTGGCGCCGGACATCCCCGTGCGTGACGCCCAGATCATTGACGCCACCGGTATGATCGTCATGCCAGGGTTCATCGATACTCATCGGCACATGTGGCAGGGGCTGATTCGAAATATCGGCCCTAACGATTTGTTGGGAGACTACCTCGCCAAGGTGCTGTTCGGCTTCGCACCCAGGATGACGCCAGAGGAAGTCTATTTGGGCGACTTGGTTACCGGCCTGTCCGCCCTCAACTCGGGAATCACGAATATCCTCGACTGGTCGCATATCGGCACCAGCCCCGCGCACACCGATGGGGCGATACACGGCCTGCAGGCTGCCGGCATCCGCGCGGTTTATGCCTATGGACCCAATTTCGGCATCACACCGCCGTGGTTCGATAATCCCAACAGTCCCTACCCCAACGATATCCGGCGCTTGCGCAAGCAACACTTCGCCAGCACCGATCAACTACTGACATTGGCACTCGCCGCCGCGGGTCCCGAGTTCTCCAGCGTCGATGCGGCTGCGCGCGAATGGAGTATCGCTCGCGAGGTCGAGGCGCGCATCAGTGTGCACGTGGGCGTCGGGCTGCTTGGCAAGCAAGGAAAATTGCAGGCGCTTGCGGCGAAAGTCCCCTTTCGCGAGGACACTACATACATTCATTGCTGCACGCTCAATGACACCGAGTGGGATCTCATCGCGGGCAGCGGTGGCTCGGTTTCATTGGCGATCCCTATCGAAATGCAGATGGGTCACGGCATGCCGCCTATCCAGAAATCCCTTGATGTGGGTATCCGTCCCAGCCTTAGCGTGGACGTCGAGACCAATCAACCCACCGATATGTTTACGCAGATGCGTGCGTGCTTCTCTTTGCAACGCGCACTCATCAACGAAAGGAACTTGTTCGGCGGCCCGGAGCCTGATCGCAAGCAACTACTCAGCGCGCGCGACGTACTCGAGTTCGCCACGATCGACGGTGCAAAAGCCAACGGACTCGCCGGCAAGATCGGAAGTCTGACGCCGGGCAAGGAGGCTGACATCGTCATGCTGCACGCCAACCACCCCAACGTTTCACCGGTGAATGACGCGGTTGGTGCCGTCGTGTTAGGCATGGATGCCAGCAACGTGGACTCCGTGTTTGTCGCGGGAAAGGCGGTCAAACGCAACGGCCAGTTAGTCGGCGTGGACGTTCAGCGCATTCAACGAGAGGCAGAAAGCGCACGTGTCGCGCTCGTCAATCGAGTGAACGCCGCCGCCAAGTAGCGCGACGCCACATGCAGGCCAGTCCTTCGCAAAGCATCGTAGTCAACGTGGGCCAATCTCTGGAGCGGTTGGAGGATTACGCCTTATTGACAGGACGCGGCCAGTTCGCCGATGACCTGGGCGTGAAGCCCGGCACACTGCACGCAGCAATCGTGCGATCTCCTCACGCCCATGCGCGATTGATCGGAATCGATGCGAGCGCTGCGCTGGCGCTTGAGGGCGTGCGAGCAGTACTGACGCGCGACGATGTGATGCAATGGGCTGCGCCCTTCGCCGTGGGGGTCAAGCAGCCCATGGAGCATTGGTGCTTGGCGGTCGATAAAGTGCGTTACGTCGGCGAACCGGTGGCGGTAGTGATCGCCGAAGACCGTTACGTCGCGGAGGATGGCGCCGACCTGGTAAGTGTCGAGTACGAACCCTTGCCTGCTGTCGTGGATATTCGCGATACCGTCGAAGCCGGCGCCCCCGTTCTGCACGAGAAAGTAGGATCCAATGTGGTGAGCGACCGATCCTTTCGCTACGGCGATCCGGAGGCGGCCTTCGCTCTGGCGCCGCGCCGCGTGTCTCTCACGATCGAGTATCCGCGCAATTCTTGCACGCCCATTGAATGCAACGTGGTCGTGGCGGAATACCTCGGTGGTGATGATGGCTACGACGTGCTTTCCAATTTCATGGGACCGTTCTCGCTGCATACGGTGATGGCGTTGGCGCTCAAAGTGGCGGGAGCCAAGCTGCGTCATCGCACGCCGAGAGATTCGGGCGGAAGCTTCGGTGTCAAGCAATCGGCCTTGCCCTACGTCGTGTTGATGTGCTTGGCGTCACGCAAAGCAGGTGCGCCGGTCAAGTGGGTGGAGGATCGTCTCGAACATCTCACCGCCGCCACCTCCGCCACCGCAAGATTGACCACGATCGAAGCCGCTGTCCACGCCGACGGCAAAATAGAGGCCTTGCGCTACCACCAGTTCGACGAGTGCGGCGGTTATCTGCGTGCACCCGAGCCCGCCACCTTCTATCGCATGCACGGTTGCTTGACCGGACCTTACGCCATTCCCAATTTGCAGGTACGCAATCGTGTGGTACTGACCAACAAAACGCCCTCCGGTTTGGTGCGAGGATTCGGCGGACCGCAAGTGTATTTCGCGCTCGAGCGATTGGTGCAGCGAATATCGGTGGAATTGGGGATCGATCACTTGGAAGTCATTCGCCGCAATCTGGTGCCGGCGAATGCTTTCCCCTATCGAGCTGTCGCCGGCGGACTGCTCGATTCGGGAAACTATCAAGCTGCTTTGAGCAAAGCGCAAAGCGAGGGAGACTTGCAGGAACTGTATCGACGTCGAGACGAAGCACGCAAGGCGGGCAAGCTTTACGGCATTGGTTTCGCTGCGATTGTCGAGCCTTCCATCTCCAACATGGGTTACATCACCACCGTGATGACACCCGAAGCACGCGCCAAAGCAGGCCCTAAAAATGGCGCAATTGCGAGCGCAACGGTAGCGATCGATCCTCTTGGTTCGGTGTCCGTCATCGTCGCCTCGGCACCGGCGGGGCAGGGACATCGCACAGTGCTCGCTCAAGTGGTGTCGGACGTATTCGGTTTGCGCCCGCAAGACATCACCGTAAATGTCGAGTTTGATACCCAGAAGGACGCCTGGTCCATCGCAGCTGGCAATTACTCCAGCCGATTCGCCGGTGCGGTGGCGGGCACGGCACATTTGGCTGCGCAAAAATTGAAAGCCAAACTCTGCGCCGTGGCGGCAAGTCAGCTTAAGTGCCAACCAGACGACATTGCCTTCGCACAAGGAAAAGTGTTCTCGACCCAAGCGCCCGGGCCTACACTCCCGTTCAACCGCCTGACCGCCGCGTTCCATTGGTCTCCCGGAACTTTCGATGAGGGCATCGCACCCGGTCTACGCGAGACCGTGTTCTGGACACCGGACGTGCTCACCGCACCGGACGAGCGCGATCGCATCAACACCTCGGCCGCTTACGGCTTCGTATTCGACATCTGCGCCGTGGAAGTGGACCGCTCTACCGCTCGCGTGCGCATCGACAAATACATCACTACCCACGACGCGGGACGCTTGCTGAATCCCGCACTCGCCGACGGACAGATACGCGGCGGTTTCGCGCAAGGTGTCGGCGCGGCCTTGTTCGAAGAATTTCACTACGACGAAGACGGCAACTTCCAATCCGGCACCTTCGCCGATTACCTTGTGCCCACCACGTGCGAAATCCCCACACCGGTCATCGTGCATCTGGAAACCCCCTCGCCCTTCACCCCGCTAGGCGCGAAGGGCGTCGGTGAAGGCAACAACATGAGCACTCCCGTTGCTATCGCCAACGCCGTGGCGGATGCGTTGAGCGTGCGCGATATCAAGTTACCTCTCACCGCGCCACGCGTGCATGCGTTACTTACGACGCTTACGACGTCTGAACCCATCCATGCGTGATCAAATCCTCACTTTTAACCCGACCACTGCCCCTCGCACCGCTCGCGGGGAAGGGCTGGGGTGAGGGGCGCATCACAGCGCACGACAGTTCAATGAAACCCGCCCCCTTCGCCTACCTCCGCGCCGCCTCCGCCGAAGAAGCCTTAAGCGCTCTCAACGAATTCGGCGGCGACTCACGCATCCTCGCCGGCGGCCAATCCCTCATGCCCATGCTCGCCATGCGCATCGTGCAACCAAGCTGCCTCATCGACATATCCCGCACTGAAGACCTGAACTATATCCGCGTAGCAGACGATCATCTCACCATCGGCGCCGCCGCAACCCAAGCCACCGTCGAATGGAGACCCACGCTTGCGCAAGAAGTCCCGTTGCTGAAAATAGCTTTTCCCTGGATATCTCATTTTCAGATCCGCAATCGCGGCACCCTCTGTGGCTCCATGGCGCACGCCGATCCCAGCGCCGAGCTGCCCTTGTGCCTGCTCGCCCTCGGCGGAGAACTTTTGCTTCGCTCGCACCGCGCACAACGAATCGTTCCCGCCAAAGAGTTCTTCCAAGGCATGCTGCAAACCGCACTGGAAAGCAGCGAGTTGCTGGTCGAGGTGCACTTCCCTCTCCGTCAACCAGGACAACGTTACGGCTTCACGGAGTTCGCACAACGTCATGGTGATTTCGCCATTGTCGCCGTCGCTGCCGTGGTTACCGACAACGCCATCCGGCTCGCAGTGGGCGGCGTTGAAGATCGCCCTCACGCCATCAACTGGCCCAACCTGAACGGTTCGGCACTCAGCGATGCTCTGGACGAGTTCTCCAAGTCCTTAGACGCACGCGACGATCCTCACGCCAGCGCCGAATACCGCCGCCACCTGGTGCGTGAGTTGGGTCGTCGCGCGATCTCAGAGGCCTGCTAATTCATACTTACCTCTCCTCTGTGTTGGCTCTCGTACTAAATTGGAACTCACCGCCACTTGCCGGGTCCTGAGACGTCGCAGCGATCGAAATTCGGGCTAGCGCTTTCGCTTCGCTTTCGAGGGCTGTCGGCTACGTCGGGAACCGAGAAGTAACTCGAAGCGTCCTCCGCTTGGTAGTCGGTAGGTCTCAAAATCGCCCTCATCGAGTGTGAGAATTGAAGTAATTCCAATCTCGCTCGCGAGCCAGACAAGTGATGCGGCTGCCAAGTCCATGGGACGATCACGGTACTTGCGCATTAAGCGGGCGATAGAATCAAACGACTGGGCGGGCAACTCGAAAATTCGCACGCCACCATCGAGGACCCAACCAAACAAGCGGTCATGCGTGTGGGTCGGCAAAAGGTGACACACCTCGGTGAGAACATGCCAAGTCGTGCATAAGTTATCGTCGAAACTGCCCATGAACTCCCGCACCGGGTCATGCTCGGAATCGCCAGCGTCGAACCAAGCCACCAACGGCCCT
>JANNFC010000068.1:0-16414 GCA_031379405.1 Betaproteobacteria bacterium | reverse complement strand
CAAGCAAAACCTCATTGGCAGCTTTCCGTTACGCATCGATACCAGCCGCAAAGTATTGGAGTACCTCGCGGTGATCGGTTTCTATGATCTGCCGCTCGACTACCTGGATCGGTTCACCGGACAGATCGCTGCCGTGACGGTCGATCAAATCAAGGATGCCTTCATTCGGCGAGTAGATCTTGCCCGATTGGCGACCGTGGTGGTGGGTGCCGAACAGAACTAAAGTAGCAGCGCGCGGCGCGTGCAATCGCGTGCGCATCATCGGTGGGGAGTTCCGTAGTCGGATTCTGCAGTTTCCGCCAACGTTGCAACTGCGCCCAACACCGGACCGCGTGCGCGAAACACTATTCAACTGGCTGGGCCAGGATCTGACGGGCCAAGCCTGCTTGGATTTGTTCGCAGGCAGCGGCGCGCTAGGCTTCGAGGCGGCGTCACGCGGCGCGAGCAAAGTGGTCATGGTGGAAAGAGATCGGCACGCGGTCACCGCCTTGCAGGAGAACCAGCGCTTGCTGAGCGCCTCCACCGTCCAGATCGTGCAGCGCGATGCGCTAGAATTTCTGCGCAATGGCAAACAGCCATTGGTGCGGTCCTTCGATATCATCTTTCTCGATCCACCCTATGACTTCGGCAATACCGAAGCGTTGCTTTCCCAACTGACGGCGTACCTCGCCGCGGATGGAGTCGTGTATCGAGAAGGCCCGGAATTCTTGTCGGATATCCATGGGTGGGTCACGCATCGAAGCGCCAAGGCAGGCGCCGTCCACTATCAACTACTGAATGCAGCCCATGGATAGAAAAGCGGTTTACCCTGGCACCTTCGATCCGCTGACACGTGGACACGAGGATCTCGTTCGACGCGCCGTCAGGCTGTTCGACGAGGTGAGTGTAGCGGTGGCGGGCAGCAGCGCCAAACGGCCGATGTTCACCTTGGAGGAGCGAGTCGAGATTGCGCGTGAAGCCTTCGCGGATCTTCCCAGCGTGCGTGTCATCGGGTTCGGCGGATTGTTGATGGACCTGATGCGTGAGCAAGGCATGCGCGTCATTCTGCGTGGCCTGCGCGCGGTTTCAGATTTCGAGTACGAATTTCAGATGGCCGGCATGAACCGACATCTTTCCCCCGACGTCGAGACTGTGTTTCTCACGCCTGGCGAAAATTTCATGTTCATCTCCGCCACCATGGTGCGAGAAATCGCCAGCATGGGTGGTGATGTCAGTCATTTCGTCAGCCCGAAGGTTTACCAACGGCTGAAGACTCGCACCGGTACCTGATACACCGCACCCAATCCATGGCACTGCTAATCACCGACGAATGCATCAACTGCGACGTGTGCGAGCCCGAATGCCCCAACAGCGCTATTGCGCAAGGCGAACTGATCTATGAGATCAACCCCAATCGCTGCACCGAATGCGTGGGTCACTTCGAAACGCCACAGTGCGTGGAGGTCTGTCCGGTAGATTGCATCATCGTCGATCCGAATCACGCGGAGACGAAAGACCAACTCACACAAAAGCATCGACTCCTCGATATGAAATCCTGACGCAGGCGAGCTTATCCCGCCCCTACCACCCCTACCGCTACTTCTGGCATCGCGGACAGTAGAACGTCGAGCGCTGACTGATGCGAGCAAGTTTGATTGGCGTACCGCACACGCGACACGCTTGGTCCTTGCGGTCGTAGACAAAATAGGTCTGCTGAAAATATCCGGAGGCGCCGTCGGCGTTGACGAAGTCGCGCAAGGTGCTGCCGCCGGCTTCGATGGATTTCTGCAGCGTGGCGCGGATGGTTTCCAGCAGCGTATTGCAGCGTGCGACGCTGATCTGGTTTCCGCAACGACTCGGTCGTATCCCACATCGGAACAACGCTTCGTTGGCGTAGATATTCCCCACACCAACCATGATCCGGCTATCCATCAGCAAATTCTTGATCGCTGCACTCCGACCGCGTAGTTGATCGTGTAGCCACTTGCCGGTGACTTCCGAGGAAAACGGCTCAGGCCCCAGATGCGCGATCAACTCGTGTTGTTCCGGGGGCTGCTGAGTCCACAGCACCGCACCGAACCGGCGAGGGTCGTGCAGGCGCAACATGCACCCGCTGTCGAATTCGAGATCGAAGTGATCGTGCTTCGCCGCCGGCGTTGCAGTGAGGACCACGCGCAAGCTTCCGGACATGCCAAGATGAAGGATGAGCCATCCGCGATGGCAATCAAGCAGGAGATACTTTGCGCGGCGGTCGACACTCTTGACGCTTAGTCCGCACAAGGTCTCGGGCAGATCGCGCGGAATCGGCCAACGCATGGCGTGCTGCCGCACCACCACGCCAGTAATGGTGCGTCCTTCGATGTGGGGGGCGATGCCGCGCCGAGTGACTTCGACTTCGGGCAGTTCGGGCACTACTTCTTCTCTGGACTAACGCCCGACTTCGCTGGCTCCGGGAGCGGTTCGGGCTTGGGTTCCAGCAAGCGTTTTCCCGCTTCGCTGGAGTATTGAAACTGCAATCTCTCGTCGCCGCGAGCGAGAATCAGATCGGGTTCTTTCTGCAACACTTCCAAAGTGAGCGTCTTTCCATCTGCGAGTTTGATGCGGATTTGGTCCATCCCCGGTTTGCCGTCATAGGGCTGTGTGATCAGACTGGAGGAAAAGCGCCAATCGTCAAACCAGCGATTCAGATCATCCTGGCTTAACTGGCCTTCCTTTGAGGCTCGTCTGGTGACGTTCCACTTGCCTTCTTTCTGCTCGGCAGCGATGCTGCTCAGCTCGAAAGCAATGGGTTTTTCGCTCTCGGTGAACACGTTGTGCGTGAGCAACCGATCGGGCTTGCTGGGAATCTGCGCGCCATAGAACGCGGGGATTAAATAGACACTAGCACCGCTCAGAACGTATTGATCCTGCGTCAAGGAATTGGTGGTTCCAAACGCTATCGATTCCTCGCCGAATCGCAGACTGACAGCGGGTTTGTCGAGGTCGAAACGAGCAAGATCGGTCGCGGCCAGTTTCTCCTTGCTCTTGACGGAAAGCACATCCAGAACGCGATTGACCTGGCGTGTGTCCGCGCGCGCGGAGATGGGGGAGGTGATCGACCAAAGGTTGTCTTTCTTGGCCAGTTCGATATTTCCGTTTGCATGCGCTATGGTGAGCTTCTGAATTTGCCCAGGCGTAAGGGAGGAGATGGCGTACTCCGCGTCTTTCTTCTCCGGTTTGAGATAGACGTACGCGCCCAAGCCCGCGACGGCAATCAGCAACACTATGTTTAGCCACCAACCTTTACGCATAAGGGCCCTACGCTTTGCGCCGGCGATACCCAATCATGCCACCACTCACCAGGAAGAAGAGTGGAATCAGCAGGAGAAATCCCACGCTCACCACGCCTTGCTGGCTTAGCGTCATGCTGAAGCGCGAGTCGACTTTCGCCCTCGGCTGCACCGTGATGAGGCCCTCGTCCGCCGTCAACCAGTTCAGCATGTTGACGCCCAGATCCAAATTACCTCCGGAGCCGAGGTAGGTGTTGGAGAGAAAGTGCCCCGACCCTACAACGACGACGCGCTGCTTCTTTTCCTTCACCTCGCGTTCGAAGGCGCCGGCGATAATCACCGGTCCCTTCACGTCTTGTTTGGCGTCAAAGGTGAAAGTCTTGGCCTCCGGTGCACCTTCCAGCCATCCGCGCGGCGAGACTTCCACCAAGGGTGAGAAACGCCACGTTTTGTTCTCGGCATTGGGCGCGATCTGACGTGCGAACGGGAAAATACTGGGCAACCGGAAGTCATCCGTGATGGTGTGCATTCCATAGCTGGACGATACCGACGCGGTAGGTTGCGCCCGCACGGCGGCGGCGTCCGGATCGACCACGATCCCCGGTGTCAAGCTCAACCCCAGCAAATCGGCGAGGGATTGCAAGCCATGTAGCGGTTCCTGGTCGAGAAGCCAAAGGAGCGCGCCGCCTTTGTCTAGGTAGCGTTGGATCTTTTCCGCTTCTCCGGGGAGATAGTCCACTCTGGGTTGCGTGATGATTAGGGTGGCAACGTTATCCGGCACCTCCGGCGCTACCGTGAGATTCAACTCATTCACGCGGAAGCCCTTGTTCTCGAGCTGTCGGCCGAACTCGCCCATATCGTGATTGGCCTGCCCGCGTAGCCTGCGCTCGCCGTGACCGTCCACGGACATGACCACTCGCTCTTTGTTGCGCACCAGCCGCATGAGCAGGTTGGCCATCTCGCTTTCGCTGTAGTTGGTCAAATGCTGGCGGCGTTTTTCGTATTCGATCACCAGTTCGCCAACGGTACGAACGCCCGCCTCGGCAGTTTGCTTTGGCTGCTCGCGTGGATCGACAAAGGTCAGCGTGATATCGGGCTTGATGCGCTGATAGCGCGTGATGAACTCTTGTATGTGTCGCTGCAAATCGCCAAACTCAGGATGCTGTGGCGTCGTATAGGCGGTGATCTGGATGGGGCCCTTGACCTTCGTCAAGACGTCGATGGTGGACTGGCTCAGGGAATTGCGTTTGTTTTGCGTGATATCCCACTCGATCTTTGTATCCTTCAGTGCATACACCACCAGAAACGCGATGGCCACCGCCAGCACGGCAAAGGAACTGTTCTGTAGCAAAGAATGGATTCGGAGCTTCTGATTGGCCTTCATGCCCGCACCCGGTCCCCTTCCAGGCGGCGCACCGATAAGCCCGTGAACAACAATATCAATACCAGGTAGTAGGCCGCGTCCATAGGTGAGAGTACGCCCTTGGCGAAGCTCTCGAAATGGCGCACGATCGACAGCAGGTGCATCACGCTATTCGGATCGGAAGTCGCGATGTTGATCAACCAAAGCAGTAGCAACAGGGCATAGGTGCCCACGGCGGCTACGATGGGTTGTGCCGTCACGCAGGAAAGATACAGACCAATGGCCGCGAAGGTCGCGCACATGAGTAGTAGTCCCAAAGTGTTGGCGGCGAGGAGGCCGAAGTCGATCATGCCGCCGGTCAACAAGGCCACGCCCATGAGCGCGATCAGGCCAACGGGAATAGCCAGAAAAGTGACGATGGCAAGCAGTTTACCCAGCACGATCTGCAATATGGAAACGGGTGCGGAAATGAGAAACACCAATGTCTGATTGCGTCGTTCCTCCGCAATCAGACGCATCGATAGCAGCGGTACGACCATCATCATGAATATCGCCGCGGTGCCGAACACGGGTGTGATGATCGATTCGGTGGCGCCTGGCATATTGGGGTCCGCGGACATCTGCGTTTGCACTTCCAAATAGGCTTGCAGCCGGGCCAGGAATATCCACGCCGATACGATCTGAAGAAAAGCCAACACCACCCACGCCAGCGGCGAGGAGAACAATATGCGAAGTTCCTTGGAGGCAATGGTCCGGATCATGCGGCCTCCTGCGTGCTTGCACTGATTACCGGGCGGTCCTTACCTTGCGTCAATTGCACAAACACGTCTTCCAATGACGCGTGTTCTCTAGTGAGATGGTAGAGTCCCCAGCTTTTTTCCACCGCGGCTTTGACTAGTGCGTCAGTGGGTTCCTGGTCTTGCGCATGCAGCACGCGCAGCAAACCGTCGTTGCCTAGCTCCACGCCACTAACGCCGGGCACGGCTTTGATGGATTCCAGAGATGGCGCACGCCGCAATCCCAACAGAAGGGTTTGCGCTTTTCGAGAGCGCCGCAACGCCTCGATGCTGTCGTTGTAAACGATGCTGCCCTGGTACATGATCTGGACCCGGTCGCAGATGGCTTCCACCTCCGGCAGGATGTGGGTAGATAAGATCACGCTATGTTTGCCGCCCAGGTCACGAATCAAGTCGCGGATTTCGCGAATCTGATTGGGGTCCAGCCCGATGGTGGGTTCATCCAGAATGACCACATCGGGTTCGTGGATGATGGCTTGGGCAATGCCGACTCTTTGCTGATAGCCCTTGGAAAGCGTCGCGATCATGCGGCCGCCGGCGTCCGATAGGCCGCACTTGCGTTTGGCGTCGGCTACGGCCACTGCAATGCGAGCCTTGGGGACACGATGCAACCTGGCGGCTAGCTGCAAGAATTCATCGACTTTGAGCTCCCGGTACAGCGGTGGCGTTTCGGGTAGATAGCCGATGCGCGCCTTCGCATCCGTTGGTCGCTCCAGCAGATCCACGCCGCAGATGTCTATGCTGCCTGTGGTGGGCGCCAGGTTGCCGGTGAGCATCTGCATGGTGGTGGTTTTGCCGGCGCCGTTGGGGCCCAGCAGCCCGAGTACTTCTCCGCGTCTGAGTTCCAGGTCGACATCGCGCACCGCGCGCTTGTCGCCATAATTGCGTGAGAGGTCCTGGGCGCGGACCGTCACTTCAACGCCGGTCGAGCCAGAAGACGTGAGGTCACGCCTTTCGACCGCGGCCGAGGGGACTTCGCTCATAGGGAAAATCGATTAATGTATGGATAAATCACTTTGGGCAGGTAACTTGCTCGCTAGATGGGGCCTACAATGAACACCGCGCCATGGGTAAGCTCCGGGCAGGGAGCGAACCTTTTTGAGCCGATGACGGTAGCATTGCGCAGCGGATGGCTTGAGGCAGCGTGCAAATATACCTAAACTGGGGTGGATTTAGAAAGTCAAAGGTTCGACGGCAAGGCGTGCAGTCGCGAGTCGCAGTATAGAGCCCAATTCGGTACGTAACGGAATTGGCTTGGTCACATTGTAAGGATATCTCCATGGCAATCGTTCGGGTTTCGCTCGTAGCATGTATCTTTCTGGCGGGATGCGCACAAACCGCGACCGCACCGCAGCGGCTCTCCGACGCGAAGCAGTCCGCGTTTCCCGAGGTTCTGGTCAGCCAGTTGAGCGATTCGGATGACGATGGCGCGGGCGAGGGCCTTGCCCCGGATAGCTTCGAACAACGCGGCGAGCGCGTTCTGGGCGATAGTTCAGCCAAGGCGCCCCTGCCAAATCGCAGTCTCGATCAGGAAATCCTCTACAAATTCTTGTTGAGCGAAATCGCCGGGCAGCGCGGTAACTTGCAGTTGGCGGCACAAGGCTATTACGACCTGGCGAAGAGCACGCGGGACCCGCGCTTCGCCAAACGGGCGACGGAAACCGCGCTCCACGCCAAGATGAACAGCCTCGCGCTGGATGCGGCGAAGCTCTGGTACGAACTCGACAAGAACAATAAGCAAGCGCAGCAAGCCCTGGTCAACTCGTTGGTGTTGTCGAACAAACTGCAAGAAGCGAAGCCGCATCTGCAACAACTCATCGCGGGGGAAAGCAATCCCGCGCAAGCGTTGTTGCAATTGAACAGCATGTTGTCCCGTCATCAGGATAAAGCCGCAGTGCTCGCCCTCGTCAAAGAGGTAGCGAAGGCCTATCCGCAGGCGCCCGAGGCCCACTATGCCGTGGCGCAAGCGGCGGTCGGCGCGAACAAGTTCGACGTGGCGTCCACGGAGATCAGCGAGGCGCTCAAACTCAAACCCGATTGGGAATCCGCGCACCTGTTCAATGCGCAGTTGATCCAGCATCGTGAGTCGCAGGCGAAGGCCCTGGAATACCTGGGCGGCGTGGTGGCACAGTATCCCAAGGCCAAAGATCTTCGACTGGGCTACGCACGCGTGCTGGTAAGCGCGAAGCAACTCCCCGAAGCCAAGGTGCAGTACGAAAAACTACTGGAGGAACTGCCGAATCATGCGGATTTGGTGGTGACCACGGGCTTGATCAGCCTGCAGCTGAACGACTTTCCTGCCGCCGAGCGCTACCTCATGCGCGCTCTGGATCTCAACTACAAAGATCCCGAGGCCATCAAGTACTACCTGGGCCAATCCTTCGAGGAGCAGAAGCGTTTCGACGAAGCCATGCTGTGGTATCGAAGCGTGACGGGCGGCGACCAGTACATTGCTTCGCAGACGCGTTACGCGCACTTGCTTTCGAAGCAGAACAAACTGGCGGAGGCGCGTGAACACCTGAATCAACTTCCTACCCAGAGCGACGAGCAGAAAATCGAGCTCGCACAAGCGGAAGCGCAACTGCTGCGAGAGGCGAAATCCTTTCAGGAATCCTATGACGTCCTGAAGAAGGCCCTAGAAGGTAAACCCGATCATCTGGATCTGCTCTACGACCTGGCCATGGTGGCGGAGCGCCTGCAGAAGATCGACGTGCTGGAAACGAGCTTGCGGCGCGTCATTCAACTCAAACCCGATCACGCGCAAGCCTACAACGCCCTGGGTTACACCTTGGCCGATCGCAATCTGAGACTGCCCGAGGCCAAGCAATACGTCGAGAAAGCGCTGAAGCTATCGCCCGATGACGGTTTCATCCTGGACAGCATGGGTTGGGTGCACTACCGCATGGGCAACACCAAAGAAAGTGTGGATTACCTCCAGCGCGCCTTTGCCCAGCGGCCGGACCCGGAAATTGCGGCGCATCTGGGTGAGGTGTTGTGGAAAAGCGGCCGGCAGGGCGATGCCGAAAAAATTTGGCGCGACTCGTTGAAGGCCCATCCCGATAACGACGTGCTGGTGGACACCGTCAAGCGATTTATTCCTTGATCGGCTAACTGCGCCTTTTGGCCGGTGCGACTTTCGCTTATTACTGTGTTCAGCGTCGCGCTGGTGCTGGGCGGCTGTGCGAGCGCGGTGAGGCAAAGCGAAGCTATCCCCGCCGATCCGGCCGCGATACGGATCTTCGAGCTCAACGGGCGAGTCAACATTCGGGTCAAGGCGGAAAATAAGGGTTATCCGGGCAAAATTCGCTGGCAACATCAGGGACTGGAGGAGGACCTCTGGATCTATACACCCCTGGGCAATCTCATCGCCCGCCTGGAACAGGACGAAAACACCGCTGCCATCACCACCTCTCAGGGGGAAGAGTTTCGCGCTGGCACGCTGTCTTTCCTTGCGCGCGATGTTCTGGGCTACGATTTGCCTATCGATGCCTTGCAATATTGGGTGCGCGGACTGGAGTGGCCCAAGGGGAGCACCCAAAACGTGGTCAAGGACGGCGAGGGGCGACCGGCGTCGCTTTCTCAGGACCAGTGGAATATCACCTTCCTCGCCTGGACCTCGAAGGACACCAACGCCCTGCCCACCAAACTCAATGTCGAGAACCGGGAGATGAAGCTGAGTTTGGTCATCGACCAGTGGAAGTTTCGCGATCTGGAACGTGAATAGCCCGTTGCGGCTGTCCGCTCCCGCCAAGCTCAACCTCCTTCTACACGTCACCGGTCGCCGTCCCGACGGCTACCATCTGCTACAAACCATCTATCGATTCATCGACTTCGGCGACGAGGTGGTGATGGAGTCGCGCCCGGATGGTCAGGTAGTTCGCGCCCAGGGGGCGCCCGGTGTCGAGCCCAACCAAGACTTGGTGGTGCGTGCCGCGCGACTCCTAAAAGGCGAGACCGGGTGCCAACTGGGCGTGGACTTGGGCGTCACCAAGCGCATCCCCATGGGGGGTGGGCTGGGCGGTGGGAGTTCAGACGCCGCCAGCGTGCTGATAGGTTTGAATCGCCTTTGGGGGCTGGGCTTGTCCCGGCACGCGCTACAACACATGGGCGCCCGACTCGGGGCCGATGTGCCCGTGTTCATTTTCGGCCGCAGCGCCTTTGCCGAGGGAATAGGGGAGGCGTTGCATCCCATCGGCATCCGAGCGGCGTGGTACCTGGTGTTGATTCCCCCGGTTCAAGTCTCCACCGCCGAGGTGTTTGCCGACACTAAATTGACACGAAATTCGAATCCCATCAGAATACCGGCCTTTTTCGCAGGGCAAGGACGCAACGATCTCGAACCGGTGGTGCGAGAGCGTTTTCCGGTCGTCGATCAACATCTGCGTTGGCTTGGCCAGTTCGGCGAGGCGGCGATGAGCGGCTCCGGGGCTTGCGTGTTTTGCGCCTTCGATTCGGAAACCGAAGCACGCGCCGCGCTGGCACAGCTTCCCGAAAACATGGCCGGGTTCGTAGCGCGGGGAATGGATCAGCACCCGCTGTACGATTGGTTAAGCGGTACGGCTGGTTAGAATCTCCGAATAAGGGTTTCCAAAAGCAGGTTCGGTTCAGCTGGGGAGTCGCCAAGTGGTAAGGCAGCGGATTTTGATTCCGCCATTCGTAGGTTCGATCCCTACCTCCCCAGCCATCCCATGGCGTACCTAGGCTGCAAAGCGGTGTTGGCTGGTGACTGATTTTCGACCTCGATCCCAAGCATGGCCTACGATAGTTTGATGGTATTCACCGGCAACGCCAACCCGAGTCTGGCGGAGGATGTGTGCCGCCATCTCAATATCCATCTGGGACGCGCCACCGTCGGCAAATTCAGCGACGGCGAGGTCATGGTGGAGTTGCTGGAAAACGTGCGCGGCAAGGACGTTTTCGTGCTGCAGTCCACCTGTATGCCTACCAACGATAGCCTGATGGAGGTCCTGCTGATTGCAGATGCGCTCAAGCGCTCTTCGGCGGGAAGAATCACCGCAGCCGTACCCTACTTTGGCTACTCCCGACAGGATCGTCGTCCGCGCTCCGCGCGCGTGGCCATTAGCGCCAAAGTCGTCGCCAACATGTTTCAAGCCGTGGGCGTAGACCGGCTCCTGACCATGGATCTGCACGCGGATCAGATTCAAGGCTTTTTCGATATCCCCGTGGACAACATTTACGCCGCGCCGATTTTGTTGGGCGACATCTGGAAGCACGGGTATCAAGATCTTGTGGTGGTTTCCCCCGACGTGGGAGGTGTCGTGCGCGCGCGTGCTTTGGCGAAAAGATTGGAAGCCGATCTCGCCATCATCGACAAACGCCGACCACGGCCTAACGTCGCCACGGTGATGAACATCATCGGTGATGTCTCCGGCCGTACCTGCGTCATCATGGACGATATGGTGGACACCGCCAACACCCTATGCGAAGCCGCCGCTGCCCTAAAAGAGAAGGGCGCCGACAAAGTAATGGCCTATTGCACACACCCGATACTGTCCGGCAGTGCGGTGCAAAGGATCAGCAATTCGGCGTTGGATGAGGTCGTCGTGACCAACACCATTCCGCTACGCGACGAGGCGAAAAATTGTTCGCGCATCCGTCAATTGAATATCGGAGAGTTGCTCGCCGAAACCATGCTGCGCATCAGCAATGAGGATTCGGTGAGTTCGCTCTTTATGGAGTAACAGGACCGTTTTCCACGGTTCGTAGTCAGTGGTCACGGACCACGGATAGCGGATCATGGACCACGGATTCATCAACGCGCTATCTGGTCGCGGATAGCGGCAATTCGGAGGTATGTAGTCATGGCAATCGAAGTCAGCGCAACTCAGCGTTCGACACAGGGCAGAGGTGCGAGCCGCCGCCTGCGTCGAGCTAACAAGGTACCCGGCATTCTGTACGGAGCCGCACAGGACGCACAAAGCATCGAAGTCGATCACAAGGACATTTTGACTAAACTCAAGATGGAAGCTTTCCACGCCTCCATCCTGAATCTCAACCTAGGCGAGCAAAAGCTGCAAGTGCTGTTGCGGGACTACCAGATGCATCCTTTCCGCATGGAAGTCGTGCACGTGGACTTTCAGCGCGTAGCGAAGGATCGCAAGATTCACATGCGCGTTCCGCTGCACTTCGTCAACGCGGAAATCGCGCCCGGCTTCAAAACCGGCGGCGGTGTGGTTCAGCACGTGATGTCGGAGCTGGACGTGACGTGTCTGCCCGATGATCTGCCGGAGTATGTCGAAGTCGATCTCTCCGATCTGCAAATCGGCCACTCCATTCATCTGGGTCAGTTGAAGTTGCCGAACGGGGTTGAATCCACCCAGCTGCGCTCAGGCGATGACGCGGTGGTGGTGACGATCCCCATCCCCAGGGCGGAGGTGGAAGCCGCCGCGACCGCGGATGCCGCTGTCGCAACCCCGGCCGCCGTCGCCGGACCTGCAAGCGCGGCACCTGCCGCAGCCGCACCCGCCGCAGCGAAGAAGGAGGGCGGGGGCAAGAAGTAACCCAACCCTCCACCACAGCGAGGCCCGCTCATTGGGTACACCCCTTGACGGGCCTTTTTTGTTGAGGGAGTAGGCTTGTCGAAGTTGGCCCCCGTGCGACAAGCGAGGGGAATACGAGTTTATTTGAGAAGAACATCATGCTGCGACTGGTCGTCGGGCTCGGAAATCCCGGCAAACAATATGAGCGTACCCGCCACAATGCAGGCTTCTGGTGGGTGGATCGCCTCGCGCAGAAATGCAAAGTGGAGTTGCGCGGAGAGCGCAAATTCAATGGCTATGTGGGCCGCATCACGTCGCCCGAGGACTGTTGGCTACTGCTGCCGCAAACCTATATGAACGCCAGCGGACAAGCGGTGGAAGCACTGGCAAGTTTCTATAAGATCGCGATCGAAGAGATACTGGTCATTCACGACGAGTTGGATCTTCTCCCAGGGGCGGCAAAACTCAAGCTCGGCGGGGGTGTCGCCGGTCACAATGGCCTAAAGGATATCGCGGCGAAATTAGGGCAGAACTTCTGGCGGCTGCGGCTGGGCATCGGTCATCCGGGGCAGCGCGACATCGTCGTGGACTATGTGCTGCACGCGCCCGGCCAAGAAGAAGCGCAACTGATATCCCAGTCCATCAATCGTAGTATGGAAGTGTGGCCGCTGATGCAGGCCGGCGAAATGGAAAAAGCTATGCTCGCATTGCACACCAAGACAACAGGAAACTCAAAATGAAATGCGGAATCGTTGGTCTGCCGAACGTCGGCAAGTCCACGCTGTTCAACGCGCTCACCAAAGCGGGCATCGCAGCGGAGAACTACCCTTTTTGCACCATCGAACCCAACATAGGTATCGTGGAAGTGCCGGATCCGAGACTGGCGGCACTGACCCATATCGCCAAGCCGCAGAAATCGATTCCGGCCATTGTCGAGTTCGTGGATATCGCCGGTTTGGTGGCGGGTGCTTCAAAGGGCGAGGGTCTGGGCAACCAGTTCCTCGCCAACATTCGCGAGACCGACGCGATTGCCCACGTCGTACGCTGCTTCGAAGATGACAACGTCGTGCACGTGGCAGGCAAAATTAATCCCATCTCCGACATTGAAACCATCGACACCGAATTGGCGCTGGCCGATCTCGCCGCCGTCGAAAAGCAGATGATCCGGTACGGAAAATTAGCCAAAACGGGCGCAGATAAGGAAGCACAACGCTTGGTGGCCGTTCTCGAGAAAATACTGGTCGCACTCAACGCCGGTAAGCCCGCCCGCTCCGTAGATCTCTACCCGGAAGAGTTGCACGTCATCAAGCCGCTCTTCCTTCTCACCATGAAGCCCACGATGTACGTCGCCAACATAGCCGAGGGCGGCTTTACCAACAACGCATTGCTGGATCGCGTGAAAGCGCACGCCGCACAAGACAACGCGCCTGTGGTCGCCATTTGCGCGTCGCTGGAAGCGCAGATCGCAGACCTAAGCGACGAGGACAAACAAGTCTTCCTCGTCGATGCGGGCATGCAAGAGCCAGGACTTAACCGACTGATCCGCGCCGCCTACCAATTGCTTGGTCTACAAACCTACTTTACCGCCGGCCCAAAGGAAGTGCGCGCCTGGACCATTCATATCGGTGACACCGCGCCCAAAGCCGCCGCGGTCATTCACACCGACTTCGAGAAGGGTTTCATCCGCGCTGAAGTCATCCCCTACGACGAATACGTCAGACTCAAGGGTGAGCAAGGCGCCAAGGAAGCGGGCAAGATGCGTCTGGAAGGCAAGGAATACGTGGTGCACGACGGAGACGTGATGCACTTCCGGTTCAACGTCTGAACCGAACGTCGGATTTCGCGGAACTTCGGTGGACCACGAAAGCCCCTTTCATCCCAGGGATTGCGGGGTTTTTTAGTCCTTTTGTGGGTGGCTGCCCCGCGCATAGCCGTCTCGGCGGCGCTGCTTACTGCGCCGGCTTGATCGGCGAGCTGAGGATCTTCACCGTCAATTCTTCGTTGCGGTTCTGACGTTTCTGCCGAATGGCCACGCGCTGCGTCGATCCGGCCACGGCGGGCAACTGCAGCTTATGGATCTCGGTGTGCAGTACCACGGACAATTCCCGGGGCCGCGGGTCGCGCTTGCATTGCCAGGTGGCCTGGGCGTTATCCTTGATGAAGCTGGGCTGTAGTTGCAGGGTTGAACTTCACCTCGACGCAGGTATTGGGCTGGTTCCACTCCGTTTCGGCGAAGGCATAGGTCTGACCCGAGAATAACATCGAGGCCGCAAACAACCCGCCCCCGTTCCCGCCGTCCGCTACGTCGTCGCCGGGCGTGTTCCAGGGCGACTCGCTGCCGACGGAAATCTTCGTCGGCAGCCCACCCGCGTTGCGATTGGGAACGAAACTCGCCTGCACGCGCTTGCGCCGTTGTGAAGGCGCATGGCCGGTCTCGGCGCGCTCCAACACGATCGATGCGTCGATGTCGACCTTTTCCAGTCGGCCATCGGCGCCGACCTGCCCCTTCAGTGTCGCTTGGAGCTGATGGCGAATGTGCAACGTCGATGCCCGTTCGCCCTCACCCACCTTCTGCTCGAAGCTCAGGTCATAGATGAAGTCCCCTGCGACTTCACCTTGTGCCGTGGGGCACCGGCGCACGAATGCGCCGACCGTCAGCACATTCAGTGTGCTCGTGCCGTGGTTTTCCGGGAGACGGCCGATACGAGCTGTGCGATCGGTAGTTCTGCGTCCGACCCAGCCCGGCGGTGCCTCGAGCCCCAAGGGTAAACAGCATCTGAAACGACGCTACCGTCACCATCCATCGATGCCGCATCTAGCGCTCCTTGACGATCCGCCGCCTCGCGCTCACTTCGTCCCGAAAGTTCGATCGCCGGCATCCCTCAGTCGCGGCACGATGTACTCGTGATCGTTGAGTATTTGCGATAGAACGCGCTCATCCCTCGATGATCATGCGCGCGCACTGGGATCAGCGATCTCGCTGGTAGCACACCTCGCCGATCTCCTCCCGCAGAAGGCACAATTTCTCATTCCAGGTGCGCCCATCGTCTTTGCTTTCCTGCTCGAGACGAAAGTATCCATGACTGGGGTGAGCCTTGTCGCTGTCCGCCATCAAGGTGATCGTGTTCCCTCGAACGGTGTAGGCGCCATCTCCGAAGAACACATCGGTCGTCTGCAAGGCTTCCCTGCTCGAAATTCGGCTCCTGTGCCGGGCCGCCGCTGCGCCTGCGTAGCGGCCATCGGGCGTGAATGTGAAGCGATCGGCGGCGCTCGCGGTGGCGGCAGTCCATGTGCCATGGAGTTTCGCCTGTACGCCGCCTTCCGGTCCAGTCGCTTTCCAGTACTTGAATTGCACGCGATAGAGGAACCTGGACCACTCGTCCCGCACCAACTCCCCGAAGCACATACTGACGAGGGGATCCTTTGACCTACCCACGATGACAGCCAGTTCCTTGCCCGAAGTCGCGACGAGCACCATTGTCCCGATTAGGCTGCCGTACTCGCCAACCTGGCCGCCTGTCGACTTCTTCAAGACCAGATACTCCCATCCGTAGGGTGAGACGCCATAGATTAACGTTGTCGGCGGGGCGGGATAGCCGGCAAGCGGATCGACCTTGAATAGACCGCGATAGACCGCTACGGCGTCATTGAGCAGGTTTCCGCTCGTGATGCGCATAGGAAAAAGGGTGATCTGACAACGCTCACCGTTTGATTGAACTGGCGAGATGTACACCACGCCATCGGGATACGTAGTGCTTGTCCATCCGGCTGGGATCGCAACCTGATAGTTGCCGACTGTCGTTACGACAGGATTCGATCCGGCATCGGTCGCCCCCTGAGCGACAGCCTTGGGTAAGAAACCCATTACGAGGACGACGAGCCAAGAGACTTTCATGATGGGCCTCCAGTATTTGCGGATACGAAGTGGATGAGCTGTCATGCGTGACTATTGGGGCCTGGAGCCGTTCAGCAAGGCCGTCAGGACATCGGTTACCTTTTGAACGACCGGGCAACCGTTGAGACCGTTAAGCTCCAACACTCTGGCGAATGAGTGCCCGCAGCAGCCATTCATGCAGAACCACCGGCGTGGCGCCATCCTTCGCCTTCGGCACATTATCCATCAGCGTCTTGAGTGCCGCCACATTGAGCTTGAGGAGTTTACGGTAGACCTCTGGATCGCATTGCGCGCAGAAAGTCGTGGCGACGACTACCGAGAATGCCTGGTGATGGATCGAGGACGGAGGAAGACGGACGCCGGCGGATCGTGGCGATCAATCCGGCGCTACGGGTTGATCAGGAATGACTTTCGACGCTTTGCGGCCCTTGCGGGCGACGTGAAGCGTGAAAAGCCCCTTCAAGATGTCGTCTCGCTGCTTCGCACCCATGACGGTCGGGCCGGCAGCCAGATCATTGAGCGCCGCCGAAAGCGTTCCGGCGTAGATGCGCGCTTGCGCTTCGCCGAATTGGTCCACCGTCCAGCGCAGGATTTCCCCGAAGTCGGCCTCG
>JANNFC010000047.1:0-9065 GCA_031379405.1 Betaproteobacteria bacterium | reverse complement strand
GGCGGTCGAATACACGACCCCATTACCGGACGCCTGAATAGTCGCCGGAGAGGCGTTACCGCAGGAGGGACAGAATCCCCGCCGCATGTACCAGGTCGTACGACATGCCGGACAACTCTGATACGCAATCCCCTCGTCGCCTTGGGTCCAATCCATGACTGTTTCGCTGCCGCTCATACTTGCTCCAACACGAGGCTGACGTGAGATGACAACACACCACCATCGCCGTGAAGAAACGCGAGCGTGGCGTCTTTCACCTGACGCTCGGCCGCCCGACCAGTCATTTGAAGATGTGTCTCGGCGAGGTGCGCCATCGCGCCACCGGCGCCGCAGTGTCCATAGGAAAGCAAGCCGCCGTGTGTATTCATAGGTAACGGGCCGTTGTGATTGAAGTACCCGTCCCGCGTCAGGTTTCCCGCCTGGCCGCGCGGCGCAAGCCCGATTTCTTCCAGAAGAATAGTGAGCGTGATGGTGAAACTGTCGTAGATGGCGGCGTAACGTATGTCTTTCAGGTCAACCTTCGCCGACTGGAGTGCGCGCCTTGCACAGTCACCCGCGCCGAATTGGGTCAAGCTCTTTGCCGTCGTTACGTGCTGATGAGTGTGTGCCTGAGCGGTGCCGATGATGCGTACGCCAAATTGGTTGATGCGCTCTTTGCTGACGATGAAAGCCGCGCCACCGTCGGATACGGGACAGCAATCCAGTAGTTTCAACGGTGCGGCAATGGTTTTGGATTTCAACACATCGTCCAGCGTAATGGTGTCTCGGAATTGCGCGCCGGGATGCATCCCGGCGTGGCGGCGCATGAGCACAGCAAGTTCCGCCAGCTCGCGCTCGCCAATGCGGTGTTCGTGGCAATAGCGGCTTGCCACCAAGGCGTAGTAGGCAGGAATGGTGGCACCCAGGGGCACTTCGTATTCGGCGTGACCCACCTGGGCCAGTGTGGCCACGGCGGCGTCTCGAGTTTGACCGGTGAGGCGATTCTCTCCCGCTGTAATCAACACATTCTTCACTACCCCCGCTTCGACCAGATGATGCGCCAACATGACCATGGCGAAACCCGTGGCGCCGCCCATCTGCACGCCGTGGGCGTAGGTGGGAATCAGGCCGTAGTGCTCCACAAAACTGGTGGAGAGCATGAGGTGAGGAAAGGTTGTGGAGTAACCGCAGATCAGGCCGTCTACGTCCTTTCGTTCCAGGCCGGCGTCGGCTAGCGCTAAAGTGGCGGCGTCGCTCATTAGATCGAGCGTATGGCGGCCTGGGTGTTTGCCGTAGGGGAGGAGGCCGATGCCGGTGATGTAGGACATTTGTGCGGGTGGCGGGAAGGGCTAGCGTGAAGTATGAAGGGTGTTCGGCGGACGGCGCTGCGCTTATCCGCCCTACGTGCTTAGACGGTGGCGATGGGGGTTAGGGGGGAGCCGACGGCCCCGGGTAGGCGCAGAGGCGGGGCGGTGAGAAAAAAGCGCGAGCGTTTGTTTTCGCGCAGCCAGGCAGCCAGTTCGGTGAGATACCACATCTCGCCGAGATTGACGCCTAGCTTGAATAGGCAATGCTCGTGGATGGGCAATGCCGCGCAGCAGCCGGGGTGGCTGGTGGCGGGGTGAGCTTCCACGGCGTAGTTGTCCGCGATCAACGAGACCAGTCCGCTGTCCGTGATCCATTGCAGTAGTTTCTGATCGCGGCCGTCCAATACGGCGCAGGAATTCTCGACGGACTGTGCGTCGGGTTTGCGTTTTAGGTCGAGCAACAGTTGGCTGAACCCGGTGTGGATGCACACCATATCGCCTTCTTCCACGACGACCTTGTCGGCTTCCATAATTCGCATGAGCCGGTCGTAGCCAACGATGGCGCGCTCGCGTCCGACGTGCGCATGAATGTCGATCATGACGCCGCGGCCCTGCACACAATTCACCGCCATGTTTTCCACGCCCAGTGCCTTGGCGTAGGAGGTGGATTTCACCGGCACGATGCCGACTGCGCCGGCGTCGTCGGGATCCGTGGGCCCTACGATATCGATACCGCTGCGGTAGCCGTTATAGAACACGGATTCGGGTTGTCCGTCGCCGTCGGCGTCGAACAGTTGACCGACATGGGCCAGGCTGTCCCACTGGGTGGAATATTGAAGGTGGATGATGGCGACGTCGTCGTTGATGACGTCCGTCATGTCCGGATTGTCTTTGCTCAACTGGTAGTTCATGTTGGGCCTGCCGTTGCGCAAAGTGGGCCGTAGCACCGGCGGATGGCGGCGCGGATTGAGTACGTTCCCACCCGGATAGTCCAGCGGCAAGCTCAAGCAGAAGGCCCGGCCCGTCTTGACCTCCTTTACCGCTGCCTTGACGCGCGCGGGTGTCAGTAAATTCAATCGGCCAAGCTGATCGTCGGGGCCGAAGTCTCCCCAGGTGGATCCTGCGGGGCGATGCTTCCAACGGGTCGAGGTTGTGCTGTTCGCATTCATGATGTGTCAGATTACCCTTGTGATTGTCCCAAATAGACTTGGTGCAAGATATCGCTGCCGCGAATTTCCTGCGCCGGTCCGCTGGCTACGATGCGCCCCGTCTCCACCAGGTAGCACCGATGCGCGTGCCGCAATGCTTTCTCCACCAACTGCTCCACCAGCAGCACGGCCATGCCCTCTTGGCACAGCCGCGCCAGTACGTCGAGGATTCTATCCACAATAATGGGCGCCAGTCCGCCCGAGGGTTCATCCAACACTAATAGGCGTGGTTGCGCGATCAATCCTTGCGCGACCGCGAGAATCTGCTGCTGCCCGCCGCTCAACTTGGACGCGGGAAGATTGCGTCGCTGCGCCAGCTCCGGAAACAGCTCGTACATCTTCTGCAAGCGTGCCGAGTCTTGCTTCGCGCTGCCGTAGGTGCCGATCAGCAGATTGTCCTCGACGCTCAGTGAGGTAAAGACTCGGTGGCCTTCCAGCACCTGCACCAAACCCTCGCGCACGATTTCGCGTGGCGTCACCGCGCTCAAATCGCCACCGCTGAAAACGACCTTCCCGGAGCGCTTGGGAATCAAGCCCGACGCTGCATGCAAGATCGTGCTCTTACCAGCGCCGTTGCGACCGAGCAGCACGACGAATTCACCTTCACCCACTTCCAGATCGACGCCATGCACCACCTCGGCCTTGCCATAAGCGACGTGGAGGTTGGAGATGGACAGCAATGGTTTCATCATGCTCCCAGATACACGCGAATGACTTCCGCATCGGTGCGCACTTCCTGCGGTGCCCCTTGTTTGATCACCCGGCCAAGATCCAAAGCGGTAACCCGGTCACTCAGGCGAAAGACAAAATCCGTGTGATGCTCGACCAGGAGCACGCCGATTCCCGCTTGGCAGATGGTGCGAATGACGATTCCCAAGGCGTCGATCTCGGCGGGGGTCAATCCGCCGGCCGGTTCGTCCAGCAGCAAGAAACGCGGCGACGCCATCAGTGCGCGCGCGATCTCCAGGAAGCGCTGCTCCGCGTGCTCCAAGAGATTGGCTCGCCGATGCAGGGCGTGAGACAGTCCGATGCTGTCGATCAATTGCGTGGCGCGCATCGCCAGTGCCTTCTCTTCTCGCCGCGCACACAACCACGACAAAGCACTGCCGAGAAAGCCGGATCGCACCAAGGGCCAACCCCCCAACATGACGTTATCGAGCACACTCAGGGTGGGCAGCAATCGCGGTTTCTGGAAGGTTCTAGCCACACCCGCGAAGGCGCGACGCTGAACCGGCTGACCGGCAAGTTCCACGTTCTCCAGCTTTATCTCGCCTTTATCGGGTTGGTAGTAACCGGAGAATAGATTGAGCAGCGTGGTTTTACCGCTGCCGTTGGGGCCGATGAGTCCGTGAATTTCGCCGGGGTCCAACACCAGATTCACCCCATCAAGTGCGGTGAGGCCGCCGAAACTCTTCACGATGTTATGCGCGACCAGACTCATGATCGACGCAAACAGCGAGCGAGTTTTTCCGCATCGGGCCTAAGCGGCGTGCTCTTCACCTTACGCGGGCGTAGTTTCTCGCGTAGCACTTCGAACACCCTCCCGATACCTTCCGGCACCAATAACACGACGAAGAGCAACAATAAGCCATAGAAAAACGTGCTCCACTTGGCGAGCGGCGCCACCAGCTCCGGCAGCGCGGTGAGCACTGCGGTGCCGATCAAGGGACCGATGAGGGTGCCGCGCCCGCCGATGATGATGCACACAAAAAAGAACAATCCCAACTCGAACACAAACGTGTCCGGCGTGATGTAGCTTTGCAAGGATCCGAACAGCGCACCCGCAATGCCTGCGGTGAATCCGCTGAACACGAAGACCGTGAGTTTTGCGCGAAACACCGGCACTCCCACGGCCTGCGCGGTGACCACGCTATCGCGCACGGCGATTAGCGCTCGCCCCCACATGAAGCGCGCCACATTCCATGTGAGGGCGCTTACCACGACGGCGATGATCAATACCAGCCAGTAGAAACCTTGAGGGGAGTCGAATGGCGCGGGGAATCCAGGTACGGAGAGCCCCACACCACCGCCGGTCAAGTCGCCGTGCGCGAGGATCAGTTCGGAAACGATCAGTGCGAAGGCGAGCGTGGCCATGGCGAAATAGAAACCGGGTAGTCGCAGCGAGGGCAACCCCAGCAATAGTCCGCACAAGGCTCCGATACCACCCGCGCTTAGGGTGGCGACAAACGGATTGATGCCATGCGTACCAGCGACGATGGCGAAGGTATAGGCGCCGATGGCCAGCAGCCCGACGTGTCCGATGGAAAGCTGTCCGCTGAATCCCACCACGAGGTTGAGTCCGGCGATCAGAATCCAATAGACCCCGATGAGCAAGGCAACATGCAGTTGATATTGATCGCGCGCCCACCAGGGCAAGGTGGCGAGCAAGACAAGGACGACTAGCGTTTCGATTATTCTTCTGGTGGACATCGTTTGCCTATACCGGTCGCGTCTTGGCCGATCCGAATAGTCCTTCCGGCTTGGCGAGTAAGACGAGCATGAGCAAGCCCACCGAAATCGTTTGCTGGTATTCACCGCCCAAGGTGTAGGTGGCGATGGCGCTTAACACACCCAGCGCAAGTCCTCCCACAAGCGCGCCCAGATTGCTGCCGAGGCCGCCGACCGCCAGTGCCACGAAACCGTTGAGCGTCAAGGTCAACCCCAAGGCGAAGTACGCGAAGGTGAGCTGACCCGCCGCGAAGCCCGCGAGCGCGCCCATAGCGCCCGCCAGGGCGTAAGAAAGCGAGCGCAGCAGATCAGTCGGAATTCCTCTGGCACGCGCCGCGAAGGTGTCCTCCGACATGGCAACGAACAATTTTCCGTATAGCGTACGCCGGTAGAACAATTCCAGCCCAAGCGCCAACAACAATGCGACGATGACGGGCAACCAATACTTCTGATCCGCCATCCCCGCAGAAAAATCCTGCGCGATGAGGCGCGGAAACGGCTTAGGTTCCGTGCCCCACCACAGACCGACCGCTTGCTGCACCATCGTGGCCAGCGCCAAGGTGGAAAGCAGCCACAGGTGCTCATCACTGCGCGCGAGCACGCGACGAATAGCGATAAGTTCCGTAGCCCATCCGAAAGCGGCGCCGATCACCCCGCTGAGTACGACAGCGAGCGGAATCGGCAGACCCTTGTCCGCCATTAGCCAGGCGCCGAAGACGCCGCCTAACATCGACAAATGG
Source organism: Betaproteobacteria bacterium (assembly GCA_031379405.1). Taxonomy (GTDB): domain Bacteria; phylum Pseudomonadota; class Gammaproteobacteria; order Burkholderiales; family SHXO01; genus SHXO01. The sequence continues at coordinate 3,383 of JANNFC010000047.1, read as the reverse complement.
CCAGTGGTAACGCTCAACACTTTGGAGGTGGAGAACATGACGTTGTAGGCCAGCGCCGTGGCGGCGTAGAGGGCGCCTATGGCTAGGCCGGCGAGAAGAGCGCTAAGCATGTTTCAGCGAAGACTATTTTGGTTCCGGCTCCGCCGGCTTGGAGAGTAGGGTGCATTCCATGCGCCAAGGTGCTCGCGCGCACCCTATCACTTGGCAGCGCGATAGGCTCCATCCTTGAAGCTGTTCGCCTGATTCATCACGATGTCGTGATCGGGAAAGCCATTGCGGTCCTCCACCGACCAGGAATAACTGGCGTAGCTGCCTTTGAGGGCCTTGGTGTTTTCCAGTGCTTTCTGAATGGCGGCCGCATCGGTGCCGCCCGCCGTCTTGACCGCGTGCTCTACGATCTTCACCGTGTCGTAGCCCAGCGCTACCCACCAGAACATGAAGTCGATTTCCGCGCCGCCCAGTTTCGGGCGAATACGCTCCATCAATGCTTTGGTGTTGGCCGGCAGCTTGCCGTCAACGCCATAGGTGGTGCTGACGTACCCCGCCGCCACCGCATTCGCCCAGTACTCCGGCTTGTTGAGCAGCTTACGAATGGCCGGCGCCATCAAGGCGGAATGACCCACGATGGGAACATTCCATCCCATGTCACCACGCGTATTGAGCAAGCGCGCCAGCAGACCGGTGGCCGCAGACCAGGGCATGAGCACTTCGGCGCCCGCCGCCTTGGCTTTGTTCATCTCATCGGTCAGATCCGTTTTGTTGGGATCGATCAACACGGAATAGACCGGCTTCACGCCCGCGCTTTCCAGCATTTGTGTCGCGGTTTTCGCGCTCGACGTGCCGTAGCCACTGGTGTCTCCAATGATGGCGATCTTGCTCTTCCTCAATATCTTGAGCACATAGTCGTTGGCTGCTTCAATCCATTGGCGATTGGTGTTGATCGCCCGGAACGCGCGCGCATATTTCTTCGCGTCCACCAACTCGTCGATAGTGCCGATCACCAGATTTGGAATCCCGGCCTTGGAAACGATGGGCACCGTCGCCAATGATTCGCCGGAATTCACCGGACCAATGACGAAGTGGACCTTGTCGACGAAAGCCAGGCGCTGCGCGAAGTTCACCGCCTTGGTGGGATCGCCTTGCGTGTCGTAGGTGATGAGTTCGATCTGCCGGCCACCAATGCCGCCTGCCTTGTTGATCTCTTCCACTGCAAACTGGACGCCTTGGTTCTCGGCGACAGCGGCAGAGGACAGTGGACCGGTCAGGGATGAAAGCCATCCTAAGCGAATCGTGCCGTCAGCGGCATTCGTCCAACCGCTGCCGGTAACGCAAACCGCTGCCGTCAAAAAAGCGACAATCCTGCGTCTGGATAACAAGCGCATCGAATCTCCCCGTGAGTGTGCTTAGAGTAGGATTGGAGTTTAGCAAGGTATTCCATTCATCATCCCAGAAGGAAAACGACCATGCCCATGATGCAGACGCCTCGGGTCCATGCCGGCGCGATACTGTGATACAGTCCACCCTCTCATGGTCCTGATTTAAAGCAATGCCCCTATCAATCCGCCTTGGCGAACATCTCGAAGAACGTCTTGCGCGCGCGAGCCGAAAGCTACGTGTGGCCAAGACGGAGGTTATCAAACGAAGTCTGACGTCGTTTCTTGATCAGATGGAGCCTGTGAAGACCGCCTACGAGTTGGGACAGGACCTCTTCGGTGCGGACGACACAGGCCCTTCGACGGTATCGGCGACCTACAAGAAGCGTCTGAAGGCCAAGCTGCGTGCGAAACATCATCGTTGACGCAGGGCCCCTAATCGCGCTATTTCGCAAGCGCGACAAATACCATCGACAGGTCATCGACTTCATTGCGGCCAACGAAGCGCGTCTTATCTCCTCCCTTCCAGTGGTGGCGGAGGCTTGTCACTTTCTCGATTCCCATGGAAAGATAGCGCTTCTTGCGTGGGTTCGCCGTGGCGGCGTGTCGTTGCAACCCATCACGCAAGACGATTTTGTCGATATCGAGTCGATTATTGCCAAGTACGCCGATAGAGACATGGATTTTGCCGACGCCACCCTCGTATGGCTTGCATCACAAACCCACACGGTTGACGTAATGACTATTGATCGCAAGGATTTTGAGGTTTACCGAACAGCGAATGGCAAGCGATTTAATATTCTCCTCAGATCGGCGTAACCTACCCGCACTTAATTTTGACTTACTGAGCATGAGATTTCGCAGGATAGCAACGCTGATTTTCTGATTCAGCTTGCTAAACGGCGGCTGCCTGCGAAAACCAAAATCACTCAAGGAGAAATCGATGGCAATCTATGAAATGCGAACCTACACGTTGCGGGTTGGCAAGATGGGAGAGGCAGTGAAGCTCTACACCGAGTTCGGTTACCCGGCGCTCAAGAAAGCCAGTCAAGACAAGAAGCTGATCGGTTACTTCCAAGCCGATACGGGGACGATCAATCAGTTGCTCCATCTTTGGAAATTCGACGCCGACGCCGATCGCCGAGCACACTGGGCAGCGGTGTACATCAACGTGGATTTCATCGAAGGCTTTGCCGGGAAATTCCGTCCGCTTGTGATGTCACAGGAAGTGAAGCTGCTCACGGCGGCGCCGTGGGGACCCCATCCGTAGCACATCGAAGCTCGAACATTGATTGGCGTCTAGGTTGCCCATGAATGAGTTACTGATCACTACAATGCCGTGCTGTGGGTGCGAGATCTGGCGGCAAAAGCGACGCCCCTAAATGAAGTGACCGTACGCGAGCTTCACCGACGCATTGTGGCTCGCAGTCAGCCAGAAATAGGCGGCATCTACAGCACGCTTCTTCGTCGTATCGCTGGTTCCCTCGCCATTTTCCCCAACGCCGCCAAGATTCCTTAGTTGATGAAGGACTACGGAGAGTGGCTTGGCCAATTTGGACCTGACGCGGCCACCAGCTTTGAGGCGCACTTCCGCCTAGTTGCAATTCATCCGTTCAGCGATGGCAACGGACGCGCCGCTCGGCTCATGATGAACCTGCTGTTGCTACGCCAGGGCTACCCGCCTATTACCGTTCGCCCGGAACACCGAAAGACCTATCTCGATACACTTGAACACACGTCCATACAGGATGACATCAAACCGTTCCAGATTTTCATGCACCAACGATTAAGGACGTGGCGCTGAGGACGGATTGGCGCCCCGCGGGATGTAACCTTCGGGTAGGGAAGGTTGCGCGCGGAAGATGGAGTTTTTTTAGTGCCCTGGCCGTGGAGCAGGCGGTGGGCGACCAGAAAGCCGTAGGCCGCAATGCAAAGGCTCGCATGGTGGTGAAAGCCGCGCCAGTTTCGGCCCTCGAAGCTGTCGAGCCCGAATTCCTGTTTGAGCTCCTG
>JANNFC010000045.1:0-4947 GCA_031379405.1 Betaproteobacteria bacterium | reverse complement strand
ATCAATTCGCTGCAGGCGCGTTTGCCGATCCAGATGCGGGCGATACTCTGACCTATAACGCCAGTTTAGCACCGGGTGTCTTGAGCAATGATACAGACATGGATTCTGGAGTCTTGACAGTTTCCATTGTCGATCTCCCGTCTTATGCTTCCTCGTTTACGCTGAACACCGACGGCTCTTTCACCTATACCCATGATGGCAGTGAAACCATTTCTGACTCCTTTCGCTATCGAGTAAGCGATGGTGCGGGAGGCGACGCATTGGCCATTGCTTCCATCTCCATTACGCCGACCAATGATGGGCCGTTGAATGCGTTGCCCGTAGCTGCCAGCACCGCTGTTGATACACCACTGGTACTGTCGACAGCTAACGGCAACCGCATTTCAATAGAGGATACCGATGCCGGTTCGGCCACGATCCAGGTTGCGCTAACGGCAACCGATGCCGTGCTGAGCCTGGCGAGTACCACCGGGTTGGTTTTCAGTGTGGGCGATGGCGCCTCGGACGTCGCCATGATATTTACCGGATCTAAGACGGATATCAATACCGCATTAAACGGACTTGTCTTTCTACCAGTGGCAGGGTTCCTGGGCAATGCTACGTTGTCCGTTTCAACCAGCGACCAAGGAAATACTGGATCCGGCGGGGTGCTAACGGATTCGGACTCCATCACCGTTTTGGTAGTTGTCTCAACCCCAGTTATCCCGCTAGTCGGCTCCGCATTGTTCTCGAGCACGTCGCTTGGAAGTGCTGACACAAACGCCGACGTGATCACGCCTCCTCCGATAGCGTCGCAAGAACAGATGTCTGAGACCGCCGCCTATGCGTCGAACCTTGCGAAGGAGGTGCCCCAGACAGAAGAGCGCTCGGAAGAACAACCATTCACCTTAGATCGGGGAAAACCTAACACACCACTCACGGATTCGCGGCGTGCAAGTGCTAACACCAATGTGTCCTCGGGAAGTAGCGTGTGGATCAAACCAGCTGAATTCTTACCCGTTGCGGGCACTCAGAGCATCATGTGGTACGGTTTTGGTGCGTCTCATGGGTCTTTAAATTTTGCCTTGGAAACACTGCGCTCAAGTCTAACCAACAGCCAATGGCTGGACGAACTTGGGCAACTGCAAGAGAAGATAGACGAGGAACTCAAGCTAGACAACGCCATGGTTGGTGCTACTGCCTTTGTGTCGGGTGGACTATCTGTCGGGTATGTCATTTGGCTGTTGCGCGGCGGACTGCTGATGAGCACGCTGCTTTCTTCCTTACCTGCCTGGCACACCATCGATCCTTTGCCCGTACTCGGTAAAAAAGGCGACGATGAAGAAGGCAAAGATGAGGGCGACGCGATCGAGCGCATGTTTGGGAAGGTCAAGGCGGCGTCTGGCAGCCCTCGAGGCACCATCGCGCTGCGCACCCGCTTGCCTCGCGGGCGAGGGCTGGAAAGAGGGGGCGGTACGCCCGACCAAGCATGATTCTGCGCAAACTAAATACCAAACTCCTAATCACCTTTGGATTGAGCTCGCTACTGAGCAGCGTGTTGTTGCTTGCGCTGTTCGCCGGCTTTATTCCCGATCGCGACGGCGCAATCCGGGCCGGGCGAGCCGCGCTGTCGGAAGCGATCGCCGCGACCACATCGGCCATGATTGCGCAATCGCAGTTCGATCAAGCACAAGAGATCCTCACTTTTCTAGTGGAGCGAAACGAGGACCTAGTTTCCGCCGCGGTGCGGCGCGCCGATGGAAAAATCGTTGCCGCCATCGGGGATCATCTAGACCATTGGAGCGAGATTGCGACAGATCGCTCCACGGACGCTCAAATGCAGGTTCCCATCTATTCCGGTGAGCAGAAATGGGGAAGCGTCGAGTTGCGCTTCGTTTCGCTCAAGTCAGATAAGTGGTGGGCGTTCGTGTTGGACAAACGCCTTCAGTTCATCGCACTGGTGGTAGGGATGAGTTTTGTTGGCTTCTATTTTTATCTTGGGCGCGCACTTAAGGAACTCGACCCATCGCGCGCGGTGCCCGGACGCGTGCGAGCCGCCCTGGACACCTTGGCCGAAGGGCTTCTGGTGGTGGATCCAAGTGGAAATATCATGCTCGCCAACCAAGCGTTCGCCCAATTCATAGGTGATGCACCGGAGCGTCTGGTCGGGTGCAAGACGTCGGACTTCGCGTGGCGCGATCGTGATGACGCGATCCTCGACAACGATAGCCATCCCTGGAACAACGCCTTGCGGGCTGGCGATCCTGTGCGCAACGCCCGGGTCGCTCTACGGGATGTGAAGGACAGGCTGCGTACCTTTATGGTCAACGCATCGCCAGTCATGGGTGGCGGCGGCAAACTGGCGGGCGTACTCATCAGCTTCGATGACGTAACGGAACTCCAGGAAAAAGAGATCGAACTACAAGGCGCGAAGGAGGAGGCCGACTGCGCCAATCGCGCAAAGAGTGATTTTCTCGCCAACATGAGCCACGAGATCCGCACGCCAATGAATGCGATTCTTGGCTTCACCGATCTGTTGCGTCGCGGGTATCACAAGAGCGACCTCGACCTGCGCAAGCACTTGGACACTATCCATTCGAGCGGCAAGCATTTGCTGGAGTTAATCAACGATATTCTTGATCTAGCAAAGGTGGAGTCCGGTCGCTTGGAGGTTGAACGTATCCCATGCGCGCCTTACGCCATCGTGCGCGAGGTAGTGGAAGTGTTGGCCGAGCGGGCGCGTGAAAAAGGATTGACGCTGGAGTCGCAATGCCTCGGCTCCATTCCGGAAACTATTCATTCAGATCCGATCCGGCTTCGTCAGGTGATCATCAACCTGGTGGGCAACGCCATCAAGTTCACCATGACCGGAGGTGTGCGCGTTACGGTGGAGCTGCAGCAAGAGGGCGAGAACTATCGACTCGCCATCGACGTGATCGATACCGGTGTGGGCATCTCTGGCCACAGGCTGGAAGCCGTGTTCGACGCCTTTGTGCAGGCGGAAAGCGCCACCGCGCGCAATTTCGGAGGTACCGGCTTAGGCTTGACCATTAGCCGGCGTATCGCACGCGCGCTTGGCGGCGATATCACTGCCTCGAGCGAAATCGGGAAAGGCAGTGTTTTCCGTGTTCGTATCGATCCGGGTTGCGTTGAAGGTGTGCGCCTGCTGACAGCGGCGCAAGTCGGGGAACCCGAACATTGCGTTGGCGCCGCCGTGGCGTCGCGCTGGGTGTTTTCTCCGGCCGATGTGCTGGTCGTGGATGATGGCGAAAGTAATCGAGAGCTTGTGCGCCTGATCCTGGAACAAGCCGGCCTGCGAGTCACCGATGCCCAGAATGGGGAGGAGGGAGTGCAGCGAGCCCTGGAAGGGTCCTTTAGCGTCATCCTCATGGATATGCAGATGCCGGTCATGGATGGGTTCACGGCCACACGCCTATTGCGCAAATTCGGTATGGGAAGCCCCATTGTTGCCATGACGGCGCACGCCATGACGGGGTTCGAGCAAGAAATTCTGGCGGTGGGTTGTACTGCCTATCTCACCAAGCCGGTGGACATTGATCAGTTGTTACGCACACTCGCACAGTATCTGGAAGGGCGGCATGAAACAACGCCCGTCGTGCGCCGCGACATGACAGTGGCGTCCGAGGCCAGTTTGGCTTCAGCGGGATCAAGTGAGATCTTGATCTCTCGCTTGAGTACCCATCCCAAATTGCGCGGGGTCGCGCGCAAGTTCGCACTCCAGCTAAAGGAGCGCTTGGTGGATATGGAACAAGCGTGGAGAGCCAGAGAATTTGCACGCTTGGCGGAACTCGCCCATTGGTTAAAGGGGTCGGGAGGCACCGCCGGTTACGCGGCGTTCACGGAACCGGCGGCCCGATTGGGAGATTGGGCCAAAGCCCAGGATGAGGTGCAAATGAGGATTGCGCTGGCTGAAATCAAGAGACTCGTAGGACTTATGGTGGTGCCGGAGGAGTCTTCCACACCAATACTCACCGATACATTGCATTAATGAGCTGACGTATGGATAAAACGCAGATACAGCCCGATACGATATTGATGGAAACGACCCTCTCGATTCCTGCCACAAACCAGGTTTCGGCCAACGTTCATTTCCAGCGGAACCTTGGCCGGTACGGTCCCAACGACGGCTACGAGGCTCTGCGTGACGCGACCGTGATGATGATTGATGACGAAGCGATGGTCATTGATGTCGTACAGACGTTTCTCCAGGAAGCTGGATACGTGAACTTCATTCGGACCACCGATCCATCGTGCGCGGTTGCGATGATGCTGGACCATCGGCCCGATTTGGTTCTGATGGACTTGCGCATGCCCAAGGTCACCGGATTCGACATACTTGCCCAGCTGCAACGTGACACGGAGCTGCGGTACATTCCCGTGATCATTCTCACGGCGGAAACCGATCCACAGTCCAGACTGAAGGCCTTGGAGATGGGTGCAACGGACTTTCTAACGAAGCCCGTCGATTCCAGTGAATTGCAATTGCGTGTGCGAAATACACTGGCCTTCAAAGTGTATCGAAACCGATTGGTGGAATTCGATGGACTGACCGGCTTACTCAATCGACAGAAGCTGCGGCAGAAACTAGATGAATTCTTGGCGGCCGCCGCCCATGCCGGCACTCAGTGTGTGCTGGCGCATGTCGATCTGGATCGCTTCAAGAAGATCAATGAAACCTTTGGCCACCACGTCGCGGACAGGGTACTGCGAGAGGCCTCCGCGCGCCTAGAGGGTTTAAGTCATGGTCTGGACGTAACGATCACGGGTGCAACGGGTAACTGGAGCCGCGTACTTCTGGGGCGTGTATCGGGTAACGGCTTCGCGATGATGATCGGAGGATTGCATGGGGCGGTTGCCGTTCAGCAAGCTGTCCACGTGGCTCAGCGCATTCGAGACCTATTCGTTCATCCCTTTCACACCAGGGACCACGATTTATTTGTCACGGTG
>JANNFC010000309.1:0-23043 GCA_031379405.1 Betaproteobacteria bacterium | reverse complement strand
GCCACCGGTTGCGATCGTAGAGCAAGTACCTCCTGCCCCTCCTGCAACTCCCCAAACAGAGGATGCAGCGCCAGCCAGCATTGAACAAGTCTCCTCGGCGGCTCCGGAAAAAACCGCTGCGCCGCCCATTGAAGTCCCGCTGATCGTCGATCCGACGTTCTACCCCCCCCTTGAACTGGACGTCTTTCCGAAACCGCTGGCTGCGGTCAACCCGCCGTTTCCCCGTCGCGCGGCCGATGACCAGGTATCCGGGGTGGTTACCTTGGAGTTGCTCATCGATGAGACTGGCTCGGTGCAAGAAGTGAATGTGATCGAGGCGACGCCCGAGGGCTATTTCGAAGAGATTGCAGTGCAAAGTTTCCGCGCCGCGCGTTTCTCGCCCGCGCAAAAGGACGGCAAGACGGTGCGTTGTCGGCTCGCCATCCAGGTGGAATTCGCTTTTGATCCAGAGGTAAACCAGTCGTTGACACGCGCGGTGCGATAAAAGGGACTTCCCATTGGAATTGCCAACATCGCTCGGCGGCTTGCATTTGCCCTACGGGGTTGTCTACGGTTTCACCGACTTGGGAAGTAATACCCACGCTCGCAGGGGCTGCTTCATGCGGCCTGCAAGTGCTTCCGCGCTGTCCCCGTTGCCGAGAAATAGATCCGCTCGCACGGCGCCCCGAATAGCACCGCCCGTATCTTGTGCGATTGTCAACCGATTCAATGTTGCGCCATCGAGGGGCGAGCGCGCTTCCAGATAAACCGGCGTCCCGAGCCCAATGGCGTCGGGATCGACGGCGATACTGTGTCCGGTGGTGAGAGCGACACCCTGCGCGCCTTTGGGACCGTTCGCGGAGTCGGGCTGCTCTTCGAAAAAAACGTAGCTCGCATTCTGTTGCATCAGATCCGCCGCCTTGGCGGGGTTGCGTTCGAGCCAGGCGCGAATGGATTGCAGTGTCACCGCCTCGCGTTTGAGTTCGCCGCGGTCGATGAGCACCTTGCCGATGGCTTTGTAAGGGTGGCCGTTTTGCTCCGCATAGGCCAGTCGCACACGCGTGCTATCGTTGAGGACGACCTTGCCCGATCCTTGAATGTGCAAGAAGAACAGCGCCACGGGGTCGTCTACCCAGAGAATCTCACGGCCCACCAAGGTAGATAATCCGGCGTCGATGTCGGCGCGGCTGTAATAGGGCATGACCTTGTTACCCACCACCCTTCCGCGCAGGCGGTGCCGCGCAAGCTCGGGATAAAGTGTGCTGAGATCGATCTGCAGCAAATCCCCGGGGATTCCATAGGCGGGAAAGAGGTAGGGCGCCCTGCGCTCACGGCTGCCTCGCAGGAGCGGTTCGTAGTAGCCGGTCAGCAAACCGGTCTTGTTTCCGGTGGCATCAGCCAGTTGGTACGGTATGAACCATCGTTCGAAGAAGCCATGCAGCAATGTGGCATCCGCTGCGGCTGCTTGATCGCATACCTCCGACCAGTGCTGGTCACGGGTTGCGGCGCCGCAACTCTTGAGGAAAGCACTCCAAGCCGGCGCCAGTGAATTCTCCTGCCATCCGGGCAAGGTCGACCAGGATGTCGGCGTCAGGTGTGGCTTGGCCGAGGTCGCGGGTGATGGCTCAGGCGTTTCCGGTACACTCACGCACGCGCTCGAGAGCAGTGTCGTCAAGCACACCCATAGCCATCTTGAGCGCTTTCCCACATTGCTTTGCCGAGTCGAAATGATCTGGATGGCCATCGAAATCGCGCTGGGGCTTGCCCTGTTTCTGTTCATTGTCTGGTGGACGTTGCCCAAGAAAGACAAGCGCTAGCGTTTAGCGCCTCTTAGGTTCACGTGGCGTCGTGCTGAGTGCGCGGAAGGTGCTTCAGTGCAGCACGCGCGGGACGCTGAGCGTGAATTCGGGAATGACGGCGTCGAACTTGGTGCCGTCTTCCGCCACCATCTGGTAGCTTCCGCGCATGGTCCCCACGGGCGTCGCCAGAGAGGTGCCGCTGGTGTATTCGAAACTGTCATTGGGTGCCAGAAAGGGCTGCTCGCCCACCACGCCAACGCCGCGCACTTCCTGCACTCGACTGTCCGAATCGGTGATGATCCAGTGCCGGCTGATCAGCTTTGCCGGTACCGAACCCTCGTTTTTGATGGTGATGGTGTAGGCGAAGACATAGCGATCTTCTTCCTCATCCGATTGGTCGGGGAGATAAAAGGCGTTGGCCACAACCTTGATGTTGTATTTGGTTTCCGTGTTCATAGGCGAATTGAAAACGAAATCTGGGCAAGATACAAGAATGGCGCGCAATTAACCTAGCCCTCAGAGCACTTCCAGCTAAAATCAGGCCCATTCATCGACGGTATTTGAACTCGTACGTACGCATGAGCAGACAATTTCGCATCGCCCCCTCCATTTTGTCCGCAAACTTCGCCAAGCTGGGCGAAGAGGTTCAGGCCGTGGTGGCGGCCGGCGCCGACCTGATCCACTTCGATGTGATGGACAACCATTACGTTCCCAATCTCACCATCGGTCCGATGGTGTGCGAGGCGATTCGTCCCCTGACGCATGCCTTGATCGACGTGCACTTGATGGTGAAACCGGTGGATCGTATCGTTCCGGATTTCGCCAAGGCGGGGGCCAATCTGATCAGCTTCCACCCGGAGGCATCCGAGCATGTGGACCGCACCATCGCGTTGATCAAGGAATGCGGCTGCCGCGCGGGCCTCGTGCTCAATCCCGCCACTTCGCTGAGCTATCTTGATCATGTTCTGCCGCAACTCGATCTGGTGTTGTTGATGTCGGTGAATCCCGGCTTCGGCGGACAGAAGTTCATTCCGTACACCTTGGAGAAACTGCGCCAGGTGCGCCGTCGTATTGAGGCGACCGCACGGGATATCTGGCTTGAAGTCGATGGCGGGGTGAAGGCGGACAATATTGCGGAAATCGGGCAGGCCGGGGCGGATACCTTCGTCGCGGGCTCCGCCATCTTCGGTTCCAAGGATTATAAGCAGACGATCGCGGCTATGCGGGCGGCGCTGGCTGCGGTTTAGCCCACGCCATGTCGCGGGCCATAGCGGTGCTTGATGGGATAAAGGCTCTCGCCTTCGATCTCGATGGCACATTGATCGATACCTTACCCGATCTGGCGGTGGCGGGTAATCGCATGTTGCTGGCTCTGGGGCGCGCGCGGGTAGATGAGCAGCAAGTTAGATCGTTTATCGGCGATGGCATCGCGGTTCTCTCCAGACGCTTGTTGACGGGGCAGATGGACGCCGAGGCGGATTCCCATGAACTGGCGCGTGGACTCGAGATCTTCAAGCGCGCCTATGCCGAAGAATTAGTAGTTCGAAGCAAGCCCTACCCGGGCGTTACGCAAGGGCTGAACGCCCTTGGCGAGCGATTCCCGCTGGCGTGCGTCACCAACAAAGCACTCGCCTTTACCGAGCCACTGTTGATCGGAGCCGGCCTTCGGCCATACTTTCGCCTCGTACTGGGGGGCGACTCGCTCCCGTACAAGAAGCCCGATCCGCACCCATTCCTGCATTGTGCCGAGCAATTCGGCGTGAGTCCGCAACACCTGCTGGTAGTGGGAGACTCCAAGAACGACTGTCGTGCGGCGCGAGCCGCCGGTTGCCCCGTGGTCTGCGTCCCTTATGGCTATTGCGGTGCCGGCGGTATCCGCAGCTTGGACTGCGATGCTATAGTGACGGACCTTTTCGATTTGGCGACATTGCTGCTTAAAACGAAGTCATGATCCTTCTCCGATTGATGAACCGATGGCAGGCGCGGCCAGCCGCGTGGGGTCCTTGGCGACCCTACTTCACGTACCACTGCGCATAGTCTTTACGCGGTCTCGAAGTCGTGCGTCGCGTTGTGTTTATGGCCTCATCGGAAAATAGGTATCGCAAATGACAGAAGCAGAATTTTCGCGCCTGGCTCAAGCCGGGTACAACAGAATCCCCCTGGTCACGGAGACCCTGGCGGATCTGGATACCCCGTTATCGGTCTATCTCAAGCTCGCCAATCAACCCTATTCCTATCTGCTGGAATCCGTACAAGGGGGAGAGCGCTTCGGGCGTTATTCCTTCATTGGGTTGCCGGCGGAAATCCGCTTTGAAGTGCGAGGCAACCTGTGTTCCGAGTATTGCCAGGAACGCTTGGTGGCGCATAGCGAACACCACGATCCGCTCGAGTACATCAGATCCTGCCAAGAACGCTACAAGGCCGCGCTCAACGCCCAGTTACCGCGGTTTTGCGGAGGATTGGTGGGCGTGTTCGGCTACGACACCGTGCGCTTCATCGAGCGGCGTCTGGGTTGGCCCAAGCGCTCCGACCCCTTGGGCACGCCTGATATCTTGCTGTTGCTGTCCGAGCAAATGGCAGTGTTCGACAATCTCTCCGGCAAGCTTTATCTCATCGTCTTCGCCGACCCGCGCGAGCCCAATGCCTACGCGCGAGGTCAGGCTCGGCTGGCGGAGTTGTCCGCCGCCTTGCGCCGGCCGGTGCAAGTGCCAGAGGAGGTATCGGGCCCCATCAGCGTCCCCACATCGGAGACCAGCGAGGCGGCATTCATGCAAGCCGTCGAGAAGGCGAAGCAGTACATTTTCGATGGCGATATCATGCAAGTGGTGCTCTCCCAACGCATGCGCCTTGCGTTCTCGGCTTCGCCTTTATCGTTGTATCGGGCCTTGCGCGCGCTCAATCCTTCGCCGTATATGTTCTATTTCGACATGGGAGGGTTCCATATCGTAGGCGCCTCCCCGGAGATCCTGGTCCGATTGGAAGGCGACATGGTTACCGTGCGCCCTATTGCCGGCACCCGCCCAAGGGGGAAAACGCGCGACGAAGACGTCGCCTTGGAGCACGATCTGCTCGCCGATCCCAAGGAACGCGCGGAGCACGTCATGTTGATGGACTTGGGCCGCAACGATGTCGGGCGTGTCGCGCAAGTAGGCAGCGTGCGGGTGACGGAGAATATGCTGGTCGAGCGCTATTCCCACGTGATGCATATCGTGTCCAATGTGGACGGCAAACTAAAAGCAGGACTCGACGCCATGGCCGTGCTGCGCGCGAGTTTTCCGGCGGGAACCGTGAGCGGTGCGCCCAAGGTGCGCGCCATGGAAATCATCGATGAATTGGAAGTGTCCAAGCGCGGTATCTACGCCGGCGCCGTCGGCTACCTCGGCTTCAACGGTGATATGGATTTGGCCATCGCCATTCGCACGGCAGTGGTGAAAGACAATACCTTATACGTACAGGCTGGCGCGGGCATCGTGGCCGATTCCGTAGCTTCGAGCGAATGGACCGAAACGCAGAATAAGGCGCGCGCGGTGTTGCGCGCGGCGGAGATGGCGCAGTCCGGTCTCGGTCGGGATCTGGTGCGCTAGGAGTGATGCCGTGCTGCTCATGATCGATAACTATGATTCCTTCACCTACAACCTGGTGCAATATCTCGGCGAGTTGGGCCAAGAAGTGGTCGTGTTTCGCAATGACGCCATCACCTTGGACGAGGTGGAGAGTATGCGCCCAGACCATATCGTTGTTTCACCCGGCCCTTGTACGCCCGCCGAAGCCGGCATTTCCGTGCCGTTGATCCAGCGATTTGTGGGCAAGATTCCGATTCTCGGAGTGTGTTTGGGGCATCAAAGTATAGGCCAGGCGCTGGGCGCAAAGATCGTGCACGCCAAGCAACTCATGCACGGAAAGACTTCGCCGATTCATCACAACGCGCTGGGCGTATTCAGTGGATTGCCGCAGCCGTTCGAGGCCACGCGCTACCATTCGCTGGTGATCGAGCGCGAGTCCGTTCCCGCTGAACTGGAAATCACCGCCTGGACCGAAGATGGCGACATCATGGGGGTACGGCACAAGTCCTTGCCCTTGGAGGGCGTACAGTTTCACCCGGAATCCATCCTGACACAGCATGGCCATGCACTGCTAAAAAATTTCCTAATGAAGAAGAACTTTCACCACGCGCTATGAGCGGTTACAAGACGATCGAAGGCCTCGACCAAGTTTACGTCATCAACGTCAAGTCCTTCGAGGAGCGCCAGCGCCATGTCAGCGCCGAACTCGAGCGCTTTCATATCCGGCCCGAGTTCGTGCACGAATGGGACATTCCCGACCTGAGTGAAGAGTCCGAGCGCTGGTTCGCGCCGGGCTGTGCTCTCACCCTAGCGCAGAAGTCTTGCTGCATGAAGCACATCACAGCGTTGGAGCGCATCGTCGCCAGGAGTCAGCACAGCGCACTCGTGCTCGAAGATGATGTGATATTGGCGCCTGACTTCGCGCAGGGCATCAACATCGCCTTGGGCGAGCGTTCGAGCTATGCGCCGCTTCACGTCGTGTTTCTGGGGAGCGGAGGTAATTTCTTCACCCCGCGCAGTCAACGCAGATCTGGACAACACTTGTACCCGGCAAGCAAAGGCCGATTCGCGGACTCGTACATGATTGGTGTCGATGCCGCGTGCGCCAGGCTCGATTGGATCGGCAAACATCGGCTCACAAAGCCTATCGACAATCAGTTCGATGTTGTAGATAAGGATCTGGGCATCACGTTGCTGTGGTTTGAAGACCCAGTTGTGGAACAGGGTAGCAAGAACGGCATGTTCCAGTCGCAGATCGAATCCGACCCGCCTCCCTGGTTGAAAGGCATAGTCTTCGGGTGGGAAAAGTTACGCCGCAAGTACTTGTATCAGTTGTGGCGATGAGCCAATCCACAGGGCGCGATGTCATCAATACGCAGGTGTCGCACCGTTGCGCATTGAGCGCGATTTTGGGACACACGTGGGGCGATCGATGTCTGGGCGTGGCGCGCTACAGCGCGATCGGCGCGGTTGTCAGCGTGCCTATCTCGACGGCGATGACCAGCATCGCGGTGGGCGTAATGTTGCTGGCTTGGTTACTTTCAGGCCGAGCCATCGAGATTTTCCAAGACACGATGCGGCAACCAGTGGGTCTTGCGTTAGCGGCGTTCCTGTTAGTGGCTGCAACGGGGTTGTTGTATGGCGCCGCTGATTTTTCCGAGCGATGGAACACGTTTCTAGGTTGGCGTAGATTGGCTTACGCATTAGTCTTGCTGGGACTCTTCGGTGCGGTGGCGTGGAAGCGGCGTTTCGCCGTAGCGTTCGTGGTGGCCTGCGCTTTATGGGTGGTGCTTAGTTACCTGGCGTGGTGGGGGGTCATCCCATCGAAGAATGGGCACCCGTCCGGCGTTCTATTACAGAACCATGCTACGCAGGGCATTACCTTCGCATTGGGATTGCTATGTGCTGCCCAGCTGTGGAGCGACGCCTCGCCCTTTGTACGTCGCTCGCTTATGGGACTGGGTGTGCTGCTGGTTTCGAACATTTTGTTTGTTACGAGCGGACGCAGTGGATTCCTGGCGCTGTTCATCGTACTAGTTGTGTGGGGATGGGCGAGGTTCAGCCAGTGGCGCGCTTATGCGTGGATCATGTTGGTGAGCGCGGGGATGGTGCTGGCCTATGCCGCATCCCCCAATATGCGGAACCGGGTGGATGCGGGCATGGCGGAGGTATACGACGCATCAGGCAGGCAGTTGACCTCGATAGGCACGCGCGTCTTGTTCTATGAGACATCGCTGCAACTCATAGAGCAGCGTCCCGTGTTTGGCTATGGAGCGGCGGGATTTGGCAGGAGTTACAGAGAGGCGGTGCAAAAACGCTATAACGACTGGCGCGCCATGCCTTCCACCGATCCGCACAACATTTACCTGTTTGTCACCGTGGAGCACGGTCTGGTCGGGCTTGCCGTGTTTGTCGGCTTTCTGATCGTGACAATCCGGAGCGCACCGCGAGATCGGTACGGATGGATTGGCTTGGGAACGCTATTCGTCATCATGGGCACGAGCTTGTTCAGCTCGCATTTCCGCACCTTTCCCGAAGGCCATCTACTGAGTTTGTTCTTGGGCGCCATGCTCGCACGCAGCCAGATTGCAGGGGCGTCGTCCAACCAAGCCTCGGCGCAATCTTGAGTCATGGCCCTGAGGCTATACTCGCACTGGTGATTCAAACCTGCAGTGGCTGCATTGACACCTCAATCCGCACTCAACGCGCTTATCGAAAAACGCGACCTCTCGCACGCTGATATGCGCTCCATCATGGCGCAGATCATGACCGGGGAGATCACGCCGGTACAGATTGGCGGCATCATCACGGCCTTGCGCTGTAAGGGGGAAACAGTCACGGAACTTGCCGCCGCCGCCGAGGTGATGCGTAGCCTCGCAACGCGCGTGGAAGTGGCGGATAAAACCCACTTAGTGGATACCTGCGGTACCGGCGGGGACGCCTCTCACACTTTCAATATTTCCACAGCGAGTGCGCTGGTGGCAGCTTCCGTAGGCTGTCGTGTGGCCAAGCACGGCAATCGTTCGGTATCGAGCACCTGCGGTAGCGCGGATATTCTGGAAGCCCTCGGCGTATACATCGCGTTGAATCCGGAGCAGGTGGCGCGTTCGGTGGAGGAAGTGGGCGTGGGTTTTATGTTTGCCCCCAGCCACCATAGCGCCATGAAATATGCCGCGCCGGTTCGCAGGGAGTTGGGCGTGCGTACCCTGTTCAATCTCCTAGGGCCGCTTACCAATCCAGCAGGCGCTCCCAATCAGATCATAGGCGTATTCCTCAAGGAATTGCCGGGTAAGCTCGCGCGCGTGCTGCAAACACTGGGATCGCGTCACGTTATGGTGGTGCATGGCCATGATGGACTGGACGAAATCACCATTAGCGGACCGACTCATATCGCTGAACTGCGTGGCGGTGAGGTCCAGGAGTATCAGGTGATGCCGGAAGACCTGGGTTTTAGGTCGGCATCCCTTGACAGCATTCGTGTGGATGGGAAGGACGCTGCGCGCAGCATGTTGCTTGGCGTGTTGCGCAACGAGGCGTCGGCCGCACGCGACATCGTCTGCGTCAATGCCGGGGCGGCTATCTACGTCGCTGGACTTTCCGATTCCCTGGCGCAGGGCGTGGAGAAGGCCAAGGCAGCCATCGCCTCCGGTGCCGCCCAACACAAGCTGGATGAATTGGTGAGTTTCACCGCTCAATTTCGCCCGCAAAGCTGATGAGCGACATCCTCGATCGCATCCTCGCCACCAAGCGCCAGGAAGTCGCGCACGCGCAGCGCGAACGTCCTCTTGCGCTCCTTCAGAAGGATTTGGAGTCCGCGCCACCTCCGCGGGACTTTGTGGGCGCCATTGTGGACAAGATCGCAGCCGGTCGTCCGGCAGTCATCGCGGAAATCAAAAAGGCCAGTCCAAGCAAGGGGTTACTCAGGGCGGATTTCCGTCCCGCCGAGATCGCGCGCACCTACCAAGCGCACGGCGCCGCGTGTTTGTCGGTTCTAACCGACGGTGAATACTTTCAAGGAAGCCCGGCCTATCTCCGGCAAGCGCGCGCGGCCTGTTTGCTCCCCGTTTTGCGCAAGGACTTTATGCTGGACGCCTATCAGGTCTACGAGGCGCGCGCCATGGGCGCGGATTGCATCCTCTTGATCGCCGCCGCGCTGACCTTGGCGCGGATGCAAGCTCTCGAACAAGTCGCCCAAGACCTGGGGATGGCAGTATTGGTAGAGGTACACGATGCCACCGAACTCAAGGCCGCCCTCGGCCTTGCTACGCCCCTGCTTGGAATCAACAACCGCAACCTACGAACCTTCGAAACCAAACTGGAAAGCACGCTAGAACTGCTCCACCGCATTCCGAAGGGCCGAATCGTAGTCACCGAATCCGGCATCGCCACCCCCGCAGACGTCGCTCTCATGCGCACAAACAACGTAAACGCCTTCCTCATAGGCGAATCCTTTATGCGAGCCCCGGACCCCGGAGTCGAACTCGCCCGTCTCTTCCCTTAGCCTAAAGCGCCCGCAAGGCGCTTTAGGCTATCGTCATGTTGCAAAAACACAACAATCCGGCAGATTCGTGACGACACCGCTTGCGGCGCTTTGTTGCGTCTTGGCAAAATCGGCTCCGCTCTCTCTGGGAAGGGAGAGGTGTCTTAAGACAACACTAAGTGCAATAAGCTGCAACGAGCTGCAACGAGCGCGAGCAAAAAGCCTTGCGCTACCCAATCATCATAAGGAGATGGTATGAAGAAGAGTCTAGTAGCACTGGCCGTGGCCGGCGTATTCGCCGTCCCGGCTGCATTTGCTGATGTCACCATCAGCGGCGCGATTAACGCCGGTCCCATGTTTACCAGCGATGGCGATGGTTCCACCACCGTACCGACCAACTCGCCGTTTTCGGCGGGTTGTTCAGGTACCTGTACGGACGGATCCGGTAAGGGCTTCACGCAGTCGAACATCGCTAACAACTATTCCAACTTCAACATCTCCTCCTCGGATGATATTGGTGGCGGAAATATGGTTGTTCTGAACATTCAGACCGCAGTCGGACTGAGTGACACGGGTTCAGTGTTGGGTAACCGCAATAGCTACCTCGGTATCAAAGGTGGCTGGGGTGGCGTTTATTGGGGCACCAACGAAAACATCTACGAACAGTATATGTATGAGTCCGATCCTCTGGATGGCGCGGTTGGCCTGGGTGGAAACCTGAGCTTGCTGGGCACACCTGGCGCGGGCACGGTATTCGACGTTGGCAACAGCAGTGGTGCGGGTTTCTATCGCCGTACCAATGATTCCATTTGGTATGCAAGCCCGAACTGGAGTGGAATCAGCTTTGGCGGGACTTACACTCTCAATGCGCATCGAACCGCCGCTAACCGCGCAGCCAACAAGACGCCCAGAATCGTTTCCTTGGGTGTTCAGTTCAAGCCGGAAGCGGGGCCTTTCTTCGTAAACGTGGCCTATGAGCGTCATGAAGACCTGTGCGGACTCGCGACGATCCAGTCCGGCAACAGCTCTACCGATTGTAAGGATGATGGCATTCAATTCGGTGGCGGCATCACCTTTGGCGATGTTGGCCTCGTTGCCCGCTTCGAAAGGCTCCAGTACAAGGGCAACACGACGACTGGCTCCCAGTTGACCAAGTACGATCGTTCAGCGTTCTGGGTGGGCGCGAAACTCAACATGCCCACCGGCTACGTTGGCCTAGAAGTCGGTCGCGCTGCGGATGCTGGCTGTAGCAGGGCCAACGGAGCGGCCTGCAATGGCGACGGAACGAATGCGACGTTGTTCGGCGTCGGCTATTTCCATAACCTGTCCAAGCAGAGCCAGTTCCAGATCATTCTGGCCAACATCAACAACGGTAACGCGGCCAACTACGTGTTTGCCGGCGGACCCGCGAACGCCAACAACGTCAATGGCGCGGATCACAAAGGTGTCTACGCCAGTATCAAGCACGTGTTCTAATTTGGTCTAGTAAAAGCCAATCGTTGTAGATTGAACGGGCGCCTTCGGGCGCCCGTTAGTTTTTGCTAGGTTCGTTTTTACCAGGTTCGATTTGGCGTGTTCCTGCGCGGGACATGGGCGAATGGAACTACGCCTAAGTGTAATCGTCCGGATTTCCGAGGGGTCTCCTGCTTTCCACCCATGGAACGTCTCGACGATTTAATTGCCGAAGTTGCCGGGCGCATCGCTTTGAGGTTTCAGTTCGTATTCCCCGCGCTCTTGGTGCGAGGGCAAACTTCGGGGGTTTCCAAGAGGGGCGAAAAGGGATCCGTACGGAGCCCCCTTTGGTCAAGGGCGGGGTCAATACCCCGCCCGCGAAGTCCCCTTTATTGGCCCGGCAAATGCCATTAGAATCGCACGGTTTTCATTCACCACTTTTGGAGAGAGACTTCAATGAAGAGAATCATCATGATCGCCGCCATCGCGTCCGGCGTCGTCTTGGCGGGCCAGGCTAGCGCCAGTAAAGAGCTTGCCACGAAATACAACTGCTTGGCTTGTCACGCAGTGGATAAGAAGTTGGTGGGCCCGGCATATAAGGAAGTCGCCGCCAAGTACAAGGGCCAGGCTGACGCGCAAAGCAAACTCGCGGGTAGCGTGAAGAACGGCAGCAGTAAGATTTGGGGGCCCGTCCCGATGCCGCCGAACGCCGCTGTTCCCGACGCGGATATCGCTGCTTTGGTCAAGTGGGTATTGGCCCAGTAATTCGTTGTTTTAGCGGACCAGAACAGCCGGCCACTCATGGCCGGCTTTTTTGTGGCGCTCGCGGGACTCACGGTTTCTCTCGAAAATATCCACAACTCAATGAATTGAAGGGATTTGTTTGACATCCCTATGACGTCGGAGAATAATCCGCGCCAGCGTTTTATAACCACCCCTTGAATGAGGAGCCTCATGAATTCCCGCAATCCTACGCACGGATTCGCCCAGATCGCACTCGTCGTCGCCATCACCACCGCATTGCTCGCCTGCGGAAAGAAGGAAGAAGCGCCTCCTGCAGCGCAAGCCCCAGCGGCTCCGACGCCACCGGCCGAAACCATTGTTAAGATTGGCCACGTGGCACCCCTCACCGGTGCCATCGCGCACCTCGGCAAGGATAATGAGAACGGCACCGCGCTTGCCATCGAGGAAGCCAACAAGGCGGGGGCGACCATTGGCGGTCAGAAGATCAAGTTCGAGATGCTCGGTGAAGACGATCAGGCCGATCCGAAGGTGGGTACCACTGTTGCCCAGAAGCTGTTGGACGCGAAGGTCGCAGGCATCGTCGGGCACTTGAATTCCGGTGTGACCATTCCCGCCTCCTCGCTCTACAACCAAGCGGGAATCCCGATGATTACCGGTTCGGCGACGAACCCGCAGCTCACCGAGCAAGGCTTCAAGAATATCTTTCGAGTAGTAGGACGAGACGATCAGCAAGGTCCCGCCATCGCTAACTTTCTGCTAAGCACGAAAAAGCCCAAAACCGCCGCCGTCATCGACGACGCCACCGCTTACGGCGAAGGGCTTGCCAACGAAGTCGAGAAAACGCTCAAGGCGGCTGGTGTGAAAGTGCTGCCGCGTGAAAAGGGTACGGACAAGACCACGGATTGGAAAGCGATTCTCACCAAGCTCAAAGGCAAGAAGCCGGATGCGGTGTTCTACGGCGGCATGGATGCAACCGGTGGTCCGTTGCTCAAGCAAGCGCGTGAACTTGGCGTCAAAGCCGTATTTGCTTATGGCGACGGTGCCTGTACGGACAAGATGACCGAACTCGCAGGCGACTCCGCGGAAGGGATGATCTGCTCGCAAGCGGGCATTCCGGTGAAGGCGGCGAGCCAGAGCTTCCTCGATGCTTTTAAGGCCAAATTCAACTCCGATCCGATTTTGTACGCGCCCTTCACCTACGATGCGGCCAATCTCATCATCGAGGCCATGAAGAAGGCCGATTCCACCGATCCCACCAAGTATCTCGCTGAATTGCAGAAGGCCAGTCACAAGGGCGCCAGCGGACTCATCGAGTTCGACGAGAAAGGCGATCGCAAAGACGCCGAGATGACCATCTTCACCATGAAGGCCGGTAAGGTCGAGCCCATTGCCATCATCAAGAGCGGCAAGAGTATGACCATGGAAGAATATATGGCGGCTGCCGCGCCCGCGGCGGCTCCCGCCGCTGCCGCGGAACCTGCTGCGGCCCCAGCCGCCGAGCCCGCCAAAGAGCCCGCAAAGTAGGCTTCCTAGGCGCTTCTGGTTATAAAGAAAACGGCACCCTAGTGGTGCCGTTTTTTTATGCGCAGGCGAGTTTAAATTCGAGTGACTTCACCTGATGGATATCTTCCTCCAGCAGATCATCAATGGCCTGACACTAGGTAGTGTCTACGCCATCGTTGCGTTGGGCTACACCATGGTTTACGGCATCGTTCAGCTTATCAACTTCGCCCACGGCGAAGTGGTGATGCTGGGAGCCATGGTGGCATTCACGGTGATCACAACGCTCGTGGGAGCGCATGTGCCGTTGCCGGCGATATTCATCGTGCTGGCCGGCACGCTGGCCGCGATTCCGGTGTGCATGGCCACCGGTTATATGCTTGAGCGTGTGGCGTATCGACCCTTGCGCAAGGCGCCGCGCCTGGCACCGTTGATTACGGCCATCGGCATGTCCATCGTGTTGCAACACATCGCCATGCTGGTGTGGAGCCGCAACAACCTGGCGTTTCCACAGATTCTTCCCCTCATCAGTTTCGACATCGGCGGGGCCAGTATCACCGCGGTGCAGATCGGAATCATCACGATCTCACTGGCGCTCATGATCGGTCTCACGTTGATGGTGTATCGCACGAAACTCGGGGTGGCGATGCGCGCTACGGCAGAGAACGCATCGGTGGCGGCATTGATGGGGGTTTCCGTAGATCGGGTCATTGCCTCCACGTTCTTGATCGGCGCCGCGCTCGGCGCCATCGCGGGCGTGATGTTCGGCAGTTACTACGGCATCGCGCACTACACCATGGGCGCGGTGCTGGGATTAAAGGCGTTCTCCGCCGCCGTCCTCGGTGGCATCGGCAATCTGGCAGGCGCCATGGTGGGCGGAATTTTATTGGGCCTGGTGGAATCCTTGGGAGCAGGTTACATCGGCGATCTGACCGATCTGTGTCGCTGGCCGGTAGTGTCAGGCTGGGTTTCCGAACGCTGCCAGGCCGATGGCCATCTGATCCTGTTCGGCAGCAACTACCAGGACGTGTTCGCCTTTCTGGTGCTGATCCTCGTGCTGGTATTTCGTCCCTCGGGTTTGCTGGGTGAGCGTGTGGCGGATCGGGCCTGAGATGAGACAGCTGTTCGAATTCAGAGGTGGTTCATTCGCATCCAAGGCCGGTATAGCGTTTGTGGTTGTCGCACTGTTGTTGTTGCCCTTCGCCCTCACGCAAGTCGGCACGGCCTGGGTTCGCATCACCAACCTTGCGATCCTGTTCGCGCTGCTATCGTTGGGCCTCAATATTGTGGTCGGTTTCGCAGGCCTGCTGGATCTGGGTTACATCGCTTTCTATGCGGTGGGTGCCTATGTCTATGCGCTGTTGGCGTCGCCGCACTTCGGACTAGCGCTGCCGTTCTGGATCATTCTCCCTATCGGAGCCTTCGTCGCGTGCTTGTTCGGGGTGCTGCTGGGCGCGCCTACGTTGAAATTGCGTGGCGACTACCTCGCTATCGTGACGCTGGGCTTCGGTGAGATCGTCCGTATTTTTCTGAACAATCTTTCTCAGCCTTTGAATCTAACCAACGGTCCGCGCGGTATCGCGCGCATCGAGCCCGTGCGCATCGGTGGGGTGGATTTTCGCAGTACGGACACATGGTTCGGGTTTCAGGTCAGCGGCCCGATGAAGTATTACTACCTGTTACTGGTTGTCCTGCTGGTGGTGATCATCATCAACATGCGATTGGAAGATTCACGCATCGGGCGAGCCTGGCAAGCCATTCGTGAAGATGAGTTGGCGGCCAAGGCAGTGGGCATCAACACCACGCACATTAAGCTTCTTGCCTTTGCCATGGGGGCTTCTTTCGGTGGCATCGCCGGGGGTATCTTCTCCGCCATTCAGGGATTCATCAGCCCGGAAAGTTTCGTATTGGTGGAATCCATCATGGTGTTGGCGATGGTGGTGCTCGGCGGTATGGGCAACATTTTTGGCGTGATTGCGGGCGCGGTGCTGTTGTCCTTCGTGCCCGAGCTGCTGCGCTATACGGTGGAACCCATGCAGAAATCGCTGTTCGGCAAGATGATCATCGAACCCGAGGTGATCCGTATGTTGTTATTCGGAATGGCGCTGGTTCTGATGATGCGTTTTCGTCCGGCGGGGTTGTGGCCTTCCTCCGCTCGTAAGCGTGAGTTGGGGCGGCGTCCCGAATGAGCGGCACAATTCTGGAAGCACGCAGCATTTCGAAGCGTTTCGGTGGCGTGCGAGCGCTGAATAATGTGTCGCTGACGATCGAACGCGGTGAGATATATGGATTGATCGGCCCCAACGGCGCCGGCAAGACCACGCTCTTCAACTGCCTGACCGGAATGTACCAAGCCAATGAGGGCGAGTTTGTGTTCGACGGCAGGCGTCTGAACACCGAAGCGCCGCATGCAGTGGCGAAGCAAGGCATCGCACGCACCTTTCAGAACATTCGCCTATTCAGCAATATGACGGCGTTGGAGAATGTCATGGTTGGGCGCCACCTGCGGACTCATGCGCAGGTGTTCGGCGCGATTTTTCGCACTCAAACCACCCGTACTGAAGAACACGCCATCGTCGATCGTGCCCACGAGTTGCTGCGCTATGTGGGAATTGAATCGCGCGCCAACGATATCGCCAATCAACTTTCCTATGGCGATCAGCGTCGCCTGGAGATCGCGCGCGCCCTCGCCACCGAGCCCAAGCTCCTGGCGTTGGATGAACCTGCTGCGGGCATGAACGCGACCGAGACCGCCAGCCTGCGTAAATTGATCGTAGCCCTACTGCAGGACGGCATTACCGTCTTGCTCATCGAGCACGACGTGAAGCTCGTCATGGGATTGTGCGATAGAGTAGCCGTGCTCGATTACGGCGAGAAGATTGCCGAAGACGTTCCCATCAAGGTGCAGCGTGATCCGAAAGTGATCGAAGCCTATCTTGGCGGGACGGTGGGTTGAGCGCCATGCTGCAAGTCAAAGATCTCAAGGTTCACTATGGCGGCATCGCAGCGGTAAAGGGAGTGAGTTTCGAGGTTGCCCAGGGCGAGATGGTGTGTTTGATTGGCGCCAACGGCGCCGGCAAAACCACTACCTTGAAGGCCATCGCCGGAATGGTCAAACCATTTTCTGGAACAGTGGCCTACGCCGGCGCGGACATCACCGGAGCACCTTCCCACACATTGGTCGGACGTGGCCTGTCGCTCGTGCCGGAGGGCCGCGGAGTGTTTGCGCGGCTCACTGTTGAAGAGAATCTCGCAATGGGCGCGTACACTCGCAAGGCGCCGCAGGAAGTCAAACGAGATCTCGAACGGTTGTACGCCCTGTTCTCGCGTTTGAAGGAGCGGCGAACACAGCTAGCGGGCACACTTTCAGGTGGCGAGCAGCAGATGCTTGCCATCGGTCGCGCTCTGATGAGCAAACCTAAACTTCTCGTCCTGGATGAACCCAGCATGGGATTGGCGCCGATCATGGTTCAGAAGATCTTCGAGACCATTCGGCAAGTCAGGGACGATGGCGTAACGGTATTGCTGGTGGAACAAAACGCCAAGCTCGCGCTGGAGGTCAGTCAGCGTGGTTATGTCATGGAAAGCGGTGAAGTAACCTTGTCGGGTAAGTCCGCTACATTGCTCGACGACCCGCAAGTGCGTAAAGCCTATTTGGGCGAATAGCGGAAGTCGGGTTAAACCCAGTCGCGTGCGACGAGAAAATCCGAATACAGTCGCGCTTCGTCACTTCCCGGATCGGGGCGCCAATCATAGCGCCAGCGTACGATAGGCGGCAGTGACATCAGGATCGACTCGGTGCGCCCTTGCGATTGCAGTCCGAACAAGGTGCCGCGGTCAAATACGAGATTGAACTCCACGTAGCGTCCGCGCCGATAGGCCTGGAAATCGCGCTCGCGTTCGCCGTAGGAATGATCGCGGCGACGATCCACGATGGGCACATAGGCCAGCAGAAAATGCTCCCCGACAGCGCTCATCAAGCGCAACGAGAAATTGAAATTCTGATCCGCCAGGTCATCGAAGAAAATGCCACCGATGCCGCGCGCTTCGTTGCGGTGCCTAAGATAGAAGTATTCGTCACACCATTTTTTGAAACGAGGGTGATAGTGTTCGCCAAAGGGGTCCAGCGCCACCTTGCAGGTGCGATGGAAGTGCGTGGCGTCTTCATCGAAGCCGTAGTAGGGCGTCAGGTCCATGCCGCCACCGAACCACCATACGGGATCAGCACCGGGTTTTTCCGCCACGAAGTAGCGCACATTCATGTGCACGGTGGGCACGTAAGGATTGCGTGGATGCAGAACCAGAGACACCCCCATCGCCTGGAAATCGCGTCCCGCCAGCTCGGGCCGCGAGGCGGAAGCCGACGGCGGCAGCTTCGAACCGAACACATGGCTGAAGGAAACTCCGGCGCGTTCGAATAAGTCCCCTTCTTCCAGCAGGCAGGTCAATCCGCCGCCACCTTCTTCACGCGTCCAACCGTCGCGCCGGAAGCAATGGCCATCCAGCTCTTCCAGTCGCGTGACGATGTGTTGCTGAAGCTGGATGAAGAAGGTCTTGGTGGCCTCGGTGCACATTGGGAATGCGGCCTAGCGTTTAGCCGCGATAGCGCGGTGACCGATATCCCTGCGCATTTGCTTTCCGCTGAAATGAATTTGATCGGCGATCTCGTAGGCACGCCGTTGCGCGATGCGCACCGTGTCGCCCAACGCCGTGACGCACATGACACGCCCGCCGTTGGACAGCAGACGGTCCCCATCCAAACGCGTACCCGCGTGAAATACGTGGAAATCGTCCGCGTCACGTGGGACGACGGCGATCTCGTCACCTTTGCGCGGGTTGTCTGGATAGCCGGAAGCAGCCAGTACGACGCCCAATCCCACGCGGCGGTCCCACTGCGCTTCAATACGGTCCAGCGTGCCGTTGACACCATGATCCACCAGTGCGAATAGATCGCTTTTCAATCGCATCATGATGGGTTGCGTTTCCGGATCGCCCATGCGGCAGTTGAATTCCAGAACTTTGATGGCCTTATCCGGGGTAATCATAAGCCCTGCGTAGAGAAATCCCGTGTAGGGTTCGCCACCGGCTTCCATGCCCACCACGGTGGGCTGAATCACCTCTCGCATGATGCGGGCGTGCAGCTCCGGGGTGACGACCTGGGCCGGGGAGTAGGCTCCCATTCCGCCGGTGTTTGGGCCTTGATCTTTATCAAGCAATCGTTTGTGATCTTGACTGGTGGCCAGGGCTAACACGTTGCGCCCGTCGATCATGACGATGAAACTCACTTCTTCGCCTTCGATGAACTCTTCAATCACCAACTTGTTGCCGGCGGTGGCGGTCGCGTCCATAGCGCCGGAAAGCATGAGCTGATCGATTCCGCGATGCGCTTCGGGCTGGTCCATGGCGACGATCACGCCTTTGCCGGCGGCCAATCCATCAGCCTTAAGTACAATGGGAGCGCCCTGCGCGGCGACATAAGCGTGCGCCTTCGTGGGATCAATAAAGGTTGCGTGGCGAGCGGTGGGAATCTTGTGAGCCGCCATGAAGGACTTGGCGAAGTCTTTCGAGCTTTCCAGTTGCGCGGCCTTGCGGGTGGGGCCGTAGATTTTCAAACCCTGCGCGCGGAAAGCGTCCACCATGCCTTCGGCCAACGGCGCTTCCGGCCCCACAACCGTGAGGGCGATGGATTCGGACTTGGCGAACGCCAGCATCTCGCCAATGCTCGATAGCTCGACGTTAACCAGGCCGTCCTCGCCGGACGTGCCGCCGTTGCCCGGTGCGACATAGACTCTGGCAACTCGTGGTGATTGGGCGAGACGCCAGCCTAGGGCATGTTCGCGTCCGCCGCTGCCGATTAGAAGAAGGTTCATGTATTCAATTAGTGCCGGAAGTGTCGTACCCCGGTAAACACCATGGCGATATCGTGTTCGTTGGCGGCGGCGATCACTTCATCGTCGCGCATGCTGCCGCCGGGTTGAATGACGGCGGTGGCGCCGGCTTTGGCGACCACATCCAGGCCATCGCGGAATGGAAAGAAAGCGTCGGAGGCAACAACCGAATTGACAAAGGTCAGGCCCTCATTTTCTGCTTTGATGGCGGCCATGCGCGCGCTGTCCACTCGGCTCATTTGTCCCGCGCCCACGCCCACGGTGTGTCCGTCCTTGCAGAAGACGATAGCATTGGATTTGACGTACTTGGTTACGCGCCAAGCGAACAACAGGTCCTGCAACTGGGACTGGCTGGGCTGCGCCCGTGTGACGATCTTTACTTCCTTGGCCGCGACGTTTTTTGCGTCCGGCGTTTGCATCAGCAAGCCGCCGCCAACTCGCTTGCTGTCATGCGGATTGGAGTGCGCGCTAAGTGCGATCTCAAGCACTCGCACGTTCACCTTCGATGCCAACACAGCGAGGGCGCCACCGGTAAATCCCGGCGCGATCAGCACTTCGACGAATTGCCGAGTCACCGCTTGCGCGCAAGTTTCGTCGACTTCTCGATTGAAGGCGATGATGCCGCCGAAAGCGGAAGTCGGATCAGTGGCGAATGCACGCCCATAGGCCTCGCTTGCATTCTCCGCGATCGCCACGCCACAGGGGTTGGCGTGTTTGACTATTACGCAAGCCAGCTGCTCGAAGGTCTTCACGCATTCCCAGGCCGCATCGCTGTCGGCCAGATTGTTGAACGACAATTCCTTGCCCTGCAACTGTCGATAGGTGCTCAGACTCCCCGCGACCGGATTCAAGTCGCGGTAGAAGGCCGCGGCTTGATGTGGATTCTCGCCGTAGCGTAAGTCCTGCACTTTGCGAAAGGAGAAATTGATCTGATCTGGAAACGCTTGTGCGGATCCGCTGCTGTCGCGTGCGGTCAAATAGTTGCTGATGGCGCCGTCGTAAGCCGCAGTATGGGAGAAAGCCTTGCGCGCCAGGCGAAAGCGCGTTTCCACGCTGGTACGGCCGGCGGCACGCAGCTCCGCGAACACCCGAGCGTAATCGGAGGGGTCGGTGACGACAGCGACGTGCACGTAATTCTTCGCTGCCGCTCGCACCATGGTGGGTCCGCCGATATCGATATTCTCGATGGCTTCGTCCAAACTGCAGTTGGGCTTTGCCACCGTCTGCGCGAAGGGGTATAGGTTCACCACCACCAAATCAATGGTGCCGATGCCCGCTTGCTCGATGGCGTTCATGTGCTCCGGGAAGTCGCGCCTGGCAAGAATGCCGCCGTGCACTTTGGGGTGCAGGGTCTTCACGCGGCCGTCCAGCATCTCCGGAAATCCGGTGTATTGCGACACTTCCGTTACCGGCACACCGTTGTCGGCCAGGAGTTTCGCGGTACCACCGGTGGACAACAATCGAAACTCCAGTGATACCAATCCACGCGCGAAATCCACCACACCGGTTTTGTCTGAGACGCTAATCAACGCTTGCTTCATTGCGGTTTCCAATATTCTGGTTTCGGCTCGACCGTCTCAAGAGGTCTTGATGCGATGGATTTGAATTTTCTTGCGTAGCGTATTGCGATTGAGCCCCAATATGTCAGCGGCCACGGTTTGGTTGCCTCCGGTATGATTGAGGATCACCTCGATGAGTGGTTTTTCCACGCAATGGATCACCATGTCGTAAACGCTTGACGGCGTCTCCCCGTCCAGGTCGCGAAAGTAACCCTCCAGAGTACGGCGTACGCAGCGGGCGAGTTCGTTTTCACTGCTCATGCTGCTTCCTCCCACATGGGCCGCGAATCCGACAGCAGGTCGAAGAAGCGATGCACTTCGGCCAGTTGTTCGTCCGCGGCTTCCTTTTCGTTGATGGACTGCCTGAACGCTTGCGCGCCCGGCAGTGTCTTGATGTACCAGCCAATGTGCTTACGCGCTACGCGCACTCCTGCGTATTCTCCATAGAATGCATGGAGTTCCTCCACGTGTTGCGTGAGCACGCCGCGAACTTCCGCATGGGTGGGTTCCGGCAAAATCATGCCAGTTTCCAGGTAGTGATTGATCTCGCGAAAGATCCACGGCCGACCTTGCGCAGCTCGGCCGATCATCACCGCATCGGCCTGGGTCCATCTCAGGACTTGCCGTGCCTTTTCGGGTGTGGTGATGTCGCCATTGGCGATGACCGGTATCTTCACTCCGGCTTTCACCTCGCCGATGGTTTCGTACTCCGCTGCACCTGAAAATCCGCAGGCACGAGTACGTCCATGAACGGTGAGTGCTTGCACGCCCGCCGATTCGGCGATTCTCGCCACTCGTAGGGCGTTTTTGCTGTGGGTATCCCAGCCCGTGCGAATTTTGAGTGTCACCGGTACTTCCACGGCTTGCACGACGGCCTCGAGAATGCGTCCCACCAATTCCTCATCCTTGAGCAAGGCACTGCCCGCCTGCACATTGCACACTTTCTTTGCAGGGCAACCCATGTTGATATCGATGATCTGTGCGCCGGTTCCGACGTTGTGCCGCGCGGCTTCGGCTAGCATCTTTGGGTCGGCGCCAGCAATTTGAGCGGATATTGGATGCACTTCACCATCGTGGTTGGTGCGGCGCTGGGTTTTCTCCGTGCCATAGAGCCGAGGATCGGAGGTGACCATTTCGGATACGGCCATCGCTGCCCCCATGCGTTTACACAATTTGCGGAAAGCCCGATCCGTCACACCGGCCATCGGCGCGACAATGGTCTTGCTCTCGAGATTGTGGGGGCCGATTCGCATGAGTCGCGCGGAAAAGGGCGCAATTGTAGCGCAAGGTCCACGCGGTGCCTTGCGATAACCGTGAAAAAACGAGCTAAGGCGATCCGAACATCATGTGACGCGCAAAAGAATCGCGCAGCGGCTTGAACAGGGCCAACGCGCCGAGCGCTGCGCCGCGGGATGCTCGTGCAATGGGATTGCTGCTACCAAAAATGCCAATCATGGAGTGGGTGAGCCAGACACTGGTATGCCGATCCGCTGCTCGCTGTTTGGCGTAACTTTCGAGGTGCTCTGCTGCGCCCGGATCTGACGGCGTATCCCACAGGCGTTCGAATAGATCCCAGACGTCGCGTAGCCCGAGATTGAAGCCCTGAGCAGCCACCGGATGCAGTTGCTGGGCCGCATTGCCGATACGCACGCAACGTCCATCGACCGTGCGGCGTACCATTCGCATGCTCAATGGGAACCCGGAGCGCTCGCCGATGCGCGCGAAATTTCCTGCCATCGTGCCGAAGCACTGTTGCAGTCGTCGAAGAAATTCGCCGCCTTCCAATGCTAGCCATTCCTCACGTTGGGCGCTTGGAACGGTCCAGATCAGAGCGAAGTGGTCTTCAAACGGCAGCAATGCCACCGGGCCGTTTTCGGTGAAGTGTTCGTAGGCGCGATTGTGCTGCGGGTCCTTGCTCCAGAGTTCCGCGACAATGGCCCATTGGTGATAGTCTTTGCTCTTGTCCTCGCGCGCTGTTGCCTGCGCGCTGCCTTCGGCGTGAATGACCAACGATGCGCTGAGGTTCTCGACCTGGGTACCGTGCAAGGTGACTTCGGTGGCCTCGCTGCTCATGCCGGT
>JANNFC010000308.1:0-2577 GCA_031379405.1 Betaproteobacteria bacterium | reverse complement strand
CGGGCTCGTCCAACAAACGGTTCAGATCGTGGCTGCGCACGATCTAACCTTATTCGTTAGGCGTCGCGCAAAAATAACATGATCAATTTTCTGAGCGAGTGTCGTGGTGATCAGGTCGCCAAACTGAGCAGGTTATTTCCGCGCGGGCCCTTAGTATCGGCGCCCTGCTTCAATTGATCTGGAGAACATTGAGAATCTTCGCGGTCTACAATACGCTTAGGCTCGTCCTGCACGACGAGGAGCGTATCGCGCATATCTCCCGGCGACGTCGTACCGAAGAATGGTCGCCTTGGATGCGTTGCCGGAGCAGCTTGTCGATGTGACGAAGTGCATCGGCGAACCGATGGCGATCCTTGGGTAATCGAGCGCATGCAAAAGGCGATATTGCCACGCCCGGAGCTTGGGAGGCTGTTCGATAATGACTCACGTGTGGCGGCTTCGCGGGGGGCTGCCAACGGAAAAGTAAAAAGGGACAACAATTCCGTTACTCTTGATATGTTCTCAAGAGTGCGTAGTTCTCGCTCCGTTTTGTGCCGACCAGGCCAACATCAGGGCGCCAGCCCTCTGGCTAATTGCCATTAGCCCTTCGGCTTGAGCTTTGCCTTCAGTTTGGAGTGCTCAATGCCCAACTCTACCCACTCCGCGCACAGCTCCTTGAAGCGCTTGTAGTTGGCGACTTGTCGACGCACATCTGCCAGTGCGTCATTTGAGATGTAGTCCGTTCGACTCTTCATGTTCAGCGTATAGCTGAGCTGGTAATAAGGACCGGTTTGGTTCTGTCGGTCCTTGAACTGTTGCGTGAGTGAGCCCGGACGCATCTCGCCAATGCCATTCAATAGGGCTTTTATCTTTTCGATGCGGCGCTCGATTTGAGCTAGTGTTCTGTTCGTCATGGGCAGGGCGTCTAGTTGTGGCGGACCAGGGAATTCTACACAAATGATCGTGAGCCTTGTCTGAAATATAGCATGTCGATGCTATACTTCAGGGTCGCCACTCGCCCCAGGCCTCGCCATGCCTCTTTGGCTCCGCTGGTACCAAGCCCTTCGCCTGCTTCGACCCGCCTTCAGCCGCAACCTCACCTTCCTGTGGTTTGCCACCATCACCGCGGCGTTCACCGTCCGCGGCGAACTGCTCGGCGTCACCAGCCTCGTGCGCGCCCTCAAATTGAACCCCAAGTGCTATGAGCGACTGCTCAGCAACTTTCGCAGCGAAGGCATCAATCTGGACAACCTGTACTCACTCTGGGCTCAGGTGGTCCTGCGACTCTTTCCCTCTCCCGTGCGAATCAACAGTCGCCTCGTCCTTGTGGGTGACGGCATCAAGGTGGCCAAGCGGGGCAAGAAGATGCCAGGCGTCAAGCTCCTGCATCAAGTCTCAGACTCCAACAAGCCCGAGTACATCATGGGCCACTCATTGCAATCGGTGTGCATCCTCATGAACGCAGCCAGCAGCGTCTTCGCCGTTCCCTTGGCCACCCGCATCCATGAGGGGTTCATCTGGAGCAATCGCGATCAGCGCACCTTGCTCGACAAGATGATCAATCTGCTTGGTGCCACGGGCATTGAGCAAGCCTTCTACTTTGTCGCTGACGCCTTCTACGACAGCGGCAAGATGGCAGACGGTCTGATCGACAAAGGCAACCATCTGGTCTCACGCGTGAAGTCCAATGCCGTCGCGTTCACCCCTTGCCCTGCACCGGCCAAGAGAAAGAGAGGGCGCCCAAAGTTGTACGGCACCAAGGTGTTGCTGAAGTCCTTGTTGACCGACACGGACTCCATGCGGATCAGTCCCAGCGTCGTCTACGGCGAGGCCGATGGGACGCTGCGCTACAGGATGCAAGATCTCCTGTGGCGACCATCAGGGCGCGTCGTTCGCTTCGTGGCGGTCGCTCACCCCACGCGAGGAAATTGCCTGCTGATGTGCACCGATACGACGCTCGATCCCGTTGAGATCATCCGCATCTACGGCTTGCGCTTCAAGATCGAGCACACCTTCAAGCAAGCCGTAAATGTCATCGGCACCTTCTCATATCACTTCTGGATGAAGGACATGAAGCCAACCAGGCGGCGCAGTGGCGACAAATACATGCCCTGTGAATCTGAGCGGTACCGTCGCAACGTCAAGCGCAAGGTTCATTCCTATCACGTCTTCATTCAAGCGTGCCACATTGCCCAGGGCCTGGCTCAGTACCTCTCGACCGTATTCCCCGCGCTGGTGTGGTCATCATTTGGCTCCTGGCTGCGAACCATCAGGTCCGCAATCCCGCCTTCGGAATTGGTCGTCACCACCGCTTTGCGTCAGTGCCTACCGCAATTTCTCCTCAGCAGCTCAGATTCCGATGCCCTGGCGAAATTCATCTTGGAAAAGCAAGACAAGAACCAACTGGAGCTCTTTCGACTGACCGGATGAGCGCGAAGCGCGGCCATCTAGACGCATCTCAGGCCAAAACCATCAGGTTCAACAATCGCAATTCAAGATGCGAGAAGTACGCACTCTTGAGTGAATAAGTGATCGATAACCAAAACCGTATCACGAGCGACGGAAAGACTCAGGACATGATGGATGTCATGTCGGGAG
>JANNFC010000718.1:0-1626 GCA_031379405.1 Betaproteobacteria bacterium | reverse complement strand
ATGTGTGCGTCGCAGTGGGATGATTTTGGGGAGCCGGAATCTGTACTGGCTATTCAAACAGTATAGGTTCATGATTTTTATGCCACATTGCGGTTGAAACGAAGCCTTAAGGCCGGGGGAAAACCTCATAGTTCATCTGATGAAAAATCACCACTTCACGCCTCTGCGGCCCGGCCTCATTGCTCAAAAGCATGAGCGCATCCTCGCGGGCAAAGCGCCGACAACGCTCGACCTGTTTGCGGGATGCGGCGGCTTGTCGCTGGGCTTCGACGCGGCAGGGTTCAAGACCATAGGCGCCGTCGAGTTCGACTCGGATGCCGCGCGATCCCATGCTTTTAACTTCATGTCGGACCAGCCACGCGATCGATTTGACGCTCACGCCGGTGCGAAAGACATCACCAAGATCGAACCGATTGATCTGATGCAAACCTTCGGATTGGTGGGTGAAGTCGACCAGCATGTTGACGTAATCATAGGCGGGCCTCCATGCCAAGCATTTGCACGCGTTGGTCGTGCAAAGCTGCGAGAGATTGCCGACCATCCGGAGGCATTTCTGCAAGATCCGCGTGGCAACCTTTACTTGCGCTACCTGCACTATGTAAACAAACTAAAACCCATAGCGATTCTGATGGAAAACGTACCGGACGTGCTGAACTATGGCGGCCACAACATTGCAGAAGAGACTTGCGAGATCCTTGAGGAGATGGGCTATAGCTGCCGTTACACTCTGCTGAATTCGGTGTACTTTGGCGTTCCCCAAATGCGCGAGCGCATGTTCCTCATTGCCATTGCGTCGCAGATAGCAGAAAAGGTGACATTTCCGCAACCGACACACTGGATTGATATGCCCCGAGGCTACGACGGTTCGCGACAAGTCGCGCTGCAGACTGTCCGGTGTGACCTGTTTGACGACAATAACTACTTCGTACCGCCACCCATCGCGCGTCCGAGCGCGTGCTTGCCAGCCGTTACGGCGCGCGAAGCCATGGTTGACTTGCCACCAATTACAGCTCACCTCGAAGGCAGGATGAAAAAGGGTCCGCGACGTCTCGACGTGTTGACGCCTTACTCCCGTCGCGTGCGAGATCTGAACACTTATGCGAAGCTAATGCGTTCGTGGTCTGGTTTTGAAAATGATATCGGCATCAAAGATCATGTGATCCGATACCTGCCACGCGACTACGCGATCTTCAGGCGAATGAACCCTGGCGACCAGTACCCCGAAGCCCATCGGCATGCCATCGATCTCTTTGAAGAGCGCGTCGCAGCTCTGCGAAAGAAGACCGGCAAACCCCTTACGCCGAAGTCAAAGGACTTCCAGGAGCTGTGGGACGCGACGGTACCGCCCTATGACGTTGGCAAATTCCCCAACAAGTGGCGCAAGATGGAGTCTGACGCCCCCGCACGGACCCTCATGGCCCATTTGGGAAAGGACGGGTACTCGCATATACACTATGACAGTGAGCAAGCCCGAACAATTTCTGTTCGTGAAGCCGCGCGTCTGCAGTCGTTTCCCGATGGTTTGGTGTTGATCGGTTCGATGTAAGCGGCATTCAAGCAAAACGGGGACGCCGTGCCCGCACGGTTTGCTAAGGCGCTAGCCAGGAATTTATATAGTCAATTGAT
>JANNFC010000041.1:0-22212 GCA_031379405.1 Betaproteobacteria bacterium | reverse complement strand
CTATCTGAAACAAGAAGCCCTGCGCGCCATCGACAAGATACTTGTCGGCGGAGGAAGCCGATGAAATTGCGGCACACTTCGACACGGAAGGCGGTAAGCTTCAACGCCGCGTGAATAAAGGGGACTTCGCGGGCGGGGTATTGACCCCGCCCTTGACCAAAGGGGGCACCGTACAAATCACTTCCCCCTTTGGAAACCCCCGAAGTTTGGCTCCGCGTCAGGAGCGCGGGGAATACGAGTTAACGTCGGGAGGAAGGGAGCAAAATGAAGCGGGCAGGCAAGCATTGGCAGGTGTTGGTGTGGATGGCGGGATTGTTCCTGGCCTCGACGGCTTGGGCGCAATCGAAACAGGACAAGATCGATCAACTCATCAATTTGCATGACCTGAAGACCACGATCGCCATCGGCAACTATTTCCTCAAGCAAGAGAGTCTGAATGCCGCGCGCACCCAGCTCTATCGCCTGGGCAACGCGCAAAAGCTCGGCAAGGATTGGAATCCGGCGAATGCCCACTGGAAAAAGGCCGAAGAAGCCATGGTGACGAGCATGATGCAGGAAGCGCGGCGCAACTTCTCCGGCATGGAGTGGCTGCTGCCTGAATGGAAGGAACTCTCCAGCAACGAGTTCAGCGACGCGGAGCTGGATGTTCTGCGCGCACACTTCGCCACGGAGGTGGGCCGCAAGCAACTGCAAATTACGGATCACAGCGTGGCCTTTCATGTTATGGCTGCCCTGACCTTGGGCGGGCGCATGCAAGGTATCGTGGCGGGCGCTGAAGCCGAGCGCCAGGAGATGACGGAACTCTATGACCGCGAAGACCGCGAGATGCGTTTCGATATCAACGAGAACCCCGAGAGCGTGCGTTTCGCCATGTCGCCGGTGGGCAAGAAGTACTTCATCAACGCCGTGCTGAAGGTGACGGGACGTATCAGCCAGCGGCTCTACCAGACGGCCAACGATATGTCGAAAAAAGCCGAAGCGGCATTACCCGAGGCAACCCCATCGATGGAAGAATTTCGCGCACGGCCGCAAGGATAGCGTGCCAGCGGTGATCGAAGCCGATCGCATCGTAGCGCCAGCAACGGTTCCGCAAGAGGAAGCGCAGGAGCGCGCACTGCGGCCGCGCGCGCTACAGGAATATGTCGGGCAGGAAAAGATCCGTGCCCAGCTTTCCATCTTCATCGAGGCGGCGCGCAACCGGAAGGAATCCCTGGATCACGTGTTGTTGTTTGGTCCGCCTGGGCTGGGCAAGACCACTTTGGCGCATATCGTCGCCAAGGAAATGGGCGTCAACCTTCGCCAGACCTCCGGGCCGGTGTTGGAGCGTGCGGGTGACTTGGCTGCCTTGCTCACCAATCTGGAACCCAACGACGTATTGTTCATCGACGAAATCCATCGGTTGAGCCCGGTAGTGGAGGAAATCCTCTACCCCGCGCTGGAGGATTTTCAGATCGACATCATGATCGGCGAAGGGCCGTCGGCACGCTCGGTCAAGCTTGATCTGCCGCCCTTTACCCTGGTGGGCGCCACCACGCGCGCGGGTATGCTGACCAATCCGCTGCGGGATCGGTTTGGGATTGTCTCCCGATTGGAGTTCTATACGGTGGCGGAACTCACCCGCATCGTCGAACGCTCCGCGGGGCTGTTGGGTGTCAAGATCGTGGGAAACGGTGCGCAGGAGATTGCTGCGCGCTCCCGAGGGACGCCTCGCATCGCCAACCGCCTCTTGCGCCGAGTGCGTGATTTCGCCGAAGTCAAGGCCGAGGGCGTGGTGACCAGGGAAGTGGCTAACGACGCGCTCGCGATGCTGGACGTGGATCCCCTCGGCCTGGACGTCATGGATCGCAAGCTCCTGCTGGCGGTCTTGGAAAAGTTCGCTGGCGGGCCGGTGGGGCTGGATAATCTTGCCGCCGCCATTGGAGAAGAGTCCGATACCATCGAGGACGTACTCGAACCTTACCTCATTCAACAGGGATACCTGCAACGTACACCGCGGGGGAGGATGGCGACGGCTGCCACCTATCGCCATTTCGGCGTAATCGCGCCGTCGCAATCCCAGCAAACCGACCTGTGGAGCAAATGATGTAGAACGCAACGCCACAACGGACGCGCAGGCCGGCGCCGTCGTATCATGTCATTTGCATTTGGTTTACCTTTTGCTTGTAACCCATTTTGACGAGTTCCTTAGCATCGGTCGTTTCCCGTTTCGTGTTGCCAGTTGGGGTCTATTTTCAGGACACCGACGCCGGCGGCGTGGTATTCCATGGGGCTTA
This sequence comes from Betaproteobacteria bacterium, assembly GCA_031379405.1. GTDB lineage: Bacteria > Pseudomonadota > Gammaproteobacteria > Burkholderiales > SHXO01 > SHXO01. The sequence continues at coordinate 19,939 of JANNFC010000041.1, read as the reverse complement.
TCTAAAATTTTTGGAGCGGGCGAGAACCGAATGGTTACACAGTTTTGGCATCGAACTTCCGGCGTGGGCTGCCGAGCGGAAGCTGTTCGAGCCAAGCTCGGCCCGCTGATGGGTCCGCTTGCAACACAGGAGTCAATGTGAACGTTACCCAAGATCTCTCAATCATCTCGCTGGTGGCCAATGCCAGCCTGCTGGTGAAACTGATCATGGGCATCTTGCTGCTCCTATCGGTGCTTTCCTGGTGGTTCATCTTCCGCAAGTGGTTTGTGTTGCGCGATGCGGAGAAAAAAGCCGACGATTTTGAGCGCACCTTCTGGAGCGGTTCAGACTTGAACTCGCTGTACCAGTCGGTGGTGAGTGCGCGCCGCGCTTCGGGCACCATGGAGCGGGTATTCGAAGCGGGCTTTCGCGAATTCGTGAAGCTCAAACGGCAAGTGGGGATGCAAGTCTCGGTCGTCATGGACGGTACCCGGCGGGCTATGCGCGCAACTTATCAACGCGAAATGGATAGGCTGGAAGCGCACTTGGCGTTCCTCGCCACCGTCGGTGCCGTCAGCCCCTATGTCGGCCTGCTCGGAACGGTGTGGGGGATCATGAACGCGTTTCGCGGGTTGGCCAACGTGGAGCGCGCAACTTTGGCAAACGTTGCACCCGGCATCGCGGAGGCGCTCATCGCCACGGCCATCGGTTTGTTCGCCGCCATTCCAGCGGTGGTCGCCTTCAACTACTACTCCCGCCATATCGAGCGTTTGGCCACACGCTTCGACAGTTTCATGGAAGAGTTCTCCAACATCTTGCAACGCCAGGGCAGCGGAACATAAGGAGTCATCTTGGCAACGTACGCTAAACGCGGTTCCAATCGCCTCATGAGTCAGATCAATGTCGTACCGTATATCGACGTCATGCTGGTGCTTTTGGTGATCTTCATGGTGACCGCGCCGCTGATCAGCACCAGCTACGTGGATTTGCCACAGATATCGAAGTCGAATGCGCCACCGGCCCACCCCATCGAGGTCATGGTAAAGGCTGATGGAAAAATCTACCTGCGCGAACAGGAAAAGTCTGCGGTCGAGCGCCCCATTTCGCTGGATGGTTTACTCAAGACCATCAAGGAGGCGCAGGTGCGCAATCCGGACCAACCCGTGGTGATTGCCGCCGATCAGAATATTCTCTACGGTAAGGTGCTGGAGGTGATGGATATACTTCAGCGCAACCACGTCAAGAAGGTTGGGCTGTTGGCGAAACCGAGATCGGGGTGATGCTGGCCACGTATCATGAACCGGGGGTAGTGCCCTCCGGCGTGCTGGCCGTGGGCGTGCACTTGGCTTTCTTCGCGCTGATGTTCTTTGGCGTGAACTGGCAGACCCGAGTGATCGAGCCCATCATGGTGGACGTCTGGGAATCCATTCCTGAACTCGAAACCAAGATCGCGTTCCCTCCGCCTGCGCCTGTGCCCAAGCCGGTGCTCAAGGTCGAGGTGAAACCGCCACCACCGCCGAAACCCGCGGAGCCGACCAAGGCTGACATTGAACTCAAGGCGCAAAAGGAATTGGAGCGCAAGAAGGACGTCCTGCGCAAGCAAGAAGAGCTCGAGCGCAAGAAGGAAGAACAGCGCGTGTTGGAGCAACAGCGCCTGGAAGAAAAGAAGCGCAAGGATCAGGAGGCCAAGCGCATCGAGGATGAGCGCAAGCTGCAAGAGGAAGCTCGCAAGCGTGATGAAGCCATGCTCGAGCAGGTGGCGAAACGAGAGGAAAAACGTAAGAAGGAAGACGAACTCAAGCGCAAGCGAGATGCGGAACAAGTCTCGACCCGCACCCGGCAGCTCGATGAGCATGTCTCACGCATCCGCGCGAAGATCCAAAGCAAGGTCAATATTCCAGCCGGCCTAACGGGTAATCCGGAAGCACATTACAGCGTAACGGTATTGCCTGGCGGGGACGTCTTGGATATTCGCCTGGTGAAGTCCAGCGGTGTGGTGGGCTATGACATCGCCGTGGAACGTGCGATCAAAGCATCTGAGCCGCTGCCCGTTCCCAGCCAACCTGAACTTTTTCAGCAAATGCGAATCATCGACTTGAAGTTCCGACCGCTGGAGTGAGTCGGAGCGCATACAGATGTGGACAGCGATACCCGATGAGGTAGTGAACAATGGTGACCCATGCCGTCGAACAGTTCTATAATCCAGTCCAATGACAATGTCCTTTACTGCCCTGCCTAATATTCTCCCCCTGCGCGTCTTGATTCGCCCCACCGTCCACCGATGGCTATCGGCATTTGCGCTGTTACTCCTGGCGCTATTCACTTCGGCTCGTCCCAGCTTCGCCCAACTGACCATCGAGATCATCGGTGGCGGACAGGCTCAGTTGCCGGCCACCGTCCTGCCCTTCGCGGGCGAGGAGCGCTTTCCGCACCACATGAGCGAGATCATATCCGCGGATCTGTTCCGAAGTGGACAGTTCAAGATGGGTTCTCCGGGAGACGTCAAGCCGTACCCAGCCGAACCGACGGAGGTCAAGTTCGGATATTGGAAGGAAAAGGGCGACCAGATGCTGGTTATCGGCAAGGTCAGTCCACGCCCAGACGGCAAGCTCGAAGTGCGCTTTCGCCTGATAGACGTCGTCAAGCAAGCTCAACTCGCCGGTTATTCCTATGCGGTGACGGTCCCGCAATTGCGTGCGACCGCCCATAAGATCGCCGACATCATTTACGAGAAACTCACCGGCGAGCCCGGTGTGTTCGGTACACGCATCGCCTACGTGGCGAAGACCAGCGAGCGCTTCGAACTGCACGTGTCCGATGCCGACGGCTTCAATTCCCAGTTCATCTTGGCGCACCGGGAGCCCATCATGTCACCGGTGTGGTCGCCCGACGGTTCACAGATTGCCTATGTGTCTTTCGAACGGCGCAAATCCATCGTCTTTTTGCACAACTTAAAGGATGGATCGAGGCGCATACTGGCCAACTTCGAAGGCAGCAATAGCTCACCGGCATGGCATCCCGATGGCAAGCGCTTGGCCATATCGTTGTCTCGCGACGGGGTCGCACAGGTCTATCTGGTGAATGCGGACGGGACGGGACTGCAACGCTTCACCAATAGCAACGCCATCGACACCGAACCCAGTTTTTCGCCGGACGGCAAATGGCTGCTGTTTACCTCCGACCGTGGTGGCAGCCCGCAGATCTATCGCATGCCCGCTGGCGGAGGGGAGGCCGAACGCATGACCTTCGAGGGCAACTACAACACCACGGCGCGCTACAGCCCGGATGGCAAATCTTTTGCCTACGTTCAGCGCAACGGCAGCCGATATAACGTCGCCATCATGGATCTGGCCAGCAAACAAAGCCTGGCCATTACGGATAACTCACTGGACGAATCGCCTACTTTCGCACCGAACGGAAAGCTGATTCTCTATTCGTCCGTAGTGAAAAACCGCGGCACGCTCGCGGCCGTATCAAGCGATGGCAGGCTCAAGCAACGTATCACAGCGCAAGCGCCCGATGTCCGCGAACCCGCGTGGGGACCGCTACAAAGTAATCGTCAGTAGATCATTAGTGAATGGGAGCAATCGAATGAATAAAGTGTGGATTGGAGTTGCCGCTGCATTGCTGGTGTCCGCCTGTGGAGGAAAGGGATTCTTAGGGGGCAATCAAGCCGCTGTCGAGCAACGCGATTTGTTCGAGAAGCAGGAAGCCCAGAAAAAGGAAGCCGAGGCCGCGGAACAGAAGACGAAGGAAGAGCAGATCCGCAAAGAGCAGGACGAGCTCAAGAAACAGCTAGCCGCGCAGCAAGCGCAAGCCCAGAAGGATACGGCCTCGGGCCAGAACGGCAAGGGGGCCACAGGAGCGGCAACGGGAGGGGCAACAACGGGCGCTGGGTCAACGGACCAAGGCGAGCAGCCCGTAGTGACGCCGCTACCTGCCACAACGCTGACGGAGCAAGCGCTGAAGGAAACCATGGCAGCCATGAACGATCCCAGCAATCCGCTCTCCCGGCGCAGCGTCTACTTCGGTTACGACAGCATCAACGTGGAAGGGGAATACTCACAGGTCGTCGAGGCGCATGCGAAGTTCCTGTTGGAGCATCCCGAGGTCAAGATTCGCGTTGAGGGTAATACGGACGTTCGCGGCAGCCGCGAATATAACCTTGCCCTCGGCCAGCGCCGCTCAGACTCGGTGAAGCGCGCCTTTTCGCTGCTGGGCGTGCCCAGCGCACAGATAGAAAGCGTGAGTTTCGGCGAGGAGAAGCCTCGTATTCAAGGTGACACGGAAGACGCGCATCAAGAGAATCGGCGGGCTGACATCGTTTACAGCGGTAAGGACATGGCGCAATAGCGGCGGTACCGAAACAGTACTCACTCATGTCGCACGCTCTCCACCTTGGCCCGTCGTATATGGATCATTTGCGCGCGGTCGCATTTGCAGCCTTGATCGGCCTGGCGAACCCGGTATCGGGCGACTCCATCATGTTGGCCCAGGCCGATAACAAATCCCGGGGTGTGATCGAGTTAATGAATCAGATGGAGGCCCTCAATTCGGACTTGAACCGGTTGCGCGGACAAATCGAGATATTGCATAACAGTATCGATTCGGCGCATAAACGGCAAAAGGACATGTACCTCGATCTGGATAGCCGCTTGCGCCGATTCGAGCAAGATGCCTCGCCGGAGAATCAAGCCAAACGCGAGAAGCAATCCACCGATCTAGACGCGCGGCTCAAGCGTCTGGAGCAGGATCCCAATGCCGACGGCGCTAAGCGTGATCAGCAGCTCACCGATCTCGACGCCAGGATAAAGAAGCTCGAGCAGGCGGTGGTAGGCCTGTCGTCTTCCGTCTCAACGATATCCGGGGCACCTTCCGTGGGAGCCGTGGCAGCAGGCGCTGCGCCCGCAGCCGTAGCCACTCCGGCGGCACCCACGCCGCCAGTAGCGCCGACGGTTGCAAAACCCAGCGTTGTCGCGGCCGCGCCTGCCGCGCAGGATGTTGTGCGGCGTGCCTACGACAATGCCATGAACCATTACAAGATGGGCGACTATCAAGGCGCCGTATCCGCCTTCGACGCCTTCATCAAGCGCCATCCCAGCGATGCCTTGAGCTCCAACGCACAGTATTGGATCGGCGATTCCTATTTCAACATGCTCGATTTCCGTTCCGCCGCGCAGGCCCAGCAGCATCTACTCAAGGCCTATCCGGATAGCGCCAAGGTTCCCGATGCGATGTTGAACCTTGGCAGCGCGCATGCCGCCTTGAATGAGCTCAAACAGGCGCGCCAAACGCTGGAAGACCTGATAGCAAAGCATCCCTCCTCGGAAGCCGCGGACAAGGCCCGCCAGCGTCTCGCGCGGCTGAAGTAGGTTCAAGCACGCGGAGCCGTAAAGCAGTCTTAGTTGGCGATCATTTCGGCGGACGGCGCTGCGCTTTTTTCCGCTCTACGTGTGTTAAGACGGCGGAGGATAGGGTGTCCTGATGCATCGTGAGTCTTGGCACATCATAGGGCTTGCGGATGTCGTCAACATCGGACCTGCGAGAGACTAGAATCCGATGCTCTCCATCCGCAGGGTTCCATGGAAGATCCTAGTCACCTCGCCGCGCTAGTAGCGTGGGCCGCGTTCGCTCTCGCCTTTGTATTCGGATGGACCGCCAGCCGAAGTCATTTTTGCGGCATGGGCGCGGTGTCCGATGCGATCAACATCGGGGACTGGTCTCGCATGCGCATGTGGTTTCTCGCCGTCGCAGTGGCCACGCTGTGCACAAACGCCATGCTATTGGCCGGGTGGATCGATCTATCCAAGTCTCTGTACACCGGTGAACACCTGATTTGGCTTTCGCACATCGTGGGGGGCCTCTTGTTCGGTATTGGAATGACCATCGCCTCGGGATGCGGGGCACGCAATCTGGTGCGCTTGGGTGGCGGGAACTTGAAGTCGCTCATCGTCTTGATTTGCCTGGGCGCGACGGCGTACATGACGATGAAGGGATTGCTCGCGCCTGTTCGCGTGCAATACCTCGACGTCGTGTATGCGAATTTTCCCGGCGGGCAAGAGCTTCCACGCGTACTTTCCGGCATCGCCGATTTGGATTTGTCCACGTTGCGTGTCGTGTGTATGGCGGTTATTACAGCGACGATCGCCCTGTTTGTCTTTTCCGATGGCGAGTTTCGCCGCAACCGGGAGTTTGTCCTCAGCGCGGTGCTGATCGGTTGCATTGTGGCAGGCGGATGGTACGTTACCGCCTATATCGGATACGTGGCCGAGGATCCGAACACCTTGAGCGAGGCCTATCTTGGTACCAATACCAGACGGCCCGAGTCGTTCACCTACGTCGGACCCGTTGCATATGGGCTAGAACTGATGTTGTTGTGGACAGATGCGTCCTTGAGGGTCACCTTTGGCATCGCTGCGGTGCTGGGCTTGTTCGCCGGCGCGCTCGCGCATTCACTGATCTCCGGGCGTTTTCGCTGGGAGGGATTCACCACCGTCGCCGACCTGCGCAATCATCTCTTAGGTGGCGCATTGATGGGTTTCGGCGGCGTGACGGCCTTGGGCTGCACCATCGGTCAAGGAATCAGCGGCGTATCGACCTTGGCCTTGGGTTCGTTTCTTACCTTGTTCTCGCTCATTGTCGGAAGCGCTGGAACCATGAAGTGGCTTTATTGGCGCATGCAACGTAACGGCGCCTAGTTCACCTGCAATGCGGCCTTCGGAAGTTTGACACTCCCTAGGGGCATCAGTAGAATTCGGCCTCTTTTTTTGGGTGGTTAGCTCAGCCGGTAGAGCAGCGGACTTTTAATCCGTTGGTCGCGAGTTCGAATCTCGCACCACCTACCAAATTCTAAAGGGCTAGCCCGCTTGGCGCGCTAGCTCTTTCCTTTTTTGCGTCGCTTCTTGTGTGCCTTCCTCAGACGAGAATCCAGGTTTCCGAGAAGGCGAGAAATGCCGTGCTGCTGTTCTGGCGTCCGGCAAATTCACGCGGAAAAGCTCGTCCTCGCAGCGCGTTGCCGTTGACAGTGGCGCGAACGGACTTGGCTTCGACGAACAACGATAGCATCTGATGACGCCCGCTTGCCGATTTTTCTTTTGGCATATCAACAATAAATGGCGCCCCCAATTCGTCCCAATTCAAACTGACCTGGCCAACGCTGCTGCGAAACCATTCGGTATAGGTCGTGCGTGTGTCTCCGGCCGCAACGAAATCCCAGGCCGGCGCGAAGCGGCAACCGGTGAGTCCCTTCACGCCGCGGAAGGCGCTGAAATTGGCTACAAATCCTTGCTGGAGGTAGCGCGCCAGCGGCTCATTGTCCGTGAGGCATAGGTTCGGCGATGCGCTGTTCTTGCCCTCGCCGTGTGGATCCAGCAGCATGAAGGCGGCGTGTCCGCGACCATGTGGAGACAACATCACGCGGAAAAAACTGATCAACGTTACAAACGGTCCGTCGCCCGCGTCCTTCAGGTACATGCCCGGGTTTTCCCCGGACCAATCGACCTGACCAGGATGGACAAGTGAGTGCGCCATAGATCTCTCCTCCAGTAGTTGAGCATGCCGGTGGATGCTACCTCATCGAAACTTCGTGTGCAGACACTGCGTCTATGGGCGAGGCTACAATGTCCTGATAGCAACTCACAGAGGTCTTGGAGGAAGGCAATGCGTTGATGCACTATCAGATTGATGCGCAGTTGGCTTCGGTAGGGGTCTAATTGGTGGCGTCGCTTCCGCAGCGAACAAAATTGCATACCCGCTTGCAATCCTGCGAGAAGCCGCACTCGAACAGGGCGATATTCGCCTTGCCGTGATCGTCTACACCGCAGCGTTCTCCGGCCGCCATGGTGTGCGCGCTGGGACGCCACTCGCATTGATGGCAGGCCGTCAGACCGGGAAGCTCGAGGGATTCCTGACGCGTAGTCTTGGGTAGCGTACTGCTACCATCCACGTCTAGATCGTCTCCCGCCATAGCCGAAGACGAGAGCGCCATCAGCAGCACTGTCATGAGTGTAAAGCGTCGTTTCGTTTGACTCATTCGCCTCATTTGCCATTCTCCCGTGATCCTACTGATCCTGTATTTTTGCACTTTTCCCGCCAATATCCAACTTGGCCTTGGCTACCGGTAGTTGAGCCTTGGTTCGGTTGATGCGAATGACCTGGGGTAGACGTCGCAAGCCACGCATGATTTGGGCGAGGTGCATGCGGTCTTGCACCTGTAGCGTGAAGTGGACCGCCGTATAGGCGGTGGAATCACTTGGGTCAACGTGCACGCTTTCGATATTAGAGTTGTGTTGGGCGATTTCGGCGGCAACTTTGGCCAATACGCCGGGTTCGTTGGACGCTACCACGTCGATGTTCACGGGAAACGCGCGCTTGGTGTCGGGCGCCCACTCTACATCGAGCCATTTTGCCGGATCCCTGTGCGATTTTGCCGCCACCGGGCAGTCGTGCGTATGCACCACCATGCCACGACCCTTTCGAATCAGTCCGCGCACCGGATCGCCTGGAATGGGGCGGCAGCAATTGGCGAATTGCAGCGCCATGCCTTCGGAGCCTCGGATGACCACGGGCCCCGCCGGCACTAACGCAACAGCGGCATCGCGCCCGCTCTTCCCGAAGGAAATGAGTTGACGCGCGACCACGATGGCGAGCTGCTGGCCCAGTCCTATGTCCTCGAGAATTTCCTGCCTGGATTTGCTGTTGGACTCCTTGCCCATGCGCTCCCAATGCCGTTCGTCAATGGAGCGAATGTTGGATCCCATGGCACTCAGTGCTTGTGCGAGTAGACGTTCGCCGAGCTGGGCGGACTCTTCGGATTCCAGATTCTTCAGAAAGTGACGAATGTGATGCCGTCCCTTGGCGGTGGCGACGAAATTGAGCCAAATCGGGTTGGGCTTGGCGTGCGCCGCGGTAATGATCTCCACGCGATCGCCATTCTTCAATTCCGTTCGCAACGGCACCAATTCCCCATTGATCTTCGCGGCCACGCAGCGATTGCCGATGTCGGTGTGTACGGAATAGGCGAAGTCAACGCAGGTCGCACCTCGGGGCAGCGCCATGATCTGCCCTCGTGGCGTGAACACGTATACCTCGTCGGGAAACAAGTCCACCTTGAGGTGTTCCAGAAACTCCAGCGAATCGGTACTCTGCGATTGCACTTCCAGGAGGTTTTGCAGCCACTGATAGGTGTTGCGCTGCAGTTCCGACAAGGATGCGTCCATACTCTTGTATAACCAGTGGGACGCTACGCCCGCGTCCGCGATACGACTCATTTCCTGCGTGCGGATCTGGATCTCGATGGGTTTGCCGAAGGGCCCGAACAGTATCGTGTGCAAGGACTGGTAACCATTGGCCTTCGGGATCGCGATGTAGTCCTTGAATTTGCCGGGAATGGGTTTGTATAACCCGTGCAGTTCGCCCAACGCCAAGTAGCAATGCGCGATGTCCTTGACCACGACACGGAATCCGTAGATGTCGGTGACCTCGGCGAAACTGAGGTTCTTCTCCTGCATCTTGTGGTAGATGCTGTACAGATCCTTCTCGCGTCCCGTGATGGTGGCTTCGATCGAGGCGTCGCTTAGCCGTTGCTTGATGCCGGTCTGGATCCTATCAATAACCTCACGCCGGTTGCCCTTGCCGGCTTCCAACGCTTTCTTCAGCACCCGGTAGCGGGTCGGATACAAGTTACGGAATGCGAGTTCGTGCAACTCTCGGTACAAACCGTTCAACCCCAGGCGGTTGGCGATGGGCGCGTAGATCTCCAGGGTTTCGCGGGCGATGCGTGCGCGCTGCTTTGGCAGCATGACGTCCAATGTGCGCATGTTGTGCAAGCGATCCGCCAACTTGATCAGGATCACGCGCACATCGCGCGCCATCGCAAGAAGCATCTTGCGGAAGTTCTCCGCTTGCGCGTGCTCATGGCTTTCGAATTCGATCTTGTCCAGCTTCGAGACACCGTCCACCAACTCGGCCACCAGCTTGCCGAACTTCTCGCTGATCTCGCTCTTGGTGATGCTGGTGTCTTCCATCACATCGTGCAACAGCGCCGCGGTCAAAGCCTGCGCATCGAGATGCCACTGAGTCAGGATGCTGGCTACCGCCAGCGGGTGCGAAATGTAGGGTTCGCCGGAGCGGCGGTATTGTCCTTCATGGGCGGCCTCCGAGAAATCGTAGGCCGATTGCAACTGATGCAGATCTTCTGGCTTTAGGTAGGCCGACGCTTCGCGGAGGAGCGCTTGCGCTTCGGACATTTTCCTAGGAAGCCTGTGGCGAAGAGGTTCAAGACGGGATGAGGACGGGTGTCCGAGGAATTATTGTTGTTGATGACCCGAGCGCTTCACCGCGCTGATGGGAATGCCACAGAGAGACATCGCAACGTCTCAGGGATTGGATCGGTTGAGTACTTCTTCACCGATCTTTCCCATGGCAATCTCGCGCAATGCGATGACAGTGGGCTTATCGCGATTGGCGTCCACCAGTGGGCTGGCACCTTGAGCGAGCTGCCTTGCCCGATGCGTCGCGGTCAAGGTCAACATGAATCGGTTGCTGATGTTCTTCATGCAATCCTCTACGGTAATACGTGCCATCTTTGTGTTCTCCCTCGGGGTCATCAATACAACGTTACTGCCACATCAAGTCATGCTCGCGATCCAAGCGCCGTTGGCTTCCAACTGCCGCGCCATGCGCAACCGTTGCGCCCGCACGATGCTGACAAGATCCTCGACAGCGTCTTCAAATCTCTGATTGATAATAACATAGTCGAATTCGCTCACATGCCCAATCTCCTCGCGGGCGGCGGCGAGGCGGCGCTCGATGACCCCCGTGCTGTCCTGCCCACGGGCGGTGAGGCGCTCCCGTAGCGTCTCCGGTGACGGCGGCATGATAAAAATGCTCACGCATTGCGGGAACAGGCGCCGTACCTGTGCCGCGCCCTGCCAGTCGATCTCGAGCAACAGGTCCGCGCCATCTTTCAGGCTCTGTTCGATCCAAATTTGAGAGGTGCCGTAATAGTTGCCGTGAACCTCGGCACTTTCCAGGAAGGCGCCCTGATCCAGCATCGCTTGAAATCTCTCTCGGGTGACGAAGTGGTACTCACGGCCGTCGCTCTCGCCCGGTCTCGGCGTGCGCGTGGTATAGGACACCGACAGCTTGATGGAACGATCGCGCTGAAGCAGCGCATTCACCAGGCTGGTCTTGCCGGCTCCGGAAGGAGCGCACACGATAAATAGCGTTGTCACCGAGGTGCCGATCGCAGAAAGTTGGATAGGTAACGAGTCGAGCAATTATCGCTAATTTTCGGTCAATTTTGCCGGAAAAGAGTTGGCTGAGTCGCCGCAAGCGAAGTACCCAACAAACGGGTCTGGCTATCCCACCTCCGTCAGTGCAAGCGCAGTTGGAGGCTTTGCGCAGTGCGACGGCATTTGTGCACGGCGAACTTGCGTCACAGGCAAGCGCCACAAGTGCGGTCACTGGACCGGCGGCGTGTCGGCCGCGTCCAGGTCCACGCCCTCGACCACAGCGCCATCAGCCGGAACACCCACAGCGGCCAATCCCGGTGCTGCAGCACGATGCCAGTGCCGATGGCTTGCGCCAGCAGCATCCCGGTGGTCAGGAAGATGGTATTGCGCCCGCCCGCGAGTTGGTCGGGTAGTCGTCGGCGATGTACTTGATTGCATTGCCCTCGACACTGATAACGATGGCAGTTTTGTATTACCTGCTGCGGTCCGTCCGAGAACTTGCCGGACTGAAACTTGCCGAAGTGCTCAAGCAGTGAAATAGCAGACATCCATTTGCATCCTCGTTTCAACTCGTATTCCCCTTTATTCGAATGAAAGGCTCACGAGCATGAACAGCAAACCTAGAAGAGACATTGAAAAGACCTACCCCTTAGCGGAATTCATCGAGAAATTGCGCCGCCTGGCCGATGCTTTGGAACAAGGCGAACGTTTTGAAATCCAGATCGCCGGCAAAAGAATCTCGGTACCTGTCCGGGCAATCTGCAATATCGAGCACGAACGCGATGGCGATGGGGAGGAAATCGAGTTTCAGATCAAATGGTCGAACGCGAAGTAGATCCATCCGACACTCATCAGACTTGGCGAAATAGATTGTCTCCATACGTCATGGTCTCCTCAAAAGCACGCGTTTTTTGGAAACTGACATGAATCATGCACAACAGAAATCCATCCTCACAATCGCCCTGTACGCCGCCTTCGCCGACGGCGCCAAGGATGACCGCGAGCGCGAACAGATCCGCCAGATAGCCGAGTCGCTCGCCAACGAAAGTGGTGCGCCCGACCTCGCCCGCCTCTACCAGGACGTGTTGCTCAAACGGGTGAGTCTGGAGGCAGCCGCAGTCGACCTGATTGACGCGGGCGAACGCCAGCTTGCCTATGAAATGGCGGTGTGCGTGTGTGACGCTGATGGGCGCCAAAGCGCGGACGAACAACGGTTTCTGAGCAATCTGAAAGCCCTTCTGAAGCTCGACGCCGGGAAGACCGCCGCCTTCGAGCGCGAAGCCGACACGATCGTCGATCTCACCGAGTCCATCGCCCCCGTCGTGGCCACCGGCTCCGTTCTCGCCGCGCCGGGCCCGGTGGTGGCGGCTCAATCCAACGTGTCCGAAGCGGAACTCGACAAGTCCATCCTCAACTACGCTTTGATGAACGGTGCGCTGGAACTACTGCCCCAGTCTTGGGCGTCCATGGCCATCATCCCGCTGCAGATAAAGTTGGTTTATGGCATAGGCAAGGCCCACGGCGTCCCGCTCGATCAGGGTCACATCAAGGAATTCATCGCCGCCGCCGGGGTGGGCCTCACGTCCCAATACCTCGAACAGTTCGGGCGCAAGCTGCTGGGTGGTTTGCTCGGAAAAGCGGCGGGCAAGGCCCTCGGCAAGGTGGGCAGCGGGGCCACCGGCATGGCCTTCTCCTTCGCCACCACCTACGCACTGGGGCAGCTCGCCAAGCGCTACTACGCAGGCGGGCGCGTGATGAATACGCAAGTGCTGCGCGACACCTTTCAAAACCTGCTCGGCCCTGCCAAACAATTGCAAGCGCAATACTTGCCACAGATCCAGCAGCAGGCGGGTACGCTTGATATGGGTCGCGTCATGGCCATGGTACGCGGTGTGTGATTCGGGAACAGGTCACATTGGTCGCCACCGACCCCAACACGAGATTGTGAACCGCCCCCCATCCCACGCGTGCCCATGTCGATCTCGTCACAGTTGATAGCGCAGCAGGCAGCCGACCCCACCGAGGACCATCAGTTCGTCAAGCGTAGTCAGTGGTTCCATATCCGGTGCTCCTATTGGGTTTAGGGCGAGTTAACTGGGCAGGACAAAGTCCGACTTGCTGCGCAACACGTCCCGGTCAGTGCGTGGGTGTTTAACGTGTTGCGCCAATTTCAACTTAACCAGAGTTTTTGCGAGGATCGCTTCCGTCTCGCGGCCGGATCGCTGAACTCGTATTCCCCGCGCTCTTGGCGCGGGGGCAAACTTCGGGGGGTTTCCAAAGGGGGCGAAGTGATTTTCACGTAGCCCCCCTTTGGTCAAGGGCGGGGTATTGACCCCGCCCGCGAAGTCCTCGTTATTCACTTCGGCCACGACATGGTCCATCCTCGATGGCGAACATGCCGTTTCACCGGGCAAATCACGCCCGTTCACGCGCTTGTTTGAGAGATGGCGACGCGGCGGGGAATCATGGAATCAACGTCGCGCGTCTCGTCCGTAGCGAGGAGCTGGGCGCGATACTTCCTGCCGCACCCCTCGATGATGGCAATCTGATGCTGTGTCCGCGAAGAGGGCGGGTCCGCCGTCACGGGGGCTACCGGACATCGTGTGGTTCGTAAGCACGGCACGGCCCCAGTATCGTCGCGATGACGATCGCGTTCTGCACGTCCTGCTTAGTTCCCATAAGCAATCTCATGGCAAAACGACGTCGTGGAAGCGCAGAGGAAGCCATCGGCGCCTCGGCTCCACCAAAATGGCCGACAGCCACGCGGGATACCGAAGAAGCCGCCGGGGCTTCCTCCACCGCCTCGGGAATTTTTGGAAGACGCTCATCCTGCGCGGATTCTCGTTGCTCTTGCGGTCCGAATCGCTTCATCGCGTATTGGAACAGTAGTACCGCGGCAAAGATCAGGATGTAGATCAGTTCTGTGGGTAAACCGTTCATGATTGGCTGCCCTACTTCCTTGGGGTGACAGGGGGTTCATCTCCAGTGCTGGCGATCTCTTCGCGCATGGCTGTATCGGCCTGCAAATTCTTCATGCGGTAGTAGTCCATGATGCCGAGATTGCCCTGGCGGAATGCCTCGGCCATGGCACGCGGCACTTCGGCTTCCGCCTCGACGACCCGCGCTCGCATCTCCTGCTCTAGGGCGACGGCCATCGCGCGGCGCTCTTCGGCCTTGGCTTGGGCGATCTGCTTGTCGGCATTGGCCTGGTCGATCTGCAGCTTGGCGCCGATATTCTCGCCCACGGTCACGTCCGCAATGTCGATGGACAGGATCTCATAAGCCGTCCCCGCGTCCAGGCCCTTGGTGAGGACATGCTTGGAGATGTGATCCGGGTTCTCGAGCACGCTTTTGTGGCTCGCGGAGGCACCGATGGTGCTCACCATGCCTTCGCCGACGCGGGCAACGATCGTCTCTTCGCCGGCGCCCCCCACTAACCGGTCGATGTTGGTGCGGACCGTGACCAGGCAAACGGCAATGAGCTGGATGCCATCCTTGGCCACGGCAGCGACTTTCGGCGTCTGGATCACCTTGGGGAGGACCGACATCTGTACCGCTTCCAGCACATTGCGTCCGGCCAGATCGATGGCCGCGGCGCGTTTGAAGGGCAAAGGAATGTTGGCCTTATCGGCCGAAATCATGGCGTTGACGACCCGTACGACGTTGCCGCCCGCGAGGAAGTGGGCTTCCAGGTCGTTGATGGAGATGTCGAGCCCGGCCTTCACCGCGCTGATCCGCGCCGTGACCACCGTGGTGGGCGGCACGCGGCGCAGGCGCATGCCGATCAGGGTGAACAGTCCCACGTAGGCCCCGGACGCCCATGCCGCGATCCACAGTGGAATGGGCACCAAATACAGCAGAAACACCAGCCCAGCCACCACCACTATAAGTAACCCTAAGCCACCCATTAAGCCAGTCGCGATCTCGTTCATTTGTCACTCCTTTTCGTTGTTACGTGCGGTACTCGCCGCACGACGATTCGGTTGCCGTCCACGCGCGTCACCTCGATGAGCTGGCCGGCATCGATCAGGTCGCCGTCGGATACGGCATCCACTCGTTCGCCTTCGATCTCTGCAACACCTGCCGGCCGAAATGAGGACGACGCCCGTCCTTTCTTTCCTAGCCAGCCCTGGCCGCTGTCCGGCGCTGAACCGTAGTTGTGACCCGAGCCCAACCCGGTCTCCAGGATCAGCCGTCGCCCGAACGACAAGCGCGGCAGGAAGCGCAGAATGACCAGGCTCGCCACCATTGCGATCAGCAGAGAAAATACGACGCGCCCCCCGGCCATTAGGACGACTTCCGACGTGTCACCGGCCCCGACTATGCTCAGGACGAGACCCGCGAGGATGGCGACGATCCCCAGAACCCCGGCAATGCCAAAACCCGGAATGACGAAGGTCTCCAGGATCAGGAGAATGACTCCGCTTGCCGCAAGGAGCAGTTCCTCCCAGCCGGCCAACTGGACCAGCCAGTGGCCCCAGAAAAAAAGAGACAGACTCGCAATGCCGACTCCGCCGGCGACTCCGAAGTCGCCCGTCCGCAGACCAACAATGATCCCCAGCATGCCGATGGTGATAAGCAGGGAACTGAGTACCGGGTGGGTCAGAAAGCGAACCAGATACTCCGCCCAGTTGGGCGACACCCGCCGGATCTCCGCGCCTCCAAGGCCCAACTGCTCCAGCGCACGCTCAAGGGTATCCGCGCGAAAATCGGCCAGCTTGTGCGTTAGGGCTTCCTCGGTCGTGAGCGTGAGGAGTTTGCCTTTTTCAATGACACCGGGAATCTCCACGTCCGCGTCCACCATTGCCTCCGCAAGCAGAGGCGGCCGCTTGCGCCTCTCGGCGGTGGCGCGAAATTCCTTTCTTACATAGGAGACCGTTTTCTCTTCCACTGGCTGTGCGGCCGCGCCCGGCTGGCTCATTTGCACCGGCGTTGCCGCCCCGATCGTTCCGCCCCCGGCCATGACGAGGTGCTCCGCGGACAGGCCGATAAGGGCGCCGGCCGAGATGGCCCGCTTGTTCACGAAGGCAACTGTACGAACCTGAGCGTTCAACAGCGCGTCGGGGATCAGCACCGCGGCATCGACTCGTCCTCCGAAGGTGTTGATTTCCAGAATGACGGCCGCCGCACCCGCCTCCGTGGCTTCGTCGAGCACACGCTGAACGAAAGGCGCCAGTCCGAGGTCGATAATGCCTTCGATCGGTACCACGTAAATGACCGGCCGCTTCTCCTGGGCGAGGGGTGAAGCGAACGGCGCAAGGAACCCCAAAACAATAAGAGACAGGCTGCCGACCCAGTTCAGAATGCTCCGCGCCATTACTCTCCTGACGCGCGGCACAAACCTTGGGCACGCATGCACGGTCACACGCTCTCAGTAATACACTTTTGCATGGTCTCAGCTTCTGACCGAACCGCCTTCAGACGCAGGCGGAGCAAGCCGTGGACGCTCACCAGGCCGACTAATTTCCAGTCCGCCACCACGGGCGAATGCCGCACGTGCCTGGAAACCATGAGCGCCACAATGCCCACCGCACGATCATCTGGCTCAATTCTCATCAGTCGGCAGCGAGCAGGACGAGCCCCACCGCTGTGCCCAGGCCGGCGGCAGGAACGCCGTAACGCTCCCAAGGCGAGATCGCATCGCCAGCGATTATCTGCACCGGCACCGTGGTCAGCTCAAGCACCTCGTTGGTGACGGAATCCTCGATCATCCGCGTCAACGAGTTCTTGCGCGCAGTGCTCATCAAAATATGATCGCACTGCAGACTGCGCGCTCTATCCACGATCGTCTGCGCCTTGGGCCCGACCTCGACGTGAACGAAGTACGGCACGCCGTGGGACTCCAGCAATAGCCGAATCGGCTTTAGCACCTTTTCCGCCTCTTCGCGGTGAAAGGCTTCGCGATTCCTCTTGCTTGAGAATTGCGAGATGCGTCTGGAGAACGGCGCTTGCACGTTCAGCACGTGGATCTCCATCATGGGGTCCTTCAGAAATTCGTTGGCGGCGTGCCTCACCGCATAGTGCGAGTTACGGGAACCATCAACCGGAACGAGTATTTTCGACATGGCGCTTTCTCCTTCGAATGAAATGGGATTCGCTTGCTGCGTTTCCCGCTGCTTCGCAAAAAATGCAAGCCGGGCACTGATCCTAGATTCGAGCCTGCGGTGATTCCCAGCGAATCCCATCCACAAGACACCGAACACGATCACCGCAAACGTGAGTGGAACCGTGAACCGGTAGGCGGCGAAGGCTTCCGCAAGGTGGGGCTCCGTGGTGATCATCTTCGCCCCGGTCCAGGTGAGGACACTGGCTCCGAGATAGATAATTGCGGGAAAGCGTTCCACGAACCTAAGCAACAGGCTGCTGCCCCAAACCACGATCGGGATGCTGATCAGCAAACCGAGCACGACCAGCAGGTAATTGCCGTGCGCCGCACCCGCCACGGCGAGAACGTTGTCGAGGCCCATCACCATGTCGGCAACCACGATCGTCCACATGGCGCCCCAGAAGCTATTCGCTGCATTGATCTTCCCCTCACCATGCCTGGTCTCCTCGGGCAGCAGCAGCTTGTAGGCGATAAAGATCAGCAGCGCGCCGCCAACGATCCGCAGGCCTGGGATTCTGAGCAGCCAGACCACGACAACCGTCGCTAGGATGCGCACCACGATTGCGCCGATCGCGCCCCAGGCGATCGCCCGCTTCTGCAAGTGTTTGGGCAGGTTGCGTGCGGCCAGCGCAATCACGATCGCGTTATCGCCCGCCAGGACGAGATCAATGACGATGATCGCGAACAGGGCGGAGAAAAACCCGGCGGAGAAGAGTTCCAATTCCCGGCTCCTCGCAACTTCCGGTTATTCGGACCGGCGCAGCACCGCGACGCGCTCCAGGAGCGGCGGATGGGTCATGAGCAGTCGCTCTAGGTGCCTGGTTACGTTGCGGCCGGTGTGCTCTGCCGCCCCCGGGCGATCACCGCGTACAGATCGGCGCCGGCCTCCTCGAAGTACGGGCGGCGCATGCGTCAGGTACACCTGTATCTTGCAGACTTTGTCTTCGCCACCGCGCGGCCCGTTCATATCGCCCAACCGGACCTTCGCTCGCCTGATTCGGTCGCCGCTTCGAGTCAGCGTGAAGCGCAGCCGCCGCTGGGTGTGATCCAGAAGCGGCGCGGTGAGCGAAAACCCTTGGCTCTGACTGTCGACTCGCATGCTCGGCGCCTCCTTATCGGGCGATGCACTACGGCAACGAGTGTAGAGACGCAGTGGCCTCGTGTAAACTCGATTTATCATGCACTATTATTCGAATAAACCGAAGGAATGGTGAGATGAACTTCAAGCACCTGTACTACTTCTGGCGGGTCGCCGAGGCGGGAGGCGTCGCGCGAGCGAGCGAGCAGCTGCACCTGACACCGCAGACCATCAGCGGGCAAATCGGGCTGCTGGAGGATGACTTGGGAACGCCTCTATTCGCCAAGAGCGGCCGCACCCTCGAACTGACAGACGCGGGGCGGCTCGCCCTTGGCTACGCGAAAGACATCTTCACTCTTGGATCCGAGCTGGAGGAGTCCCTGCGGAACTACCCGGCCGGTGGCCGTCCGGTCGAGTTCCGGGTCGGCATTGCCGACGCCATCTCGAAGACGATCGCCTATCGCCTGATCGAACCGGCAACCCGCCTGCCCACGCCAGTGCGCATCGTATGCCGGGAATGGAAGCTCGACAGCCTGCTCGTGGAACTCGCCGCGCATCGGCTCGACCTGGTGATTGCCGGTGCGCCGATCCCGTCCTCGGTGAGCGTGCGCGCATACAACCACCGGCTCGGAGCATGCGGGGTGAGTTTTTTCGCAACCGCCCAGCTCCTCAAGAGCCTCAAGAAAAAATTTCCCGCCTGCCTGGACGGCGCGCCGATGCTGGTTCAAAGCGTGGACGCGGCAGTGAGATTGCGCTTGGATCGGTGGTGCGAGGCGAATGAACTCCGGCCCCGGGTGGTCGGCGAGTTCGACGACAGCGCGCTTATGAAGGCCTTCGGGCAGCGTGGCGCGGGAGTGTTCATCGGACCGACCGTACTTGAATCCGAAATCGAAACGCAGTACAGAGTGAAAACGCTGGGCCGAACGCTGGAAATCGTCGAGGAGTTCTTCGCGATCTCCGTTGAGCGGCGCGTAACGCACCCCTGTGTCGTCGCCATCACCGAGGTGGCAAGAGATCAGTTGTTTGTCACGAGCGACGCCGCCTGACGTACATAGCTGCGAACCGCCAGGCGGGATAGATCGGCACATGCGCGTGATCCACGCGCAACGCGAGTTCGTCGCTTTCGAAACTGTCTTGAATGGAGGCGTGGGCGCTGACACCGTGATTGGGGGAATGCGCAACGATATTGGCATTTATCGTCCTGCGGAAAAACGCTGGCCACCAGGACGTCTACGACGGCGGCCTCGGCACCGATACCCTGCGTCTGCTCTACACCGCTCAACAGTTTGCCAGTCCAACGGTACAAGCGGAATTGCAGGCCTACCGGGCGTTCCTCACTGCCAACGCTAACCCCAACAGCGCGAGCGGCCCTACCTTCACATTCACGAGCTTCGGTCTGCAGGCTCGCAACTGGGAGCAGGTGGCAGTCGTTGTGGACACACCCACTGTGTTCATCGCCGGCGCCAGCGCGACGGAAGGTAACGCCTTTCTCGGCGACTCGGTGGCGATATCGGACTTCGTAATCCCGAGTCGTTTGGCTTC
>JANNFC010000632.1:0-3233 GCA_031379405.1 Betaproteobacteria bacterium | reverse complement strand
GCGCGAAGTCCTTCAGTGCATCATAACCGGGGTTTGCATACAAGTGAGGGTTGAAGGCGAGCGTACCCTGGGTCACTCCCAGCAACGTATAGCCGTCCGGTGCGCTCTTGGCCGCTGCCGACGCTCCGACAATGCCGCCGGCACCTGGTTTGTTCTCAACAATAACTCGCTGACCAAGAGCCCCATAGAGCTTTTCGGCCAGCCAGCGGGCGCGAACATCCGGAGGGGTTCCCGCTCCCGCCGGCATGATGAGCTTGATCGGCTTGGAAGGATAGGTATTCGCAATGGCGCTGCTCGACAGTTGCAAGGGCAGCAGTGCAATCAACGACAAGGTTACGACCAGTCGGTACATGTTGATGCTCTCCTTCACCGCGAGGTGTTGCATCGATAGGCGTCAACAACTGGTCACGCCTTCTCTGCTTCGAGAATCCAATTCTCAACCTTGGTCGGGATGGCGCGCGTCATGCGAAAACCAGCTTGCTCGAGTAGCGTCCGATACTCAGGTTCCGTCCGCTCGCGTCCACCCGCAGTGTTGAGCAGCATCACCAGATCTAAAATTCGCGTAAAGGAGGCGTCGTTATCCTCAGACAGCACTTTCTCGCACACCAAGAGTTTCGCGTGGGCAGGCATTGCGGCGTGACAGTTACGAAGTATCTGTAGACAACGCTCGTCGTCCCAATCATGAATAATGTGCTTCATGAAGTAGGCATCGGCCCCTTTGGGTACATTTTGCAGGAAGCTCCCGCCCGCCAAAGTGCACCGATCTCGGAGTCCTTTTGATGCTATGAACCCCTCGGCTTTGGTGACCACGTGAGGCAGGTCGAAAAGCGTCCCCTTTAGATTTGGATGCTTTGCGAGAATGGAGCATAGGGTGCTCCCATAGCCACCCGCGATATCGATCAGCGTGGCAATACCCGAAAAGTCATAGGCATCGACAATGGCGCGATTGATGAGTTCAGATCCACTCACCATTCCTTCGTCGAAGAGCTTTGCCTCCTCGGGGTGGTGCGTTAGGTAGTTGAATTGTTCTTCCCCAAAAACGTGCTCGAATGCACATTCTCCGGTCCGAACGCTATGCAACAATTCCTGGACTACCGACCATTTGAAGTCCGCCCCAAACATGCGCGCCCATGCGCGCATCGATTGCGGAACATCGCTTCGCAATAGCTCTGAGATGTCGTTGTTTGAGAAGCGACCGCCGCGTTCGGCAAACACGCCAATGCTTACTAACATTCGCATCAGTCGAGAAAGGGTTGGGGCGTGAGTGCCGCAGAGGGTTGCTAGCTCAGCGCTATCTTTGCTTCCCTCCTTGAGATGATGGGCGAGATTCAGTTCGGCCGCGACGTGCACGGCGCGCGAGACAATGTGACCCAGTATGAGGTGGCGTAAACGGGTTGCTCCCTCAGACAGACCGCGATGTTCATCGATAAGCGGAGCATTCGTGAGGTTGCTCATTGTTGCGCCTCAGGACTCCCGACGAGGCCGCCAAATCGGACCCAGCGTTTGCCGTCGAATCGCGCAAGTTGCATTTGCTTCACGGGCATGTAATCCGTCGCGCTGGTGTTGACCAGTATGCCGGGCAGAAACATGGGAAGTTCGAGGTTGGTGATGCTGGCCGCCTGCTTCATGATGTTCTCACGACTCAGATCGTTCCGACAGCGCGTTAGGACTTGTACGAGCAGTTGTGCATTGCCGTAGCCAAGCACATTCCCCCAATCATTGGGGTCCCCCTCCGGATAGTACTTTCTCATCCACGCAAGGTAGTCCTTCGTTGCGGGATCGTCCTGCCACTGCGGATCGGCCGGGTCTTTCGATACGAAAGATGAGATGAGTCCCACAGATTTCTCGAGCCCCGCTGGTTGTAGGACAGCTTTGATCGCGGAGGCCGGGAATCCCACGATGTGCAGTGGTTTCCATCCCATGTCGAAAACCTTTCGAATGGCCTGCGCCCCGAACTTTGGAGTAGAAAAATTCAGTAGTACGTCCGCCCCGCTAGCCTTGAGCGTGACGAGTTGGGAATCCACCGTCGAGTCTGTTAATTCATAAGACTGCTCGTTGATGAGCAACGCCCCAAAACGCGACCCGAGTCCTTCTCGCAGTCCGCGCAGGTAATCCTTACCCTGTTCGTCGTTCTGGTATAGCACCCCGATTTTGGCGTTTGGATGTGTGCTCAAAATGTACTTGGCGTAACTGCGCCCTTCCTTTTCAAAGCTTGGCCGGGGACCCATCATGGTCCAGGGAAAACGAGCCGAATCATTCCACCGGCTGCTGACGGAAGAGATAAAAAGTTGAGGCACCTTCTTGGCGTTGAGGTACTTGTGGATCGCGATATTCGGGGCAGTGCCGAGCGAACCGAAAATGAGCGCAACCCCTTCATCCTCCACCAGCTTGCGGGTTTGCTCCACGGTCCTGGCTGGGTTGTAAGCGTCGTCGAGGCTTATGAGCCGTATCTTGCGGCCACTAATTCCGCCTTGGTCATTGACCATGTTGAAATAGGCCGCATGCGCACGGCCTGCATTGCTGAGCGCAGAAGCTGGGCCGCTGTATGGCATGGTCTGCCCGATCTTGATTTCGGTATCCGTTATCCCTGGCGCGTTAGTGCTTTCGGGGAGCGTCGCACCACTAGCGGTCAGTAGTGCAGCGGCAAAGGTCGACAATAGCAACGGATTCTTCATGATGAATTGTTCAATTTGTCTGCGGGATCAGTTGATGAACCGATGAGATTTCCGTCGGTATCTTGATATACTTTATTGCTAGGCTGCCAGAACTATAGCGTGATCGTTCGGCAAGCGGCAATATATCGAAAGATATAAATCAGAAGTGTTGTACTTCTCTCCATAGCGACTCATTCCTGCCGTTCGTCGACTCGATCGAACAACAGAAAATAGCAGCCGTTGGGATTCTTAAATGTAGGGTTCAAGCCTCTATGATCGTGCGCTATTGCGCTCGATTCATGTCGTCCCATCGGGCAAAATTTGACGTAGCACGTTAGATCTTCGGGCTCTTTCTAGGACTTTGATCTGGCTGCCGTCAAGTCGCTGCCCATGCCTCTCGGCCCGCCAAAGCTAGGCTCATTTTTTTCGTGCTTGGTCTCGTTTCCCAAGGCTTCTCTGCTCAGGATTGCGACGCGCTACGCAATCCGATCTCGCTAAGGCGTACCTTATATTCAAGAAAAGTGCGGCCATTCCTCTCAGGTCGCACGTCGACGCGTCGCAACACTCCACATTACCGGT
>JANNFC010000298.1:0-7543 GCA_031379405.1 Betaproteobacteria bacterium | reverse complement strand
CAAGCGCATCAAGAAGGGCGGCGGCGGCGCTCACGGCGGCGCGTGGAAAATTGCATACGCCGACTTCGTGACCGCCATGATGGCCTTCTTCCTCTTGATGTGGTTGTTGGGTTCCACCACCAAGGCCGATCGCGAAGGAATTTCCGCCTACTTCAAGAATCCGCTGAAGGTTTCCATGATGGGCGGCAGCGGCTCGGGCGATGCCACCAGCGTCATCAAGGGCGGCGGCACCGATCTGACACGCACCACGGGTCAGCAAAAACGCGGGCTCAAGGCTTCTGGCCGCGAGGTCTCGGACGAAGGCGATATCGAATCCCAAATCGCCGCCAGGGAAAAGAAGGTACTCAAGGAGCTCTACGACAAGATGGAGGCGGCGCTCGACGCCAATCCCGTATTGAATCAGTTCAAGAGCCAGCTGCTGATCGACATCACTACGGAAGGACTGCGCATTCAGATTGTCGATAAGCATAGCCGCCCCATGTTCGCATCTGGAAGCGCACACCTGCAACCTTACACCCAAACCCTCGTCCGGGAGATCGGAAAGTTCTTGAATGATGTGCCCAACCGCATCAGCGTGTCGGGTCACACCGATGGCATAGGTTACTCCGCCGGTGATCGCGGCTATAGCAACTGGGAATTGTCGGCCGATCGCGCCAACTCGGTGCGGCGCGAGTTGCTCGCGGGCGGAATGGAAGAGAGTCGTATCGTGCGGGTGATCGGACTGTCGTCGTCCGCGCTATTGGATCCGCACGACCCTTCCAATCCCATCAATCGGAGAGTTAGTTTGATCGTGATGAACAAGAAGACGGAAGAATCCGCCGCCAACGATGGGGGTGTGGTGGACGCGAACAATGTCAAGAGTGTGGATGACATCACGCATCCCAAGGAAGCGAAGCAAGCGGAGGCAGCAAAACCGGAGTTAGCGAATGGCATCTCCGCTGAGCCTCCCAAGTCGCACTGAAGAAACCGATAGTGGAAGGACCAAACCCCAGCCTACGATTCCGCCTATCGTGCTCGCCATGGGCGCGCAAGGGGTGGGCGCCTGTGTGACGTTACTGCTGCTGTGGATGTTGCCCGTACCGGACGGCTGGAGCGAATTGGGGGCGACTCTGTGCAACGGCGTAGTGGCGGCACTGGTGGGGCGCGCCATGGGATTGGCCTTGTGGTGGATACCGATCAACGTGCTATTCGTACCCTCGGCGTGGCTATGTACTGGGTCCTCCTTCGCGCCGGAATGGTCGGCGGCGGCCTTCATCGCCTTAGGACTGATTTACTGGAGCACCTATCGAACACAGGTTCCGTTGTACTTGACCAGTAGTGCGGGATGCAAGATGGTGGCGGAAGTTCTCGAAAGAGAAAGTGTAAGAGAACGAGGGCAGCGCTTTCTTGATCTTGGCAGCGGATCGGGCAGTGTGCTGGCACACGTTACCCGGCGAGTTCCGGGTATGGTTTGCGAAGGTGTGGAGCTCGCTCCTATTCCCTATTGGATCAGTCGCGTTCGTCTGGCCATGCGCAAGAACTGCCGCGTCAATTGGAAGGATTTCTGGAGCGTTGACCTGTCTCAATACGACGTGGTTTATGCCTTTTTATCGCCAGTCCCCATGAGCGAACTCTGGGAAAAAGTGCAGCGCGAAATGCGCCCGGGTACGCTGTTCATCAGCAACTCCTTCCCCGTGGTGGGCGTGACGCCGAAAGAAATTCTCACGGTGCCCGGCCCTATCAAGCGCAGACTGTATCTCTGGCGCATGTAAGATGAAAGGCTCGCAGGGACTGCATGCTTTCCGTTAACGACTGGGTCCAATCCCTTTCGGGCAGTAATCTGCCCGTTCTGCGCAAGACCATCATGAGCCTCGCGGAACTCAAACGCCGCGAGGACACCATCACCGCGCGCGAAGTTTCCGCCGTCGTACTGCAAGATCCATTGATGACGCTGCGCGTGCTGCGCTACTCCCAGTCGCAAGTTACCGCACGCCAGTTGGCCGAGATCACCACCATCGAGCACGTGTTGATGATGTTCGGTCTGAAGAGTTTCTTTGCGCACTGCACCGATCTAAAACCCATCGAGGATGTGCTGAGGTCTTACCCCATCGCACTCAACGGCGTGCTGGGTGTGATGAGCCGTGCCTATCACGCTTCGCACTACGCACGCGCCATCGCGGGATTACGCTTCGACGTCGAAGTCGATGAGATCGTCATCAGTGCCTTATTGCATGATCTCGCGGAACTTCTGTTGTGGTCCACTGCACCCAAGGTGGCCATGCAGTTGGAGCACATGGTTGCGCACGTGCCCGGTCTGCGCAGCGCCTCCGCACAACGCTTGGCCCTGGGATGCACACTTGTAGACCTTGAATTGGCATTGGCGCGCGAATGGAACTTGCCGAAACTGTTTCAACAATTGCTCGACGACCACCACGCCGACAATCCGCGTGTGTTGAGCGTCACGCTATCCGTGGCATTGGCCCGCCATTCCGCGCACGGTTGGTATGATGCAGCCCTACCGGACGACTTTGCGCACATTCAGAAAGTGGTGGGAAGCCAAGCCGATCAGGTTGGCGACAGAATTCGCTGGGCGGGTATCCACGCCGCACGCAACTGGAAGAATTTCGGCGTGCGGCCCGCGCTCGCATGGCTGCCGATACTGCCGGGCAATTGGCCGGAGGAGGAAGAGGCCACTCCCGTACTGGGAGAGCCGCAAGCCGACATCGTCGAACTGGTGGTCGATCAACTGCTCGGGTCGCAACCTCAGTACTGCGAACGGCAGAACGTGGTCGCTTCAGTATTCTTCGCTCTATCCAAAGGTCTCGGCCTGCGACGTATCTGGTGGGGCGAGGCGAATTTGCTCAACAAACGGGTGGAGCCCAAGCATGTGTTGTTGGCAGATTCCGGTTTATCGCCCAATGAGCTGATTTTCGATCTCGAATCGCGCCATCTGTTTGCGCACGTGATGCAGCGCCAGCAAGGCGTGTGGGCGACCAAAGCCTCGCGCCCGAAACTACTCGCGCTGGCGCCGACTGCTCTGGCGGGACGGCTGGCAAACCGTGACTTCTTCGCCCTATCACTGCACCTTAACGGCAGACCGAAGTACCTGGTCTTCGCCGATGCGGGCCGTGCAGGCCGTGATCTCGATGCGGTGCGCTACGGCCTGTTCAAGCGCGTCGGGATCGCGGCAGGGCGCGCACTCGAGCGCACCGTCGCGCCAGTGAAAAAGGCAAAGGTACCGGCGCCGGTCATTTGAGTTTTGGTGGGGGCGACGCGGCCTGATAGACTTGGGCCATGCAGCTAATCGCCTCCCGAGACAATTCTTTTCTCAAGCATATTCGCCGACTTCTCGCGTCCTCCGCGGCCCGGCGCGAAGCGCGGGAAACATTGCTGGATGGGCCACATTTGGTGTCAGCCTATCTGAATCGTCGACCCTCCGCACCCATGCAGATCGCAGTGGCGCGCTCCAAATTCGAGTTGCCAGAGATTCGCGCGCTTGTCGAGCGCGCCGGCGATGCGCAGTTCGTTATGGTGGAAGACGCACTCTTCAAGGCCATCAGCCCTTCCGAAACACCCGCGGGCATCGTGGCATTGATTCCTGTTCCTATCTCGGATCCTATGGTCGCGGTCAACTGTCTGCTTCTGGAAGGGATTCAGGATCCAGGCAACATGGGCTCCATGCTGCGCACCGCGTTGGCTGCGGGATTTCTCCAAATCTACCTTTCCGCCGGTTGTGCGGATCCCTGGTCACCGAAGTGTCTGCGTGGTGGCATGGGCGCGCAGTTCGGCCTTTGCATCTCGGAAGATGCTATTTTGGAGGATGTCCTCGAGCAGTTCCCGGGCATCTCCATCGCCTGCGATCCACACACTCCCCGTAGTTTGTATGACCTAGCGTTGCCCTCGCCTCTGGCTGTACTGATCGGTGCCGAAGGTCTCGGATTGTCCGCACCATTGCTATCTGTGGCCTCACATCGCTGTCGCATTCCAATGAGCAAGCACACCGAATCCCTAAACGTCGGCGCCGCGGCTGCCGTAGTGATGTACGAACACGTGCGCCAGCATTTGGCCAGTGCCTCCGATTCCCTCTCTGTATCCCTCGCCACAGCGTACCCCCTCGCCCCGCCCACGAGGAGAGGGTAGGGGTGAGGGGTGTTGCATCAGAGCGTAGGGTGCATTGCATGCACCGTGCTACGCCAGCGCGCCCTGTAGGGAGCATGTGGCAATGAGCCTTACGCACGCTACGACAGAACTCACCTACGTTCCTCCTTACGACTGGTCCGCCTTCGTGCGCTTTCTCGCCGACCGCGCCATCGAGGGTGTCGAGCGAGTCGACGATCACATTTATCGCAGAACCGTGCGGATTTCAACCGGCGAACAAGCGCGCGCTGGATGGATCGAATTGCAGCCCTTCACGGATAGGCCGGCACTGCGCTTGCGTGTCTCGCGATCACTGCTCGCGGTGCTGCCGCAGATAATCGCTCGCGTCGAGCATCTAACCGATGCCAAATGCGATCCCGAAAAGATCAACGCAGCGCTCGGTCCTCTCGCAGCAAACCGTCCCGGCTTGCGCGTCCCCGGAGCGATGGACGGATTCGAACTTGCCGTGCGCGCTATTCTCGGCCAGCAAATCACCGTCCGTGCTGCGCGCACCTTGGCCGGTCGATTCGCCGCCGCCTTTGGGGAGGCCATCGATGCACCTGGCCTGAGTGCAGTTTTTCCTCGACCGGCAGACATATCGCGCCGACGCGTATCCACCATCGCCAAGCTCGGGATAGTGGCAACGCGCGCGCAAGCCATCATTGATATCGCACGTTGCATAGAGCAGGGAACGCTGGATCTTCGCCCACAGGCCGCCGTACAACCCAGCATCGCAACCCTGAAATCCATTCGAGGTGTGGGAGAATGGACCGCCCAATATATCGCCATGCGGGCCTTGGCTTGGCGCGACGCTTTTCCGCACTCCGATCTGGCGTTACTGAAAGCGCTCCGCGTCACATCGCCAAAGGTTGCTTTGCAGATGAGCGAACAATGGCGGCCCTGGCGCGCATACGCGGTGATGCATTTATGGAATTCCCTAAGTTTGGCTGATGACTAGCTACGCCTATTTCGATACCGGATATGCGGGTGGATTGGAGCGTAAACATGCACTGCTGAGATTGGCGCATACTCAGCGCTCGCTGAATCTCGGCTAGGAGTCTAG
Source organism: Betaproteobacteria bacterium (assembly GCA_031379405.1). GTDB lineage: Bacteria > Pseudomonadota > Gammaproteobacteria > Burkholderiales > SHXO01 > SHXO01. The sequence goes on along the minus strand of JANNFC010000298.1, from coordinate 2,364 downwards.
AATGAACATTGCCCGAAACGTCGGCGTGGCGGCCAAGATCGGAACCTACAGCGACGCTGTCGAGGTGCCTGTGGGCGCGCGCTGGCTTATGACTTCCGGCACCCCAGGGTTGGATGTCGAAGGCAAGTTACCGGAGGATTTTGCCACTCAGGCCACGCTCGCTTGGGAGAGTTGCATCCGCATGCTGAAAGCGGCGGACATGACCGTGGAGGACATCGTTAAGATCACTCAATACCTCACACGGCGCTCAGATCTCGAGGCCTATCGGCCCATTCGCTCCAAATTCCTCGGCAACGCGCGGCCTGCATCCATGCTGAGCTTTGTCCATGAACTGGTGTGGCCCAACATGTATTTTGAACTGGAAATCGTTGCCGCCGCGACATCGTAGGATGGGATTCGCAAGCTTATCCCGTCCTCGTGCGTTCCCCCGTGCTCTGCTGCATAATCGCGCGCTTTCCAATTTCATCCTTCATTCACGCGTCATCCCATGGCTCAATACGTTTACACCATGATGCGGGTGGGCAAGATTGTTCCGCCCAAGCGTCAGATCCTCAAGGATATCTCCCTTAGCTTTTTCCCCGGCGCCAAGATCGGCGTGCTGGGACTCAACGGTTCAGGCAAATCCACACTGCTCAAGATCATGGCGGGCGTGGACACGGACATCGAAGGAGAAGCCGTGCCGATGCCCGGCCTCAAGGTCGGTTACCTTGCCCAGGAACCGCAACTCAACCCCGAGAGCAGCGTACGCGAGGCGATCGAGGAAGGCATGGGCGAAGTCATGCAAGCCAAGCAGAAGCTCGAGGAAATTTACGCCGCCTATGCCGAGCCGGAAGCGGATTTCGACACGCTGGCCGCCGAGCAAGCCAAGTACGAAGCCATCATCGCTACCTCCGGCAGCGATACGGAGCATCAACTGGAAATCGCGGCGGATTCACTTCGGCTACCACCATGGGAGGCGAAGGTGGCCACGCTTTCCGGTGGAGAAAAGCGTCGCGTGGCGTTGTGCCGGCTGTTGCTTTCTAAACCTGACATGTTACTGCTCGACGAGCCGACTAATCACCTCGACGCCGAATCGGTGGAATGGCTCGAACAATTTCTCACCCGTTTCCCTGGCACCGTAGTGGCGGTGACACACGATCGCTACTTTCTCGACAATGCGGCGCAATGGATTCTCGAACTGGATCGTGGCTACGGCATACCGTGGAAGGGCAATTACAGCTCTTGGCTGGAGCAAAAAGGCGAGCGCCTGAAGCTGGAAGAAAGCTCCGAGTCCGCGCGCCAGAAGACCATCAGGAAAGAGTTGGAGTGGGTGCGGCAGAATCCCAAAGGCCGTCAGGCCAAAGCCAAGGCGCGTATTGCTCGCTTCGAGGAATTGAGTTCCGTCGAATACCAGAAGCGCAACGAAACGCAGGAAATTTTCATTCCCGTGGCCGACCGCTTGGGCGATAGCGTCATCGAATTCAAGAGCGTGAGTAAAGGCTATGGTGATCGGCTGCTCATCGACAACCTGAGCTTCAAGATTCCAGCGGGCGCCATCGTCGGCGTGATCGGTCCCAACGGTGCGGGCAAATCGACGCTGTTCCGCATGATCAACGGCAAGGAAAAACCCGACTCAGGCGAGATGGTCATCGGATCAACGGTAAAACTCGCCTCCGTGGACCAATCGCGTGACTCGTTGCCCAATGAGAAAACCGTATGGGAATCGATCTCTGATGGGGCCGATATTCTGACGGTGGGCAAATTCGAAATGCCCTCGCGCGCCTATATCGGCCGATTCAATTTCAAGGGAACCGATCAGCAGAAAACCGTCGGTAATCTTTCCGGCGGTGAGCGCGGCCGGTTGCACTTAGCCAAGACGCTGATCGCCGGTGGCAACGTGCTGCTGCTCGATGAACCGTCCAACGATCTGGACGTGGAAACGCTGCGCGCGTTGGAAGACGCGTTACTCGAATTCGCCGGTTGTGTGCTGGTGATTTCTCACGATCGTTGGTTCCTGGATCGCATCGCTACGCACATACTTGCCTTCGAAGGGGACTCGCAAGTCGTTTTCTTCAATGGCAACTATCAGGAGTACGAGGCCGATAAGAAGAAGCGCTTAGGCGAGGAGGGTGCTCGGCCGCATCGGCTTCGATACAAGCCGCTGAAGGTGTAACGCAGGGATGGGTTCGCCTTCGCAAACCCATCCCTACGAGCGATCGATGTTCTCAGGCGTCGCCGGGCCCACGCTCCAAAGCTTCGATGGGCACACCGTCGTAGATGTCACGCATGGAAAGCGTCAACTCGTATTCCCCGCGCTCTTGGCGCGGGGGCAAACTTCGGGGGTTTCCAAAGGGGGCGAAGTGATTTTCACGTAGCCCCCTTTGG
>JANNFC010000005.1:0-8954 GCA_031379405.1 Betaproteobacteria bacterium | reverse complement strand
CTGGCAAAGCACATCGCGGTTGCTCAGCAGAGTTGCCCTTCCTTGAAGCAGAAGCGAGTGACGCCTCATTCGCTGAGACACACCGCGGCGATGGAACTTCTGCAAGCGGGAGTCGATCGATCGGTGATCGCTCTCTGGCTGGGCCACGAATCGATCAAGACCACCCAAATCTACTTGGACGCCAATCTTGCCCTCAAAGAAGCGGCATTGGCCAAGATGATGCCGATCGATGCGATCCCCGGCCGATTCAGGCCCGCCGACGAATTGCTTCAGTTCCTCAAGAACCTCTAGCCGGCAGAAACTATGCCGCACGGGGTGCTGGCAAGCCCGAGGCGTGGCGATGTCAATCCACGCTCCATGCGGCGTAGTTTCCCGTGCGGCATAGAAGATGACATCGCCCGGAGCACCCGGCGGCTGGTAGAACTCGGGCATGACATCTTGTCGGGGAGGAATAAAGGGAACTGAGCTACTACTCCGATGGCGCGCTGGTGCACGCCGTGTTGATGAGCCCCGCCCGCCTGAGCCAGGCGCGTGGCGATCTGGTACGCGTGGGACTCATCGCCTATGAACGTCCGCTCTACCATGTCCTGGCCCTGGATGGGCCGCGGCGCCTCGATGCACGCGAACCGGCTGAGGCCGAGATGGGCGTGCGCAGTGGCCGGCTGCGAGCGGCCTGGGAGCGCACTCCACGATCGCCCAGCCAGGCGAAAGCGCGCTGCATGGTGTCGCAGTTCTGTCGCAGTTCTTGATGCCGAAGAGTTTGGTGTCCATGGGTTGGATTCATGGGTTGGATTCCATAATGATCCGAGATGCGTGGAGATCTACGTGGCCAACGATCGATGCGTTATGATTCTGGTGTGAGCTATACCCTCTCTGAATTCTATAATTTTTCGCATGTCTCTACGGCATCGGTCGGTCAACGGCCCCTCACCCCAACCCTCTCCCGGCAGGCTAGGCGAAGGAGCAACCGTCCCAAATCATCCAATGACTCCCGGCACTATCGTAGGGCGGAAAAGCGCAGCGCCTTCCGCCCACTGGGGGTGCAAAGCGCCACACGCCGTATCGGCGATCCCGTGGCAGACCACATTAATGAACTTGAACCATATGGTGGCAACCACCCATCGCTAGCCCGCGCAATGAGATCGCAAACGCCTGGCTGATGATGGTCGCGCTTATCCTCCTCTCGGATTACACCTGGGTGGCCTCCAAGATTGCGCTGGCCCTATTGTCCGTCGATACCATCCCGCGTAACCGCGAAACCAATTCCATGATGGCCTCCGAATGAAAGTGAAACCCAGCCAATCTCTGTTTGTCGATGTGCGCGGTTTGCGCTATCACGTGCGAACTTGGGGGGACCCCGCCGCGCCCAAGCTGATGTTGTTGCACGGTTGGATGGACGTGTCCGCCTCCTTTCAATTCTTGGTCGACGCGCTGCACAAGGATTGGTACGTACTTGCGCCCGATTGGCGTGGCTTTGGACTTTCCGCATGGGATCCGAGCGGCTATTGGTTCGCGGATTATCTGGCCGATCTGGATTTTCTGCTGCGGGAACTTTCACCGGAGGCGCCCGTCAACGTTGCGGGACATAGCATGGGCGGCAACGCGCTCGGGTTGTATGCCGGAGCGCGGCCAGATCGTGTGAAGCGCATCGCATTGCTGGAGGGGTTTGGACTGCCCAGGACCACACCCGAGAAAGCACCCAAGCGCTTCGCGCAGTGGATGGATGAATTGGCCAATCCGCCCAGTTTCAAATCCTATCGATCGTTGGAAGAGGTAGTGGATCGCTTGCAGAAGAACAATCCAAAACTCACTGAAGCGCGCGCGCGCTTCCTGGCGCCGCATTGGGCGCAAGAAACCTCATCCGGACAATGGGAACTTGCCTCCGATCCTCGACACAAAATCGTGCACGCGGTGCTGTATCGCTTGGAAGAAGCCATCGCCTGCTGGAAGCAGATTACGGCACCCACCCTGTGGGTTTGGGGAGACGGGCAGTGGATGAAGGATTGGTTCAAGAGTGGCCAGGACGATAGCGAACGAGAATTGAACGAAAGGCGCGCCGCGATCGCACATTTGCAGGAAGAACGCATCGTGGATTCCGGACACATGCTGCACTTCGACACCCCCGAGCGCTTGGCGGGGATTCTTGAGGAGTTTTTTGTTCAACCCACCTAGCGTTGGAATGAAATAAGCATAGGGATAGCCAAATGGCATAGCACTCGATGTAAAAACCTAAAGAATGACATTTAACAACCGTTGAATCTTGCAACGCCGCTGGGAGTCAAAAACAACAAGGGAAATTTCTTAAGTCACGGACAAGTCGCTAAGGAGGCGCATCCTCATGACGCTAATCGAAGGATACAAGGCCAAGTACTCCGCAAAGCAAGACGAGGAGCTGACCCTCGAGCAGTACCTGGAACTTTGCAAGAAGAGTCCGGAAACTTACGCCTCGGCGGCCGAACGAATGCTCGAAGCCATCGGCGAACCGGAGTTGGTCGACACCCGACATGATCAGCGGTTGTCCCGCCTGTTTTCCAACCGAATCATCAAGCGTTACCCCGCCTTCGCCGAGTTCTACGGCATGGAAGACGCCATCTCGCAGATCGTGTCCTTCTTCAAGCACGCCGCGCAGGGTTTGGAAGAGCGCAAGCAGATCCTCTATCTTCTAGGGCCCGTGGGCGGCGGCAAATCGTCCATCGCGGAACGGCTTAAGCAACTGATGGAGCGCCGCCCCATCTACGCGCTTAAGGGTTCTCCGGTGAACGAATCGCCCCTGGGATTATTCGCGCCCGATCAGTACGGGGATGTCCTGGAATCTGACTACGGTATCCCGCGCCGCTATTTGACGGGCATCATGTCACCCTGGGCAATCAAGCGCTTGCAGGAGTTCGGCGGCGATATCGCGCAATTCAAAGTGGTGCGGGTGCAGCCCTCCGTTCTGCGCCAAACCGCCATCGCCAAAACCGAACCCGGCGACGAGAACAATCAGGATATCTCCTCTTTGGTAGGCAAGGTGGATATCCGCAAGCTCGACAAGTTTTCCCAGGACGATCCCGACGCTTATAGCTATTCCGGCGGCTTATGCCTAGCCAATCAAGGGCTTCTCGAATTCGTCGAGATGTTCAAGGCGCCCATCAAGATGTTGCACCCGCTGCTGACGGCCACCCAGGAAGGAAATTTCAAAGGGACGGAAGGCTTCTCGGCCATCCCGTTCAACGGCCTCATCCTGGCCCACTCCAACGAGTCCGAGTGGCAGACCTTCCGCAACAACCGTCACAACGAGGCGTTCCTCGACCGCATCTATATAGTGAAGGTACCTTACTGCTTGCAGGTTTCCGAAGAAATCAAGATCTACAAAAAGTTACTGCAGCACAGTGCGCTTTCCGACGCGTTCTGCGCACCGGGCACATTGGACATGATGGCGCAGTTTTCCGTGTTGTCGCGCTTGAAGGAGCCGGAGAATTCCAGCATCTTCTCCAAGATGCGGGTCTACGACGGCGAAAGCCTCAAAGACACCGATCCAAAAGCCAAAAGCTACCAGGAGTATCGCGATTACTCGGGGCCAGATGAAGGCATGGGCGGGATCTCCACCCGGTTCGCTTTCAAGGTGCTGTCGGCGGTGTTCAACTACGACCAAACCGAAGTGGCGGCCAATCCGGTGCACCTCATGTATGTGTTGGAGCAACGCATCGGTCGCGAAGACTTCCAGGACGAAACCAAGCGCAAGTATCTGGAGTTCATAAAGGGCTGGTTGTCACCGCGCTATGCGGAGTTCATTGGCAAGGAGATACAAACCGCCTATCTCGAATCCTATTCCGAGTACGGCCAGAACATATTCGATCGCTACGTGACCTACTCGGACTGCTGGTTACAAGACGAAGAGTATCGAGATCCCGACACCGGAGAGGTGTTCGACCGCGCCGCGCTCAACAAGGAGTTGGAGAAAATCGAGAAACCCGCCGGCATTGCCAACCCGAAGGACTTCCGCAACGAGGTCGTCAACTTCGTGCTGCGCGCGCGTGCCAATAACAATGGCAAGAATCCGGTGTGGAACAGTTACGAGAAACTGCGTGAGGTCATCGAGAAGAAGATGTTCTCCAGCACGGAAGATCTGCTTCCGGTTATTTCCTTCAATGCTCGCTCCTCCGCCGATGACCAGAAGAAGCACGACAGTTTCGTGGATCGCATGGTGTCGAAGGGCTACACGGAGAAGCAGGTAAGGCTGCTTTCAGAATGGTATTTGAGGGTGCAGAAGTCGAGTTAGGAATACTCGATCCTAACCCATGCTTCACGTCATCGATCGTCGCCTAAACGGCCGCAACAAGAGCGCAGTCAATCGCGAGCGCTTTGTGCGCCGCTACAAGGATCATATCAAGGGCGCGGTGAAGGATATGGTCGCCGAGCGCAACATCAAAGACATGATCCAAGGGGGCGAGGTAAAGGTGCCTGCCAAGGACATCACCGAACCGGAGTTTCGCTACGGCAAGGGCGGCGATTGGGAAGCCGTGCACCCGGGAAATAAGGAGTTCGTCACAGGCGATCGCATTGCGCGCCCAAGTAGTGGAAGCGGTGGCGGGGGAGGTGCAGGAGAACCGGGTTCAGGCGAGGGTGTCGATGATTTCGTCTTCACCCTATCGCGCGAGGAGTTTCTCAACATCTTCTTCGAAGACCTGGAACTGCCTAATCTGATGCGCACCACGTTCGCCGAATCGCACGCGAAAAAGCTGGTGCGCGCCGGTTACGTCAAGGAAGGCACACCAAGCAATATGTCGGTGCCGCGCACCATGAAGACCGCGTTCGCGCGTCGCATCGCGCTTAGAGGCCCGCTAGCGGAGGAACTTGAGCGCGCGCAAGCCGCACTCGCCCTCGCACTTGAGGATCGGCGTTCACACGATGTCATCAACGGCCTCAACCTGGAAATTACTGAGATCGAACGCCGATTGCGGATCGTTCCATTCCTGGACGATGTGGATCTGCGCTACCGGCATCGCGTACCACAGCCCGCGCCTGTGGCGCGCGCCGTGATGTTCTGCCTGATGGATGTCTCGGCTTCCATGGATGAGCAGAAGAAGGACCTGGCAAAGCGCTTCTTTACGCTGCTCTACTTGTTTCTCACGCGTAAGTACGAGCACGTCGAACTGGTCTTCATCCGCCACACCGACGAAGCCGAAGAGGTTGATGAAAACACTTTCTTCCACGACCGGCGCAGCGGCGGCACGGTGGTGCTCTCCGCGCTGGAATTGATGAAGGTCATTTGCGCCATGCGCTATCCGCGTACTGAATGGAATATCTACGGTGCGCAAGCTTCTGATGGCGATGCCTTCGGCGCCGACGCGGGCAAGAGCGCGCGCTTCCTGCGCACCGAGTTGCTGCCGTTGGCGCGCTATTTCGCGTACATCGAGGTGCCCGACGACATCATGCGGCGCAGCCCGCTGTGGGCGGAGTATGAAGAGATCGGGCAAGGCGAAGAAAACTTCGCCATGACTCGGGTAACGCGCGCCAATGAAATCTATCCTGTTTTCCGCGAGCTGTTCAAAAAAGAGGTCTCCCGATGAGTGTGATCTCCCGCGGCTCCGAATGGGACTTCGATTTGATCCAGCGTTACGAACGCGCCATCGCCGAAACCGCCGCAGAATTCAAACTCGACACCTATCCCAATCAAATCGAGATCATCAGCTCCGAACAGATGCTCGATGCCTACGCCTCCAGCGGCCTTCCCATCGGCTACCCACACTGGTCCTTTGGCAAAGCATTCATCCGCAACGAGCGGGCTTATCGCAAAGGCCATCAAGGCCTGGCCTACGAGATCGTCATCAACTCCAGTCCCTGCATCGCGTACCTCATGGAAGAGAACACCATGATGATGCAGGCGCTGGTAATTGCGCATGCCAGTTACGGTCACAACTCGTTCTTCAAAGGCAATTATCTGTTTCGTCAATTCACCCAAGCCGATGCCATCCTGGATTACCTGATATTCGCCCGCAACTATGTGATGGAATGCGAAGAGCGTCACGGCGTCGCGGAAGTGGAAGAGATTCTCGATTCCTGCCACGCGCTAATGAACTACGGCGTGGATCGATTCAAGCGCCCGCAAGCTCTTTCCGCCAAGCGGCGCGAGGCGCGCAAAACCGAGCGCGAAAACTACGAGCAACGCCTCTACAACGATCTATGGCGCACGCTTCCACAGAAGGGAAAGGATGCTTCGGTTCGACAGCGGGGCCGATTCCCGGATGAGCCGGAAGAGAATCTACTCTACTTCGTGGAAAAGCACGCGCCGCAGCTCGAGCCATGGCAAAGGGAGCTGGTGCGCATCTCGCGCAAACTGGCGCAATATTTCTATCCGCAGATTCACACCAAAGTAATGAATGAAGGCTGGGCCACTTTTTGGCACTACACCATCATTCAGCGGATGTACGACAAGGGTCTGATCGACGATGCATTCATGTTCGAGTTTCTGCACAATCACACCAACGTGATTACGCAGCGAGAATTCGATCAACCCGGATATCACGGCATCAACCCCTACGCGCTGGGCTTTGCCATGATGCGCGACTTGCGCCGCATCTGCGAAACGCCCACGGACGAAGACAAGGTATGGTTTCCGGAGATCGCCGGAAGTGATTGGCTGAAGACTATGGACTTCGCCATGCGCAATTTCAAGGACGAGTCCTTCATCGCGCAGTATCTGTCTCCTCACCTCATTCGAGAACTGCGCCTGTTCACCATCGCCGACCAAACCGGCGAATCGCACTACACCGTGGACAGCATTCACGACGAGCACGGTTATCGCCGCGTGCGCACCATGTTGTCCAGCCAGTACCGCCGCGAGAATATGCAGCCCAGCATTCAGGTGGTGCGCTACGAACGCCTGGGCGATCGGTCGCTGACCTTACGTCATGACTTCTATCGCGGCCGTCCGCTGCATGAAAAGGAGACCGACGAAGTGCTGCGCCACCTTGGGCGCTTGTGGGGATTTAGCATCCATCTTGAGTCGGTGCACGCCGATGGGAGGTTGGAGAGCTTCAAGGAGTGGCGGCGCTAGGTTGGATGGTTGATGCCTCCATTGCCCCCTTCCTAGCCCTCCCCCGCACCGCGCAAAATAGTGCCGAATTCGGGATCCAGGACGGCATCCGCCATCAGTCCCCGCATGATGGGGCCGGTCACATTGGTCAGCCGTCGAAAGGCTGTCGATAGAAAAATCTCCAAGTCCGCTTGCACGGAGCCTTTGTCCTTTAGCGTGACTGAGTTCGAAACAATACGCCGCCCCGCCACAACGTAATGAGGCCGCTTGCACAAAAGGCCGCTGCGTAACTGTCGGTTAGCGCGACAATCAGCCAGAACACAGCCGGCAGGGCAACCACTCCGACGTAAGTTAGGAACAGCGATCCACCCGTCGCAGCGGCCGGGTTGCTCTCTTTCGCCAGATGCGCCACCTCGGAAAGGTAAACCCCATTCCATCCGATGGCGGTGATGCCAAAGCAAAAGCACACGAACAGCACCAACATGTAGGGCCAGAAGGCTTGGATAGCCGCCGTGGCAAAGGCCGCCACCGCAATCGCCACCGAGAGCAGAGCCAACAGCCGGCGAGGCGGCACGCCCCGATCGCACACCACGCCCCACAGCAAACGCCCAACGGCGCCGGCGATCATGGCCGTGGACAAACCGGCGCCGGCCGCAGGAAGTGTCAGCCCGCCGCGTTCGTTGAGAAATACCACGAGATATGCGCCCAAGCACATCTGAATGCCGGAGAACGCGAAGGACGCCAACGCCAACTCTTTGAGCTGTTGGTGCTGCCATACAAAACGAATCGGTTCCACCAAACGCCATGGCGATGCGGTGGTCTGGCCACGGGATTGATCCCAGCTCTCGCGAAACGGTTGCACCGCCAACGCACACAACACGCACGCCAAGCCGCACCCGATCGCCGCCGCGCGCCATCCGAACATCGCGCTCAGCACCGGGAGCGCACCACCGGCGATGGCACCGCCGAGCGGTACACCGGTCTGCTTCAGCGAGAAGATAAATGCGCGCAGTCCTGGCGGCGCACGATCGGCGAGGATGGCGGAACTCGACGGCGTCATCATGCCGTAGCCCAGTCCGATAACCAGCGCGCCCAAGGCGACGACCCAAGGATTGGCAAGAGCCATCAACATGATGCCGCATCCGCACATGAACAAGCTGAATTGAATGGTGCGCAATGGGCCATGACGCGGAATGACAGCGCTTGACATGAGCGCCGCAATGGCCGCACTCACATAGAGCAGCGCGGTCGCGATTCCAACCGTATTCGCTGCAAGCCCGATCTTAACCGATGCCACGGGCGCCAGCACCGGTGGCGCAAACAGCACTACCGATACCAGGATCTGAACGAAAAGCGTAACCAGGACGGATGTCCAAACGCCACCCATCCCCAGCCACCTATTTGGCTTTTGTCAGCGCCTGGTCGATATCCCAAAGGATATCGTCGATGTCTTCCAAACCAATGGAAAGACGAATCATATCCGGCGTGACACCGGCTTTGATCTGCTCATCTTCTGACAGCTGACGGTGCGTGGTGGAGGCAGGATGAATCACCAAGGTCTTGGCATCGCCCACATTGGCGAGGTGACTTAGGAACTCACAGCCTTCGATGAACTTCACTCCGGCCTCCTGTCCGCCCTTGATGCCGAATGTCATGATGGCGCCGGCGCCTTTGGGCATATATTTCTTGCCCAGTTCGTAATACTTGTTAGAGGGCAATCCGGGGTAGTTCACCCAGCCCACCTGTGCGTGGGATTCGAGAAAGTTCGCCACCGCCAACGCATTTTGCACATGGCGCTCCATGCGCACATGCAACGTCTCGAGCCCCTGCAATAAGAGCCAAGCGTTCATGGGTGCCATCGTCGGCCCGAGGGTACGCAGCGTTTCCATGCGGCATTTCATGGCGTAACCGAAATCGCCGAAGGTCTCGAAAAAGC
>JANNFC010000518.1:0-2108 GCA_031379405.1 Betaproteobacteria bacterium | reverse complement strand
CCCGCCTTTCTACAAGCGGCTGACGAGCAGGTTGCGAAGGAAGCGTTTCGTATCTTCAACGGCGCGCTAGATCTGAAGATTCACACCGGCGTTCGCATCAGCGAAGTCCAGCGCAACGACAAGGGCGTCAAGGTCACCTATCAGGATAAGGACGCGAAGACGCAGATCGTGGATTTCGATCGCCTGATCGTAGCCATCGGACGCCTACCCAACACTTCGGCTATCGGGGCGGAAACGGTGGGACTGAAGGTCGACGCCAAGGGTTATGTGGAGGTGGATGAGCAAAATCGCACCAATCTTCCTAACGTGTTTGCCATTGGAGACGTGGTGCGCGGGCCAATGCTGGCGCACAAGTCATCCGAAGAAGGCGTGATGGTGGCCGAGATCATCGCGGGCCAGCATCCGCGCATCGACATGAACACCATCCCCTGGGTGATTTACACCGCGCCCGAGATCGCCTGGGTGGGCAAGACCGAACAACAGTTGAAAGCCGACGGTGTGCAGTACCGCGTCGGACAGTTTCCCTTTATCGCCAGCGGCCGCGCGCGCGCGCTGGGCGAAACTGCGGGATTCTGCAAGATGCTGGCGGATGCCAAGACCGACAGGATTCTCGGTGTGCACATTATCGGCCCCTATGCCTCGGAACTCATATCCGAGGCGGTGGTGGCGATGGAGTTTGGCGCCAGCAGCGAGGACATCGCGCGTATCGTTCACGCGCATCCGACTTTGTCCGAAGCGTTGCACGAAGCGGCGCTCGGGGTCGACAAGCGCACATTGAATCTCTGATAAACGTAGCTCATCGCCGAGGAGGGCGATGTGAGTCCCGCATCCTTTCGTAGCGCTCTAGAACAACTCGCCCAGGCGCGAGGCTACCAACTCGACAGCGCGCAACTTGCGGTGAGTGCGGCGTTCCAGCGTTTGCAGGCGGATCTGAATCGACGTCCCTCGAAGGGGCTATTAAAGCTGTTTAGCCGTCCCGCGCCCCTGCGCGGCATTTACCTTTGCGGACCAGTCGGGCGCGGCAAAACGTTCATCATGGACGCATTCTTCGCGAACGTGGCGGAACTGAAGAAACGCCGCATCCATTTTCATCACTTCATGCAACAGGTGCACGCGCAGCTCAAGGCTTTGCAGGGACAGGAAGATCCCCTGCGGGAAATTGCGCGGCGCCTGGCGGAGGATGTCAGGCTGCTCTGCCTGGACGAGTTTCACGTGACCGACATCGGTGATGCCATGATTTTGAGCGGCCTGTTATCCGGCCTGTTTGACGAGGGCGTGGCATTGGTGACGACATCCAATGATGCACCCGATCAGCTCTACAGCGACGGATTGCAGCGAGCGCGTTTTCTGCGCGCTATCGAGCTTATCAAAACTCACCTCGACTTCGTTTCCCTCGCTGGCCCGAGCGACTACCGCTTGCGTCACTTGCAGAAAGCGGGCGTTTATCACATGCCATTGAACGAGCATACCGCTCAGGAGATGCGCAGCGCGTTTCTGGAGATCGCCGGTGGCGAGGGCGAGTGCGATGTGGAACTCGATGTGGATGAGCGCGCGCTCAACGCCAGGCGTGTGGGGGACGGGACGGCGTGGTTTGCTTTTTCCAAACTATGCGAGACCGCACGCGGCGCGGCTGACTATATTGAACTCGCGCGTCGCTACCACACGGTGATGATTGAAGGCGTCCCGCGCTTTCAGCGCAACATGCGCGAAGCATTGCGGCGATTTACCTGGCTGGTGGACGAGTTCTACGACCGGCGAGTGAAGCTTGTGCTCTGTGCCGAGTGTGGACTGGAAACCTTATTCGAGGCCGTTTCCGATCTGCAAGGCGTGGCGCGCATCCAAAGCCGATTGATTGAGATGCAAGCTATGGAGTATTTGGGGCAACCGCACTTGGCGTGATGGCGGGTTGTTGCAGGTCGGGTTGAGCGAAACGAAACCCAACAGTGTTATGCGAGATCGTCCAACAGGGCCTTCGCCTCCATCAAATCGGGCGTTTCGAAACCTTCGGTAAACCAGTTGTACACCGGCGTTAAAAGTTCGACGGCTTGGTGGCCCCGGCCTTGCGATAGCCATAGGCGAGCAAGATGGTTGGCGGCGCGAAGCTCTTG
>JANNFC010000474.1:0-13188 GCA_031379405.1 Betaproteobacteria bacterium | reverse complement strand
GCAGATTCACGAAAGGAGATCCAAGATGAGCCAACGACCCATCATCGAATGCAAGCCGAATGGCCCATACCTGGTACGTAACCTTGACGAGCTTAGAGACTCCCGAGGGATGCGTATTGACATCAAACCCGTGGTGGCGCTGTGCCGTTGCGGCGGCTCGGCCAGCAAACATAAGCCGTTGTGCGATGGTACGCATTGGGGCATTGGGTTCAAGGACGAGAACGAAGTGGTCCGCAGATGAATATCCCGAATCGATACTCGGTACGTGACTTGGCGCTAGCCGCTGCTGGTGCTGCTCTTTTGGCTGCAACGGCCGCGCAAGCATGCGTAGAAGGCGATCTTCGGGGCGATATGGTCACCGCCGAGCGCCGCGTCAGTGCAACACCTTCCGGAGAAACGGCGAGCTTTAACATATTGGGTGCCGGCTGGTTTCGCGCTGTCGAGGTGATCAAGTACGGTGGCAGCGACGACAAGACTTATGTGAGTCTCGAACTCGACGGGGCGTCGATGATTACGACCTCGTTCGCGGCACTGAAAAATCCTTGGATGCAATTGAACACCACGTTCATCGTCGCCAATGTCCGCACCGAGGGTGAGAAAAGTACGATGACCATCTGGTATTCACCGGAACTAAAGTTCCGCGTCATGGCGGCGGTGCGCGTGGTTGTAGAAGAAGAGGGCGTGCAAACTCTGCAAATGCGCGCAGTGATGAACAAGCCTGCGCCGCATGAGCATATTCCGGGGCAGACACCGACCGCGCTTGCCCTTCCAGTCTTCAAATAGCTATTGCTTGTACGGCTCCACCGCGGTTGCCTGCATGGTGTAGCCGATATCGATATTGGATGTGCCATCCACCAAGTAAAGAGACTTCTTGCTGGCAGTGGTGGACATGCGGCCGGTGACCCAGACCGGCGCGTACAAACTGGCGTTGGCGTAGGGTTTGTCGGGCTTCACGTGCACGATTTGATTCGGCGGTGGAGGTGGCGTGTGAATGCACGCTCCCACCCAGGGTACCAACAAGAATTCCGTGACTTCCTTGCCGGAAAAGTCCAATGGCAGAAGATAGCCCGGGATGCGTACCACTTGTCCTTCCAGTAGAGCGTTCGCCGCTTGCGATCGAACGCGCCTTTGTTCGGTTATTTCTTTGCGCTTCGCCAATAATCCATCGACGTCCACTCCAGTCTTCTCGAGCTTGCGCGTGGTGGCTTGTTCGTCCTCGGCTTCGATGGGAGGAATTTTCTCACCGCGGGCTTTGCGATCACGCACTGCGGCAATGTCGGTCAGCGCCAGGAGTTGCTCCTTGGTCAACTTGGCAAAGGGACTTTCCGCCGGCAGCTCGGGCACCAAATCCTTCCACATGATCTGGCGCGCGGTGTCTGCATGGACAATCACTGCAGCGAGTGCGCAGCTTAGGACAAGCAATTTGCGGATGGTGTGCAGCATGGCAACGTCCTCCAGTTAGATGCGTATGGTCAAACCGTCGGCAAGAGAGTAGCGGTAAATTGTGCGCGCGGGAATGAAACCGATGAGAACGCCTGCCACGGCGACCAGGATCATCAATCCCCACTCGTGTGTCGAAGGCCACCCGAGTTCGATGAATAAACCGAAGTGGGATTCCAACCACGCACCTCCCGCCACCAGTGTCACGTAGAGAGCGCCGATTCCCAGGGCGATGCCGCACAAGGTGAGAAATGCGGCTTCACCAAGAATCAGACCGAACACGTGCGCAGGGCGCGCACCGACCGAGCGCAATACTGCCATCTCACGACGGCGTTCACTCAGACTGGTCAGCAGCGCCACCAACATGCCGGCGAGACCCAACACAACCACTAGACTGGACACCGCGAATAAAGTTTTCTCTGCCGCGCCTAGGATTTCCCACACTTCCTGTAGCGTCGGGCCTGGCAAGATGGCCGTCAAAGGTTCCGTGGCATAGTCGTTTACGTAGCGCTGCATCGCCAGCGCTGCCCCACGTGTGCGCAGACCGATCAGCAACGCGGTGACGGCACGAGAGGAAGCTCTCGTCGTGTGCCGTTCATGCACATCGGCTGTGGACCGAGTTGCCTCGGCGAGCGGATCGTATTGCTGCTCGCGAGCTGGCAAGTGGATCGCGTCCAATCCTTCGAGGCTTACATGAACCGCGCGATCCACCGGCGTGCCGGTCCGGGCGAGGATGCCTGCTACTCGAAACGGGTGATCGTCGTGCGTGCTGAAGGCCACGTCGCCGGCACCATGCGCGATAACGATCGAGTCGCCCAGTTTGTACCCCAGCGAGCGAGCGACATCGGCGCCGAGCACGCTGTCACGAGAATTTTGGAAAGGCTTGCCTTGCGAAAATTGCAAGCTGCGAGCGCGGGCGAAACGGAAATGCTCAAAGTACTCGGAAGTCGTACCGAGCACCCGGAAACCGCGATGGGTATCGCCGAGCGCTAGCGCGATAGCCCATGCCACCTCGGGTCGCTGCGCGATGTCGAGATAACTTTGCCAACGCAGATTGTTGCTCGCGTTGCCGATGTGGAACACCGAATACAACAACAAGTGCACCGGGCTGCTGCGCGTACCGACGATTAGATCGGTGCCTGACACCGTGGCGGTAAAACTCTCTCGCGATTGCTGGCGAATGCGTTCCACACCGAGTAGCAACATCACCGCAAGCGCGATGGACAACACGGTCAATCCGGCAGTGAACCGTCGATTGCGCAGGCTCTTGATAGCGAGCGACAGGATCATGCATGCTCCGAGACCGTCGCGCGATTCGTCGCATTCGATGTGCGATTGATGTCGCCGATGGCGATGGTGCGGTCGAAGCGCGGCGCAAGTCCGGCATCGTGGCTGACGAATATCAACGCCGCATCAGCCCTAGTGCATTCGCCAAATAGCAAATCGAGAAACGCATGGCGAAGGTCGGTGTCCAGCGCTGAAGTCGGTTCATCGGCGATCACGATTTCCGGCGCGCCGATCAACGCGCGCGCTGCCGCCACGCGCTGCTGTTGTCCCACGCTTAAATCCGTTACGGGACGGCGAAGTAACTCCGGGCTGGCCATGTCGAGATGTTCGAGTAGTCTCACCGCCTCGGCATGCATGTTCGTGCCACCATGCTCGGCGCGAGACCGGCGACGTTGGGAAAACCCACCAGGCAGACAGACGTTCTCTACCACGGAAAGGTAGGGGATGAGATTGAACATCTGAAAGATGAAGCCGATGTGATCGGCGCGAAAGCGATCTCGCGTCGCGCTTGGCAGTTCACTGATGTCTTGCCCAAGAACCGTGACCGTCCCGCGCTGCGGAGCGATCATTCCCGCAATCAGACTCAGCAACGTCGATTTGCCGCTGCCGCTGGCGCCGCGCAGGAACACTCGTTCTTGCGCGGCGACGTGTAGGTGGTCAATGTCGATAACCGAGGACGAGCCACTGTTCCACGCGAACTGTACGCTCGACAATTCGACGACATGGCGCGATGCCAGCGATTTCTCCGGACCGGATGACAGATTGTGCATGGACGACAGGTGATGCTCGATGAACCGTGCGACGAGTAAATATTCCGATTCAGTGTACCGCAGGGCTCGCGGCCGATCGTCGTACCACTATGGGAATCAGCGCATCCGTTTGGAAGGGGAGGGGCACTGGCGAAGGTCAACGCAAGTGCCTTGTCGACAACTTGTTATTCGTACTTTGGGCTGATGAATCTGTCGCTCAAAAGAAGTACCGAAATTCTGCGAACAGCGCCTTGTTGTGCTCCTGGCGACCGTACGACGTCGTATCTGCCCCGTCGTAATACTCATATCCGGCGATGAGCTTGATGTGGTCGCTCCAGATGTAAGTCAGTTTGGTTCGCAGGAAGAAGCCTTTGCGATTGAGCAGGCTGGAACCGGCGAACTCGCCTTCCACCGTTTCGTTGAACCACTTCTTGGCGATACGGGCGCTGAGTCCGTGTTGATTCTTGTCGTACTGGGCGTTGAGCACGTATTGAGTGACCGCCACGGCGCGTACATCCGGATCGCCGATGCTATCGAGCGACTGGAAATGAAATACGTGACGATAGAAGTACTGCACGATTCCGCTCAGGTTGTTGGTGAAGTCATGCTCCAAGCCAAACACGCCGTAGAAGTGCGGATTCTTGATCTCGGGATTGGTCCCGCCGGAGTCTTCGGTCTTGGTGTAGGCGACTTCCACGGCGTAGCGATTGGAGCCTTGCGTGGTGGCGGCATCGGCGCCTAGAACTTGGATGCGGTTGTGTCGCAGATTGATGATTCGGCCACTGGGGGTTAGCTGCGCTAGCGACACATCCGGCGAAAGATCAAAGCCGTCGTAGTAGGACACCGACCAGTCGATGGTGCCACCCGAGACGTCGTACTTGATACCGAACTGGCGAGCGCTGCTGGGTTCGCTATGGTTGTATGCAACGCTGGGTGTGTTGGTAAAGGCGTAGGTATTGGACTGGAATTCCGGAAGCCACACGGCTGTGACGCTATTGCCTAAACCCCAGTTGAATACACCCTTGGCAGCCAGCGAGCCGAAGCGATCTTCATCGAACTCCGGGTCCAATAGCGTGAAGTCGCGCGGCGTGAGGTTGTCGGTAGGGTTCAGGCGGTCCGTGCGGCCCCAGGCGACGATCTGCTTGCCTACTCGAAAGTCCCATTCGTTGTGACGCAGATCGACATAGGCTTCGCGCAATCGATTCGTGCCGCGCCTGTCGCCGAAGATATCTTCCTTGCCGACGTAGCCCTCGGCAAACACTCCCAGTCCTTTGCTTAGCTTGCGATCCAGCTTGCCCCAGAGTTGCCCGACACCGATGTGGGTTTCATCGTCCGAACGCCGATTGGAGGACCAGTAGGCGGCGCGCGCGGAACCGGTGACGCCCCACGATCGCATGCTTGCTTTGAGACCGGTGGGCTCGGTGGCAGCTTCCTCCGGCGGTGCCATGGATGGTTCACCGTCCGCGTCTGCTGCCGCGGCGATGGTTGTGCTTAGAGTTCCGGCTAGTACCAGGGTGTATACGATCCCCTTACAACCAAGCGAACAGCCTCGTATCACTCCTGCTCCATATACCGCGTCGTGAAGAAGTCGTCCTTGACGCCCGTATTGGACTTGGACTCAACGATCTTGATCTCGGTTGAATGCTCGGTCTGCACATTCTTCGCAGCGAGGATGAGAGGTTGGTAGCGCTGCTTGGCGGCGTCAGCCAGCTTGTAGTTTGAGTAAGTCACGACCTTCAATAGCTCGCCGGATTCATCGTAGAAATCGGCTTTCAGGGTGACGAAAATGTCCTTCTGAATCCAGCTGATGCGCTTGGAGTATCCGCTATTGGATTTGATGGTGGCATTGATGGGAGTGGATTCCACTACGTAGCAATCCTTACCATCGATCTTTTCTTCCTTTGCGATTTTGTGATTCCACTCCTTGGGCTTGTGGCCGATCACGTCGCCATAGGAAAAATCGGTGCCGACGAAACTATCTTTCTTGTTGCCGGAGATCAGACGACGCACCTTTTTCGTGCTGGGTAGATAGATCCAAATGTCGTCGTCTTTCTCGGAATGTTCAATGAGCAAAGACACGGTGCCCTTGATATCGGCGGGTTCCTTGAAACGCGTCATGCGCATGTTGTCGATGCCGTTGCCTTGCAGCTTGGAGGTGCCGAAAGTTTTTCGGACGCGTTGCTGACCTGACTTGTTGGTCAAGGTCATGGTGGTGCTGGAGACGGAGTCCTGATACTTAGTGGAGATGAAGTTCTTCTCCATGAGGTCCATGGGCTCGATGGCCTGCGCGGTCTCGGGTGCAGCCGCCATCAGCAAGGCGGTTAGGCCGGCAACAGCGATGGCGGCGGGGGCGAGGATGGGTTTCTTCACGTGGCTAGCTCCATTGAAAATAAACTTGGGACGGAATTTCAACACCAAGGCAGGCATCACGGTAAGAGCTGCGGTGACGCTGACCAACATCGCGGTGCCGATCAAAATGGCATTCCAGGTGTGCGGGTAGTAGCCGCGAGAAAGGGCCTGTACAGCGTAACCTCCGGCCACGGCCGAGGCGACGAACAGGCACGCTTTGCCCGCAGTTCCTAGGACCTTGCGGAAGGCTTCGTCCTCCCCGGTGCCCTTGGCCAACTCTTCACGCAAGCGGAACAGCATGTAGATCGCGTAGTCGGCGCCGATACCGATGGCGAGCGCGGAGGTGAGTGCTACGGGCACATTGAGTTTCAGACCCAGGATGCCCAACAGGCCCATGTTCACCAACACCGATAGCAACAGTGGGGTAATGACCAGGAACCCAGCCACCACGGATCGAAACACGATGGCCGCGATGAGGAACACCACACCTGAGATCTGAATAACGTTCAGGATCTTGTCTTTCACGATGACTTCAGTAATGGCCGCGGATTGCGCCACGCTGCCGCCAATGTTGACTTTGACGTTGGCCGGGAACTCTTTTTTGACGAATTCCTGAACGTTTTTCCACATGGCCAGCATGTGCACGGTGCTGTCGCTATGGGAGAAGACCACCATGTTGGCGAGCCGATAGTCGTAGTCCACATACGTGTCGAAATCGCCCGGTTCGCCGGACATGGAATAGAGCAACAGATATTCGGCGATGGTGGCTTGGCTATCGGGTATCTTGAAGAACGCGGGATCGTCGTTGTTCATGGCCTGGTTCATGCGCTTGATGAATTCCGCCAGTGACATCACCTTGCCGATATGCGGTTGCTGCATGATGAACGTCTGCAACTTGTCCATGGCCTTGAGGACGGCAGGGTCCTTGATGGCGTCCGGCTTATCGCCTTCGATCAGGATGTAGACGTTGTTGGTGCCCGCCATGCGCTGATTGAGCATGGCGTCTTCCTTGATCAGCGGCAGATCCGGATCGAAGTATTTCTTCAGGGAACTCTCTACGTACAGGCGGCTCATCCCGATGCATGCAATGACGATGATGACGCCGGTAATCATGAAGATACGACCACGATTCGGTCCCAACATGGTGTTGGCGTAGAAGCCGGTCAGGCGATCCCAGAAGCGTTCCTCGCGTTCCATGCGCTGCTCTCGCTTTCCGGGCGGGGGAAGTACGGCGCGCATAGCCGGAATGAGCGTCATCTCAACCACCAGTATGCTCAGAATTCCGATGCCTGAGAAAATTCCGAAAACTTGAATGGAGATGATGTCGAAGACAGCAAGCGAGAAGAATCCGCACGCGGCCACGATACCGGCCGTCATCATGACGGGGCCGATCTTGACGATGGATTCGATCACCGCGACCTTGTTGGCCTTGCGTTTATCGTCTTTACTCAAGGTGCCATTCGGATCGAGGCGTAAGTATTCTTCGTAGTAGCGTTTCAATAGCTGCACCGCGTGGCCTGCGCCCACGGCGAGAATTAGGATTGGCGTGGACATGTTGAAGATGTCTAGCGGTACGTTCGCCAATCCCATGAATCCCTTGCTCCATTCCACCGCTACCAGCGGTGTGAGCAGCGGCAGAATCAATCCTTGCAAGGTACGGAATGCTTCCCAATGGATGAGTCCGATGATGACCAACGCCGCCAGCATCAACATGGGCGTGCGTCCGGCAAAGCGCTCGAACATGGAGAGGAAGGGCGGATAACCGCTGACCATGACATCCACCGTGGCATCGCGCTCGGCATCCACGATGGCGTTGATCTTGTCGGCGACGAAGGTGAAGCCGCCTTTAACCTCCGGTCCATCGGTTTTCTTCTTGTCGCGCACCTCGGCGAGAATGACCGTGGTTTTCCAATCGTTGGAAACGATGGCATTCATGTAGGAGGTGTTGCGCTGAAGGGCATCCTTGAGCGCAGTGAGTTGCTCGGGAGTGACCGGTACGTCAGCCATCATTTGCTTGACTTCCATGCCTTCCGCGTTACCGCGAATATCTTTCGCGCGTCGGGCGGATATGGATAGAAGGTTGGTCTTCACGATGCGGGGCGTTTCGCGCAGCTTATTGGTGATGCGCTGGACCTTTTCCAGAATCGCCGGCTGGAAGATGTCGCCCTGTTTGGCGGTGATGCCGATCACCGCTACGTAGCGCGATCCGAACACTTCTTCCACCTTCAGGGTGGTGGCGATGTAGGGGTGTGATCTCGGCACGATGTTATTTGGATCGATGATGACTGTCAAGGCTCCGCCTTTCGAGTGCAGGAACCAAGTTGCGGCCGCGATCAGAACGATCACGACCCAGCGGAACTTCACGATGAAATCGATATAGCTACGTAGCATTTCCAGCCTCCAAACTTAACGCTATCTATTTAAGAACCAAGGTGCACAAGAAACAATCCACTATGCGTTCGCATTGCTGTGTCTCGTTTGCCTTGCCGGCCTTGATGCCGTAAAGCAAACGAGATCTATCGTGTCCGGTCAACATGCTCATCAACATCTGGGCCGCGAACTGCGTATCCGTCATGCGAATTTCGCCGCTGGCGATTCGCCTTTCGAGAAACTCGGCCAGCGCATCCTGGGCAGCTTGCGGTCCCGTCTTGTAAATCAGCCGAGCCAGTGATGGGAAGCGCGGGGCTTCGGCCACCAAGGCTCGGTAAACACCAATTCCGTCGGGGGATAGCGTACGGGCACGGATGGCCTCGGCAAAGCGTAACAGCGCGGTCCTCACCGAAACCTCGGGTTCGCCCAGCGACACCACGATCGTGCCGGCGATGTGGCGAATGACCTCCTCGAACAGCTTTTCCTTGTTGTCGAAGTGGTTGTAAACCGTCTGCTTGGCAACCTTGGCCTGCGCCGCGATCTTGTCCATGCTGGCGTGATATCCCTGCGCCATGAAGACTTTGACAGCGGCGGCCAGCAAGCACGCACGCTTGTCGGCACCGTTGCCCGCCGCCTTTGGATGACGGTCTGCTGTTGTCATTACGCCCTGCGGCACTGCACCCCCCCGGGGAAAGGGCGAAGACTAGACCGTCCAGTCTAATCGGTCAATAGGAGTGTGCCATAGGACGCTAGCTTGGCGGCCACAGTCATTGTTCGTTGCCGAGCGGTTTCTGTCATGTGTCGCGGCTTAGAACTTACCGAACTTTAAGTACGCTTCCTGCGGATCCATGCCGCTCAGGATCGCGGTACGCACCTTGTTTTCGGTCTGAAGTACTGCCTCGGTTTTGGCGACGACCTCTGCGGCAATCTTGCCGGGAATGATTACCACGCCGTCACGGTCGGCGAGCAGATAGTCGCCAGTGCAAATGGTGACCTCGCCGATGGTGACCGGTTCGCCAAAGCGATCGGGCATCCAGCGCGCCACGATGTCCGCTGGCGTGGTGAGGTTGCAGAACACGCGAAAGCCTTGATCCAGTATGAATTCGGTGTCCCTGCAACGGCCGTCGACAACGTACCCACGCACGCCCTTGTACTTGAGGGTTTCGGCGGAAAGTTCGCCCATGAGGGCCACGGCAAAGGTGTTCGGCTGGCACACCAGGACTTTTCCCGGAGGCGCTTTGGAGAGCACGCCGGTCCAGGCCACCAAGGTTTCGTGAGCATCGCGGGTTTGGTCGATGTAACCGCTGAAGGTGTAGATCTCGCCTGCTAGTTTCTTGGACGGGTCGAGGGGGCGAATTTCGGGCGGCAACACACACTTCTCGTGACCCATGCCGCGCAGTACGTCGTGCACAGCGGCGGCGTAGCACGCTTCAAGGCGGGTGGCGAGATCGTCTGGATGGGTAGTCATTTGGGGCTCTCGTTGCTGGTGGGAAGGTATTTCACCACGACGGTGGGGGAGGAGGAGGAGGAGGGGCGGCGGCAAAGGAGGCAGGCAAAGACTCGGCCACCAACATTGTCCAATTCTCAATGCCCCGAAGCCGATTGCAGCGCCTGTTCCTCGGCCGCAGATAAGGAGTGCTGCCGCATCCCGATGAACTCGTTCAGCGCCAATGCACTGATGACGACCACTCCGCCGATCAACGTTGCCATCGCGGGCTGCTCGCCGACAAATAGCCAGGTTGCGAACGTGCCGAATAGGGTCTCCAGTATCGATAGGAGTCCGATCTCCGCCGCCGCCAGTCGAGGCGTGGCGTGGATCATGAGCAAACAGCCCAGTCCTAATTGAATGCATCCCATGATCGCCAGCAGGAGCAAGTCTCTGGCATCGACTTCGAAGGGCAGCGCCACCGGCAGCGTTACCAGCATCGACATGATGCCGGCGAGAAGCAAGGTGATGGTGGTGTCGGCGCCGGCTTGCATGCGACGAAGCATGACCACATTGATGGCGAAGGCGATGGGGATGAGGATCGCGATTAGGTTGCCGAGCCACGCTCCTCCTCCCATGGACCCGGCAAACATGATGGCGATGCCGACAAAAGAAATGAGCATGGCCACCCAAGTGCGCGTCGCAACGTGCTCATGCAGAAACAGCCTGCCGGCCAGCGCCGCGAAGAAGGGTGCGACACTACACAACACTAGCGTGTTGGCGACGGTGGTTCGTCCAAGCGCCACCAGAAAGCACACATACATGGATGCCCACAACATTCCGGAAATCACGCCCGTGAGATCGATCCGAAGATTGAGCGAGATCCCGGAGCGAAGCCGCTTGCGAATCAGAAATCCGCCGATGAAGATCATCATGAACAGCGAGCGCCAAAAGGTGATCTCCCAACTATCCTTGACGGACATGTTGCGCACCAATACGCCAGCGCTCGCCCAACATAGCGTCGCGCCAATCATAAGGAGTACGCCTTTGCGGTGTTGCGCGCGCGCGGTCACACTAGCTTGCGGCCGGAAGCGGCACGTCGAGCTTTGTCGCCCACGATTGCAGCGCCGGCAGCAGATTTCTCGTGTTCGAGTCCGGCTCGAGTGAGTAGGTCGGTGGCGAAGGTCAGGAGGAATTGATAGGGGTATCGATTTGTTGCTGACATGCTTGCAAAGTAACTCGCCTAATCAAGTTCGCACCCGGAACTCGAGCGCAACTTGCTTCCTCGCCCGGCGTGCGGGGAAAGATACGAATGACACAATCTTCATGTGCTCTGTCGTCAGTAGGTTGCTCGACCGCCCGACAGATCTAATGCCGATCCGGTGGTAAATGAACAATCCTCTGTACACAACCACGACACCGCGGCGGCGATTTCCTCCACCAATCCAAAACGTCCGATGGGAATTTTCTGCAGCATGAAGTCGATGTGTTGCTGGGATACTTGCGCGAAAATCGGCGTCTTCACGGCGGCGGGCGTGACGCAATTGACGGTAATGCCGTTTTTGGCCAATTCCTTGGCGAGCGATTTGGTCAAGCCGATTACCGCCGCTTTCGATGAGCTGTAGGCACTGGCCGTGGGGTTGCCTTCCTTGCCGGCGATACTGGCGATATTGACGATGCGTCCGTAGCCATGGGCGATCATGTGCGGCGTCACCGTGCGGCAGCAGTAGAAAGTACCGTTCAGATTGATGTCGTGCACGCGCAGCCATTCGTCCACGGGATACTCCCATGTCATCGCGTTCTTGCCGGCGACGCCAGCGGAATTCACCAGCGCATCGACCTTTCCCAGTGCGGCGAGTGTCGCCTTGAATCCTGCCTCCACCTGATCGATCTTGGTGACATCGACTTTTTGCGTGTGCGTTCTAGTCGCACCGGCGAGGGTCTTCGCCGCATCCGCTATGCTGTGTTCGTTCATATCCCAAATGGCGACCGCCGCGCCTGAAGCGGCGAGCCGTTGCGCGATGGCCAAACCGATGCCCGATCCGCCGCCCGTGACGATGGCAGCGCGCCCCTTCATGTCTAAGCTATTCATTTTCCTCTCCGTTGAACGCGTTCATGGCTGAATCAGCAAGGGCGGCATTGTAATGGAGAGATCCTTATCGGCGTCGAACGGACAACCGTTTCCACACGCAAGGCTCGCGAGTAAACTGTTTGCTGTTCTCTGGCGCCACCCATCCAAGGAATTACGCATGCCACCTGCGAATGCACAGCCGAGTGAATCGAAAGGCGAATCGGGCCCTGTGGCGGTTCCGCCACCCATTGTCTACTTGGTGGCATTCTTCCTGGGCACCGCTCTTGGTCGGGTCTTCCCCCGCGCATGGGTTCCGACGCGGTGGTCTTCCATTCTCGGCAATGTCGCGATGGTCGCGAGCATACTCGATCGGCACTACAAAGCCCGAGTGCGGCGTTGGCTCTAACTTTCCGCGTTGGCAAAGGGACTCAGCGCCGTGCCCCGTGAGAATCATCACCATCATCATCACGGCCATGCTCATGAACACGGGGATTTCGGCCGCGTCTTTGTCGTAGGTATAGTCCTCAATCTCACCTTCGTCGTCATCGAGTTCTCATTTGGATTGTGGGCGCGGTCCCTGGCACTGCTGGCCGATGCCGGTCACAACTTGAGCGATGTGTTGGCGTTGCTGCTCGCTTGGGGCGCGACGGTGCTGGCGCGTCGGTTGCCGACAAAACGGCATACCTATGGCCTGCGCCGCTCCTCGGTGCTGGTGGCATTGTTCAATGCCCTGTCTTTGTTTGTGGTGATCGGTGGCATCGCATGGGAGGCCATTCGCCGGTTCGGTCAAGTGGTCGCTGTCGCGGACGAGGTCGTGATCGCGGTGGCCGCCGTGGGCGTGCTGATCAATGGCATCACCGCTTGGATGTTCCTAGCGGGGCAAAAGCACGATCTCATCGTGCGGGGTGCCTACCTGCATATGGCGACCGACGCCGCGGTATCATTGGGTGTCGTGCTCGCCGGAGTGATCATGCGCCTAACCTCATGGTATTGGATCGATTCCGTGGTGAGTCTGCTGATCGTGACCATCATCATGGCCGGGAGTACCGGCTTACTGCGCGATTCGCTGAGCTTGGCCTTGGACGCCGTACCAAAGAATATCGATCCGGAATCGGTGGAGCGCTATCTCGCTTCCCTGCCAGGTGTAATCGCCGTGCACGATCTGCACATTTGGGGAATGAGCACATCGGAAGCGGCCCTGACCGTGCACTTGGTGAAGCCCGATGCAAACATCGACGATGCCCTGTTGGAGCGCATTCACCACGAACTAAAGGAGCAATTCAGCATTGGCCATTCGACCGTGCAATTCGAATGCGGCGACGCCGACCATCCCTGCCCTCAGGCCCCTGCCACGGTGGTATAAAGGGGACTTGGCGGGCGGGGTATTGACCCCGCCCTTGAGCAAAAGGGGGTAAGTAAAAATCACTACGCCCCCCATTGGAAACCCCCACCAATTCCCCCCCGCCCCAAGCGCGGGGGATAAGAGTTGTACACAT
>JANNFC010000431.1:0-3177 GCA_031379405.1 Betaproteobacteria bacterium | reverse complement strand
CAGGACAACGGCGTTCATGGCAGCCAACCACGCGCCTCTAACTCGTTACGACCGGCACGAGCTTGGCTTTAACCTGTTCTTCGTTTGGTGGGCACAGGGATATGCCCTTCCCTGCGAATCTCTCGACCCCTTCTAACCTGTTGCCTCCGACTCGGAAGGCGTGAGCAGAATTGCCGAAAACCGGAATGTTCCCACTGGCAGCGCACACTTTCTTCACGTCGGTGGTAGCCTGCGAGTCCATTGCGAACTCGCAATCTGGCCACATCAGCATGCCGCAGTTGGCCCTCGGTTACCTGGCGGCAAAACCCACTTGATGAAGGGCCGATTTTCGCTACTTACGCGTTCTGCAACGATCGACGAAAAGAAGGAAAATAATACGACGTGAACAATCTGCTCCGCCGTCCGGTCTCGCTTATCTCCGAATTCCTGCGCCTGGAGGCGGCGGCGGGTCTTCTGCTCATGGCTGCGGCAGTTCTGGCATTGATTCTTGCCAATTCCCCGGTGACCCCGGTTTACCACGCGGCGCTATCCACGAAAATTGGTTTAGCCGGCGCGAGCCTTTCGCTGCTGGTCTGGATCAATGACGGTCTGATGGCGATTTTCTTTCTGTTGGTCGCGCTGGAAATCAAACGCGAATTGCTGGTTGGGGAATTGTCGTCCCTCAAGCGCGCTCTCTGACCCGGCATCGCTGCGCTCGGTGGCATGGTGGTTCCTGCTTTGATCTATGCCGTCTTCAACTCGGATGATTCGGCTAGCCTGGACGGCTGGGCAGTTCCCACCGCGACCGATATCGCGTTCGCGCTCGGCATCCTCGCCATCTTGGGCAGCCGCGTGCCCACATCGCTCAAGGTGTTCCTGACGGCCTTGGCAATCCTTGACGACCTTGGCGCGATTGTCCTCATCGCTTTGCTCTACACAGCGGAGGTTTCCGGGCTTGCCTTGGGATTCGCCGCCGCCGGATTGGCGCTCCTGTTTGCCTTCAATCGATTCGGCATGAGAAGCCTCGCCCCTTACCTCATGGTCGGACTGTTTGTGTGGAGCGCCGTGCTGGCCTCTGGGGTTCATGCCACGCTTGCGGGTGTCGCAGTGGCGCTCATGATCCCACTGCGGGGTGCGGGTGCGACAGAGGAAGACAGCCCGCTGCATCGGTTAGAGCATAAGCTGCATCCGTGGGTGGCTTACTGCATTCTGCCCGTGTTCGGTCTGGCGAATGCAGGATTGTCGTTTGGTGGGCTTTCTATAAGTGCCTTGCTTGCCCCGGTTCCGCTCGGCATCGTCGCTGGATTGTTCATCGGCAAACAAGTAGGCGTGATAGCCGCCGCGTGGCTCGCTGTCAAATGCGGCTGGGCGGAATGGCCGGAGGGTGCAACTCCCGTGCAGATCTATGGGGTTGCGGTGTTGTGCGGCATTGGTTTCACCATGAGCCTATTTATCGGCGGTCTGGCCTTCACTTCTGTCGAACTACTGCACCAAGTCAAGCTTGGTGTTTTTAGCGGGTCGGTGCTCGCCGCCATCGTGGGATTTCTCGTCTTGCGTTTCGCAGGAGCGCAGCGCGCTTGATCAACCGACGCCAACGACCGTCGCCGATATTTTGAAACTTATCCTTTTCGAGATGACGCTTATTTGACCGTCGGCTTTTCGCTCGGCAAGTCATGGCTATCGAAGTCCGCTATTGGCCGTTATGAAAACATTTTCATAACGGCCATTATGAGAACTCCCCAGTTATGAACACCTCAGGGTTCAGTATCCACGCTTTGTAGTCACGGAATTGGTAGGCGGTAACGTGATGAAGTACGCATAATTTCGCGCTTTGGGGTGCAATGGCGTCTCCACTACAGGAGACCCCCATGACCCAGATTCCTTCGTTGCACCCTACAAACCGCGTGCGGTTACTCGAGGGCCCGTTATCGCCGCACGTTCCGGCTTATATCTCGCGTCTGAAGCGTGGTCGCTACGCGGCCAGCACGGCGAGTCGCTGCCTGGCGGCAGTGGCGCACTTTGCACACTGGATGTCGATGAGTCACATCCCAGTGCATGTGCTTGATGATGACTGTGTTGATTTCTTCTTGCGTGTTCATCTGCCATGCTGCGATTGTCCGCCACCAGCATTGCGTATACCGGGTGATCTGCATGCTGCCCTCGTCGCGTTGCTGGCGGTCTTGCGGCAACGCCATATCATCGCCGAGCGTGCTTCACCTGCCGGTCCGATAATCGATGAGCTGCGCCGTTACGACACGCACATGCACGATGCGCGCGGACTGGCCCGCGGCACACGCCACGGGCGCGTGCGCATCATAGAACGACTGCTGCGCTCGAAGTTTGCGGATCGCCCGGTGCTCATCGGTGAGCTGCAACCCCAAGACATACGGGACTTCATCGCTGCGCAGAGCGCCTCGCGTAACACCGATCAGCAACGCGACCACCATCGCTAGCGCGCTACGCGCCTACCTGCGTTACCGCGCCAGTTGCGGCGATGCCGTGCAAGCGCTGCTGGCTGTCATATCCTCCCCCGCGCACTGGAGCCTGGCATCGTTGCCGCGCTCGCTCAACACCGATGAAGTGGAACGGCTGCTGAAGTCATTCACTGCGGCGCTACCTTCGCCCCGTCGTGGTTATGCCATCGTGCGCCTGGCGCTCGATCTTGGCCTGCGCGGTATCGAAATCAATCGACTGCAGCTTGACGATATCGACTGGCGTATGGGGACCGTTACTCTCAAGCGCACCAAGTCACGCCGGCAGGACATCCTGCCGCTGCCCCCGGTGACCGGCAAAGCGCTGGAAGCTTACGTTCGCTACGAACGGCCGCAGACCAACGACCGGTCGCTGTTCGTTCGCCGCCAGGCGCCCCACGACCAACCCATAGGCGTTGACGCCATCCGCCGCGTGGTGCGTGACGCCTATGCGCGGGCGGGCATCCCACATGGGCGAGTCCACGCTCTGCGGCACACATTGGCTTGTCAGCTTATTGCGCGCGGCAGTTCGATCAAGGAGGTGGCCGACGTCCTGCGCCACCGCTCCCTGAACACCTCGCTCATCTACGCCAAGCTCGACCAGGGCGCCTTAGCGGGCGTCGCCCTGCCCTGGCCCGGGAGCGCGGCATGAGCGCCCGGATCACCTTGCAGGCCAGGATCGAGCAGTACCTGGCCGAGCGACGGCATCTGGGCTTCGAACTGGACA
>JANNFC010000419.1:0-3627 GCA_031379405.1 Betaproteobacteria bacterium | reverse complement strand
GGCCTTATGACGTAGTTCCAGTCGCCATGAAACCGATTGCGCTCGACGTTGACTTGCTGCATTTCTTCATCGCTAACTTTTCGCCCAGTTGGATATTTCCGGCGATCTAGTCGGCATTTGACTTTGAGTCCCTTCGCTGTTGTTGTGTTGGCGATGAGATTGACAATTGTCTCGTAGTCCCGCAGCGGCTCTCCACGCCAGTTTGAGGTGATGAAGGAGAAGAGTCGGTGCTCGACCTTGTTCCACTTGCTGGTACCAGGAGGGAAATGACATACTGAAATGGCCAACCCAGTTTGATCGGCCAACTTCTGCAACTCCAGTTTCCAAAGCCGCAACCGCGAGCCGTTGCTTCCACCACCATCCGCTGTAATCAGAATCGTTGTCGCCTTCGGGTAGATCCGCCGACCTTCCGATCGCCACCATCCCCGAATCGACGCCACAGCGAATTCGCCTGTGTCATGGTCGGTGCCCACGTTGACGAAGCCTGCGTTTCGTCCAAGGTCGTAGATTCCATATGGAAAGGCACGCGGAACTTCTGGACCGGGGAAGTCGTGCCCTTGGACTTTGGTTGGCTGTCGCGCCGGAAGCCATTGCTGGCCTGCGTTGTCGTAGTTGCCGATCATCTCCTTCTTCTTTGTATCCACTGAAATCACGGGCGCGCCTTGCGCAAGACATTTCTTCACCGCGGTATTGATGTGCCGAAATTGCGCGTCGCGATCAGGATGATCCGCACCTTCTTCGGTCTTGCGATTGCTTTGCAAGCTGTAGTTCAGATCGCGAAGAATCTGGGCGACCTTCACATGGCTGACCGGATGCTTCTTTCGGCCAAGTTGCCGCGCAATCGTGCGTGTGCTCTTGCAGATCCACCGCAATGGCGACTGCGGATCGCCTCGTGTTTGGCTGTCAATCATCGCTTCCAAGGCTTCCAGCAATAGTGGGTCGGAAACGGTAATGGGCTTGCGCCCAGCACCGGGGCGACGCACGTGACCTGCTGGGGGCATCGCCCCTTCTTGAAGTTCGAGGATCCCTTTGGCAATGGCACGTCGCGACAATCCACTGGCGCGATGGACCGCGGAAACTCCGCCGAAGCCCATAAGTTGATACCTTTATTTATTTACGATTCCTTATTCCTCCGCAGTCCGCTTCTCAATCAAGTTTCCCAATAGCCTGAGCTGCTCCTTCTGAATCGCCAACAATTCGCCCCACTGTCCTTCTCGGAGCAAATCAACCTTCTCATGCAGCAGCATGATTTCCAACTCAGCCTTCAGGTTGACCTCATAGTCATGTTCGGCACTGAGCCGGTCCTTTTCTCCCTGCCTGTTCTGCGACATCAAGATGATGGGAGCCTGGATGGCGGCCAACATCGACAGAAACAAGTTGAGGAGAATATACGGGTAGGGATCAAAGATGGCGTGGCGTTGGACGAGAATGAATGAGTTCAAACTCACCCAGATGACCAGAATGGCAGCAAACAGGCCAATGAATGTCCAAGATCCTCCGAAGCTCGCCACAGCATCCGCCGCGCGCTGGCCTAGAGATACCTTTGCATCGAATTCGGCCTCGGTATTTCTTGCGATGTGCTTTCGCGAGGCAAGATGACGGGTCACCTTCTTGGTGCGCTCATCCAGAGATTCATAGGATGTCCCAAGCAGCCTCACCGCCACTTCATCATGCGCCTTGTTCATGTTTGTAGTCCTCTAAGGTAAATCGGCCACATGCCGGCTTGCAAGTTTCCGTATTCTCTAGGCGTCCCGCGCTGGCGGACGAATCGCGGGCGGTTCGCCATCTACCCGTGCGGGAAATAATGCCTGCAGTTCACCGGACAGACCTCGCCGCACTAGTTCACGTTGGTGACAGTAGCTGGATTCCATGGCTTCGCCGACGGTGAGCACTGCCGTCACGCAGCAGTCGGGTGCGGCGAAACGCGCGGTGCATGTGGCCAACGTGAGTTCGGTGAAATACGCGGCCAGATCGGCGATGAGCTTTGTCTGCGGCGTGGGTTCGGTGAGGCGAGCAATCCACTCGGGACGGCCGGCGGTTTCGCAGAAGCAGCGCCAGAACTTTTCCTCTAAGGCACCCAGCGCGATGTGTCTGTCGTCGGCGGTTCGGTAGATGCGGTAGCGGGCGGCGCCGCCGTTGAGATAGGTCTCGTTGCGCGAGGGGGAATGGCCGCGCGCGCCGTAGTCGGCGACTTGAAAGAGTTGTAACGGAACGGCGACATCGGCCAATGCCATGTCGATGAAGCAGCCCCGTCCGGTGCGGTCGCGCGCGCGCAACGCGCCTTGGATGGCGATGACGGCGAACAGCGATCCAGTGGTGTCCGCGATGGGCGGATCGAAGTAGATCGGCGCGGCGTCGCCGTTGCGATGCAGGACGCCAGCTTGAGCCAGATAATTGGCGTCGTGTCCAGCTGCCTGTTCCAAGGGGCCACCGACGCCATAGCCGCTCAGCGAGCAATAGACGAGGCCGGGATTGCGCGCGGACACGGTGGCGTAGTCCAGTCTCAATCGCGTCATGACGCCTGGGCGAAAGGATTCCATCAGGACATCGACCTTGTCGGCCAATTGCAGAAATTCCTCTCGCACTTCCGCTCGCTTGAGGTCCATGCGTCGCACGCGTTTGCCGGCGTTGATGGACTCGTAGAAGATGGGGCGCCCGGACTTATCGCGCGGTCCGAGGTTGCGCATTTCATCGCCCAGAGGCGGCTCGATTTTGAGTACGTCGGCACCGAAGTCGGCCAGCAGCAATGTGGCGAGCGGTCCCGGTATGTACTGCGAAAGGTCCAGAACCCGAACGTCCTGGAGCCAGCTGTTCAGCGCGGACATGGCAGAACTCTCTCAGAGGATCGCCAGCGGGACCAGGGGACTACCGGTTCCGCCAACGATGGGCAGTGGCGCGGCCACGAAGAGAAACTCCGTTCCGCCGGCCTGTGCCAACGGCGCCAACACCAACCCTTCGAGCAAAGCGATGCCGTATCCGCGAATCACCAATTGATGCACGGGAAATACTTGGCCGGCAGGAAAGGGTATCGCTTCTACTGCGTAGTTGTCGCTGCCGATGACAGCCACACCGGCATCCGCCAGCCAGCGTGCCGCTTCGATATCGATACCGGGTTCGCCGTCGTAGTAATGCGGGCTCGAGAGCATCGACTCGATCCAACCCGTGCGTATCAGCACGACGTCGCCGCATTGCAAGTCTACGCCTGCGCGCGCGGCAGCCGACTCCAGGTCCGCGCGAGTGACCGAGGCGCCCATGGAAAGAGGCTGGCCAGACCCTTCAGTCACATCCAGCAGTACGCCACGGGTGACGATGGGCCCCATCTTGTCGATGCCGCAATGGGCGGCGCCTGTGGTGCTGCGCGTGCCGTTGGAAGAGAAGCCGTTGTACAACTGATCGTCATGCCAGGCGTGACACAGTGCATCGATGTGCGTGCCAACGTGCAAAGGCATCACCACCGTGTCTTCGGCAAATTGAAATCCGCCAGGTCTCTTACCGCCCGCCGCATAATCTCCACCGTCACGCCCCATGAAGTGCAGCATGGAAGCCCGATGACCCGGGACCGGCGTGCGCGCGGATAGCGGTTGCGCCAGGGAGATGACCCGGCCGTGTTTCACTAGACGTGTGGCG
>JANNFC010000412.1:0-4101 GCA_031379405.1 Betaproteobacteria bacterium | reverse complement strand
ACAGCGACGCAAGAAGCTGCCCGAATTCATCGCCACCAAGCGGCGCCCGATCGACCGCGGCTTCGTGCATTCGATCTTCAACCGCGACCACCCGGACTGCGCCGACAAAGCCACCGTCGAAGCCTTCGCCGACGCCATCCTTGCGCTCGACGACTCGATGCCCAACGGCACCTACATCGACATGTGCAGCAAGCTGCCGGTGTGCGACCCGGCCAAGATCACCGTGCCGACGATCGTGCTGCGTGGCCAGTTCGACGGCATCGCGTCGATGCAGGACCTGATCGATTTCTTCGTCCGCCTGCCGTCGGCGGACAAGCAGTTCACGGTGTTGAACGGCATCTCGCACGCCAGCTTCCAGCAGAAGAACTATCTGATGGTCTATCAGATCCTGCACGCGTATTTCACGCAACCGAAGCCGGCGTATACGGCGGACGGACATTGATGGGCGGGAGCGAGACCGCTACTGAGCGCGTGGGCTATCCGCCCAATGGGAGCGGTGGAACTGCAGAACCCCAACGTCTGCAACGGCGACAGAGGGAACTTTGAGCGTCGGCGCGTGACGGTTCCTTCACTCGCATCACGATCACTCGAGCCTTCGCGCCGGATGTACCAGATTGCGGTCGGCGCGGGTGGCTTGCGGGCTAGCTCGTGCGTCCTCGGGGTCAGCCAACGCGGTGGCGCAGCTCGCTCGTCATCTGATCAGCTCGGCCGGGTACACACAGTGTTCGCGGCATCACGCGCTCTTGCCGCACTCGCTCGTCGTACTTCCTCGCATGGTGCAAGCGGCGCGATTGATGCAGGATGAGGGTCGCCGAGGAGGAAGCGATTTAACGGACATCACCCCACTGGGTCAGCATGAAATTCAAGCCGCTGAAGCAGCCTATTACGGTCTACCTCCGAACGATAGATAACGCCGGGGACGGTGACGAGGTCACCAGCACCCGCCATGTCTGGACTTCAACTAGTCGGCCTGATGCTCCCACTGCCGGGGGCGATGTCGCGTCGCTGGATCTACCCATAGGAACCTTGATTTCCCCCGGGGGAAATGACGGCGACGTGATCCTCAAACGGGGCCTAACCTTTCGTGTCGTCAACCGCAACGCGCTGCAGCTGGTGTCACCGGAGGAATTACGTTGGCGGGAGCTCCTGTCGTTCATGGAGATCGGGTCGGATCCACCGCCGCCGCTACCGGAAACCCTTTCTGAGTTTCTCGACCAGATTGAATATTTAGGTCCGGTCCCAAACTGGGAAGAGGCGCCTGACGCAGATTACGACCCGGAGGACGACCCAAGCACCGAGCGAATGATCGACGATCCGGACGGGTCCAAGGGCCAGGCGATTTTCGAGGAGTGGCAGGCATCCGTTGCCGCAGAAATGGCGGGGAAGGCTAACCTAGTGCGCAGCAGCGCAAAGAAGGGCCTATCGAAGCAGTTACCGCCAACAATGCCGCCGCTCAGATTCGCCAAGTCGCGTAAGCGCTAGCTGCCCCAGGCCTTCATGTGCCGTGTCGTGGGCGTTGGCCACGAGTTAAGAGTTTCGTCCAATATGAGCACGTACAGCCCCTCGAAGCGGAGAAGATGCAGGCCCCTCTTTCGGAGGTGGCGGGCGATCTCGGTGTAGACCGGATCCTCGACCTTGTCACGGCCCGCTGATCTGTTGAAGGTTTCGCGGCTTAGGACGATCGATCTGCTTGTCCGGCGTTTGCCTTTGGTGAGGGATAGATGTACTTCTTGCAATCGTTGGGCGATCTCGGGCGCTTCGATGTATATCTTTGCCATTACTCCGGACCCCTCGCAGGTGTTTTGCGATTGCATGGTACGGCCAAGATGGCCACAAGCAAAGGCGTGATTGAGAGCTTCGGCGTGGGAACAGTCACTCTTCGAACCTCAACGTCCGAAAACCCAGCTTGAGGGCGAGACGGTGACAGGTGTGCTGAGCGTGAACACGGGGACGGCCGTCGTCGAAGTCTATGCGTGGCCGACCTACACGTAAGATAGCCAACCGACATGGATCGACGGAGGGTTGATGGCTACGGAGTCGCGACTTGAGCACCAGACTTTCAAGATCAAGCAGCTCGTTGAGGACTACCGGGCGGGCCGCATCGTGATCCCAGAGTTCCAACGGGAGTACGTTTGGCGCCCCGGCAAGGCCGCCCGCCTAATTGACTCGCTTTACCGAGGGTTTCCCATCTCGTCGCTCCTGCTTTGGCAAAGCACTGACGAAGCGCGGGCACGCCGGCGCGATCCTCGGCCAATCCGATCAGCCACCATGAATTGGCTGATTGATGGTCAGCAGAGGGCGATAACCCTTTCCCGCACCATGGACGGTGATGAAGATATCGACGTCGTGTTTCATCCGGAACAGCAGGAGTTTCGGCTATCCAACGCGGCAACGCGGAGAGATCCGAACTGGATCCGCGTGGCTGACCTTTGGGACGATGAAAGGTACCGCCAGCTTCGGCGCAATCTCGATGGAAGCCGGGATGCCGACAAGCGCGAAGCACGGTTCGAACGACTTCGGGGAATACTGGATTACGAAGTACCTGTGGTCCGAATGGTTGACCATAGCTTCGCCGATGCGGTCACAGCCTTTACGCGAATCAACACACTCGGGGTTCGGTTAAAGAAAGAGGACATCGAGAGTGCCCAAGTGGCGGCTCGTCATTCGGGGCTCATAGCGGATGAGGTTGCACCATTTCTGAAGAAGGTGCGCGATCACGGATTCAAGCGTTTGAATGTCATGCACTTGTTCCGTGCCTGTGCCTTCATCGCCAAGCCAGATGGCCGAAACCGAACACCTCTTCACGAACTGGAACGGCGGGAAGTACTCGCTGCGTGGAAGGAAACAGAGAAGGCAACGGAGCAGGCAATTGGGATCATCCGAAGCGAATTCGGACTGGTCAATATGAGTATTCTGTGGTCCGGCGCGCTTCTCGTTCCTTTGATTGCTGTGTGCGCAACCGTGTCCCCGAGGATGCGCGACTCGACGGGTCTAGCGGGATGGCTTGCCCTTGCTGCGCTTTGTCACCGGTACAGCCGTTCGAGTGAGACAGCACTGGATCAGGACCTTCGGGCGTGTCGCACGAACGACCCGGTGGGTGGTCTATTGGCGAATTTGAGAGCGGCGCGAGGGGCGCTCGTAGCCGAGCCAAAGGATTTCGCGGGAGCGCTAGCAGATCGAAGTGGTCTGCTCGCGATGTACATCGCATGCATGAACCGTGGCGTTCTCGATTTCTACACGGGCTCGAAAGTTCTCCTGCAGGGTAATGTCGATCGGCATCACATCCTTCCCCGCGCACAGTTCCCAGAGGACGCCCGGCCGGACGCTGACAACATCGCGAATATGGCCTTCATCGCGGGCGACGTGAACAAATCAATCGGGCAAGCCGGTCCAGAGGTGTATCTAGCTAAGCTGAAGAGTCGCGTATTGGATAGCCAATGCATACCGACTGACAGCGACCTGTGGAGGATCGATCGGGCCGAAGCGTTCTGGAAATCCAGGCGTGAATTGCTTGCGAAGTCGTTCAATGAGTATGTACAGAAGGCGCTTCCCCAACGGCGGATTTGAAGGTCCGATGGATCGTGCCGACCACGTAAGACAGGATCGCCGAATGGCCAGAGTCTGGCGCCCCGAAGCAGTCGTACACCGTTGACCGCAAATGGCCGTCCAGCGACGCGCGACGTACAAAGTCCCGCGTCTGATCGTTCACTCAGCGCACATCGCGAACGTTCATCGCACCGACCCCACCGTCAGCAATGCGGTAGATGTGAGCGATTGAGCGAGCCGCCGATTCAAGCCTTGGTCGTGGGCCGCTCCCGCGCCTGCAGCACCTTCGGCAAATTGACCTCGATCCAGTCCGCCAAACCACGCACGCGCTTGGCCGCCTGGCGGCCAAGCGGTGTGAGCCGGTACTCGACGTGCGGCGGCACGACGTCGTGGGCGATGCGCAGCACCAGGCCATCGCCTTCGAGCCACTGCAGCGTCTGCGCGAGCATGCGTTCGCTGACGCCGCCGATGGCGCGGCGCAGCTCGGCAAAGCGGTGCATCCTTGTTTCCAGCACCATCAGCACGAGCACGCCCCAGCGGCTGGTGACGTGCTTG
>JANNFC010000404.1:0-3622 GCA_031379405.1 Betaproteobacteria bacterium | reverse complement strand
GTTTTTATGTGCATCTGCCCTCTCCTTATTGAGTGTTCAATTAATTTCGAACGCTTGCTGGCACTAGACTCATATCATACACAATATGCCATCGACGATTTAATTTGCCCGAACTCCCGCCTTACCCCGACTTCACCAACTCACCCGCGCTTTTCCCGATTTCACGCCGTTTTGCCGGCGTAAGTCCTTGATGTAATTGAGTTGCGATTTTCATTTCGCTTGTAGTGCAGACCTTGCCCCTTGTGTAGCGTGAGTGAGGGCGGAATACTACGCGCATGTTTTTGCGCGCCACCCCTCGCAAGAAAGACGGCAAGATACATCACTACTGGAGCGTGGTGGAGAACCGGCGTCTGAAGGGCGGGCGCGTGGCGCAACGCCACGTACTCTACCTGGGCGAGATCAACGACGCACAACGCGCCGCGTGGTGCAAAAGCATCGCCGTGCTCGAAGACGGACAGCCACAGCAAATGGCAATCTTTCCCGAACACCGCACAGCTCCCGAACTGTCCTGCGCGGTAGTGCAGGTAAAGCTCGACGGCATGCGCCTTGTGCGCCCTCGGCAGTGGGGTGCCTGCTGGCTCGGCATGAAGCTGTGGGAAGATCTGCAATTGGACGGATTCTGGCGCCCTCATCTGGGCTGCACACGCGAGGGCACCGACTTGCTGTCGGTGTTAAAGACCTTGGCAATGTATCGCCTGATCGATCCGGGCAGCGAATGGCGGCTGCACCGACAATGGTATGAACGCAGCGCCATGGCTGACCTGCTTGGCGCAGACGAAGCGCTGGCGCAACCCAACACCCTGTATCGCTGCCTCGATCTGCTGCTGACCCACAAAGCGGCACTGTTCAGCCACCTGAAGCAGCGCTGGGAAACCCTGTTCCAAGCCAGCTTCGAGGTCTTGCTCTAGGATCGCACCACATAATGCATACCTTCCTATGTCATTGAAGATTAATAGATAATTGATTCGGGTTGGCTGTTTGCGGACTTTGTGCCGGCTGTGCCTTCTGAAATGCTTCCAAATCTTGCTTGCGAATTACCCACGGGGCACCGGCACAGGCCCGCGTGGCGGGAATCAGGCCTTTGCGGATCAGTCGCAGTGCCGTTTCATAGCCAACGTTGAGCGCGCTGGCCACTTCGCTCAGCAGCAACTCACCGCGCGCGTGTCGGTCCGCTTCGCGATAACCGGCAATGCCTCGATCGTTGCGCTGTGAACAAACGCGCGGCGCAGTCCAGGTATCGTCATGCGCGGTACGCATACCCATGCGATTAAGCAATGACGCGATTACACCGTCTGGCAGCACCCGTGCCAGTTTTGTCATGATTTCGATCGTGTTGCTGTCAGTGATGAAACGGTGCTGTCCCTTGCCCGGTTTATCATACTGCAGTTCAGTATGATCACCGCCTTGCCAGTGAAGCAAAAGGCGAACCTTGCTGTCGTCTTTCGTGACGACGATTTCTGTCAATACGGTGCGCAGGATTCTCTTCTTGATATCGGGCGAAGCGGCTGGGTGAGACCACAAGCGTGGCAGATCAGTACCTAATCCGTGTAACGCCTCTCGCGCCGTCTGGCTTAGCGTGCTATCCGATCTCTGGCGAAGGCTTTCGAGTTCCGCGTGCGCCTGCGAATGTGCTTGCATCGCGTTGTTCCAGCGCCGCTCAAGCTCGGCCGCGACCAACCGATTGAGCGGATCCACCGCTTCGTAGTTGCGCTGGGCGCGCACCATTTCATAGTGCGCCTGCTCCAGCGCCAATTCCTTCTGCTGAACCCGCTCATCGCCCGCACAGGCGATTTGCTCGGCCGCTTCGAGCGAGGCTTGAATACCGAATGGCGCCAGGCGTTGCAGCACCTCCTGTGATACCAGCTGATCAGCGCGCCACCCGCCAAAGCTCGTGCAGCGAATGCCCCCAGTAGCGTGCGTGTCACGGCACGCATAGCGAAAGCCGTGACGACTGGAGTAGGCTACCTGCAGCTTGCTGCCGCAACGGCCGCAGCGCAGCAGTCCTGTGAGCAATGCCTCTCCGCGCTTGGCAGCGCCTTGTACCATAGCGCCCTTCATGTTCGCATTCTGTGCGATCAACTTCTGGTTAGCCTGATATTCATCCCAGCTAATGTAGCCTTCGTGATGATCGACCAACAAAACCTGCCAGTCCCGTTGCTCGAGGCGATTGCCTTGCAACACGCGCTTGCGGCCGTCTTCTATACGTACCCTGGTCTTTGTCCTGCCGTAGGCATAGGCCCCGCCAAAGATCGGGTTAGTCAAAATGCGATGAAGCGTATCATAGCCGGCTTGCTTCCAAATCACCTGTCGAATGCCCGTGGCGTAATTGCCTACGGGCAGTTCAATGTGTTGCCCGCGCATCCACAGCATGACTTGCCGAACGCTGCCGAGTTCGCGCATTTTGCGGAAGACCAAATCGAGCGCATCATGAACGCGCTGGTCCGGATCCTTGTCTATGCAGTCGTTCGCTCCACGCACATAACCCACGGCCACTTGACGCAGCAAGTCACCGCGCGCCGCTTTGTGCTGGATTGCCATTTGCGCGCGACTTCGAAAGGCGGTTAACTCCATCTCACTGAACGTACCTTTCATTCCCAACAGCACCCGGTCATCTGCCTGCTTCGGGTCGTAGATGCTATTGGCGTCGACGATCAATGTGTCGACGATGCTGCAGAATTCCAGCAATGTGTGCCAGTCGCGGCCGTTGCGCGCCAGCCGCGAAGCTTCGATACAGAATATAGCTCCGACGGTGCCTTCGCACAGCGGGCCCAGCAGCCTTTCGAAGCCGACACGATGAATCCCGGAGGCGCTACGGCCCTGATCATCGTCTATGAGCACGGCTTGATGCCATCCGAGTTGTGCAGCTCGTTCTGTCAAAGCGTACTGAAGCTGCTTGCTTTCCACGTGGTTCTTCACTTGACCGGGCGTCGACTGGCGAACATACACATAGGCCCGACGGCTCAGATGACTCGCGCTAATCTTGCTCATCGCCGAGTTCCTTGTCGATTGATTCGATCACCACGCGCATCAGTTGAGCGAGCTGAACAATCACGCTCTGATGCAGATTCACGGGCAGTGAGCTGCTCCCCTGGGCGATCTGGTCGAATAACTCCGG
Organism: Betaproteobacteria bacterium; assembly: GCA_031379405.1. GTDB lineage: Bacteria > Pseudomonadota > Gammaproteobacteria > Burkholderiales > SHXO01 > SHXO01. The sequence continues at coordinate 507 of JANNFC010000404.1, read as the reverse complement.
TTGCCGCATCCGCTGCTGTTTCATTGCAATCCCCTTCGTGAATGGTCACGTCCGGGGAAGATAAGACAGACTTACACAACCGATGAAGCTCGAGCAGGATGGCCACAGGAAGTCGTGGGGCTGACACAATCTTCATTTGAGCCGCTGCCGGATCGATCATCCAGCACGGCACACACAGGGCGGGTTTGTCCCGGCGCCGAACACGGTAGTAACTCTGGCCAGAGTATCGGCGCAACCCGTCGATGGCTAGAGGCTCGCCACGAAGCGGGTGGAATGGATAAGATATGACAACGGCTTTTTGATTCGCGTCGCCTACGCGATTTGCCGCGGCATCGTCGTGTTTACGGGCAGAATGTCGTTGCTTTGTACGATCTGTCCTCAAGCTATTTCGAAGGGTGTTGCTGCCCGTTGGCCAAGCTTGGCTATAGCCGTGACGGCAAACGCGGCAAACTGCAGGTGAACTATGGTCTGCTCACCGACCGGCGCGGCTGTCCGGTAGCCGTGTCA
>JANNFC010000395.1:0-5876 GCA_031379405.1 Betaproteobacteria bacterium | reverse complement strand
TCCGCGAAGAAGCGACGGCAATCTGTTATGCTCTTTGGTGCGCCTATACCCACATATCGATAATGTTACATTCACAATGCCATGTCAACGCACGTTGCAAAAATAACACACCCATTCCTCGAAATCCCCTTGAATAAAGGCTTTCCAGGCACTCACCCAAAAACCGGGAAACTCGCTGCTCAGAAGATCCAGTCAAGTAGCTTTCGCATCTACCACACTGTGAGCGCACTCAGCGCTAACGCCCTTTCTTATCCCTCAGAGGGAAAGCCTTGCACTTTCCCTCGCCCATTGTTAGCCAATACATGGCCCGTGGAAATCCAGGCTAGGACTATCGTCTCAGCAAAAACTTTGTCAAGATCTTCGATAAAAGAGACGGGTACAACGAATCCTTTGCCGCGCGTCGGATATCGTGACAGCATTAAGTATTGCTGTTCGTCGTAAAAATAACTCGGTACAACTATGTTTCGTGAACCCGGCGCTTTGTTGTGGACTATTCGCTGAAGTTTGGCGATCGCGTGCCCGCCATCTTGCGGGTCAAATGTACTATCCCAATAGATAAGTGTCGCTTTAAGCAAAAGTTCAATCGCGATAACCGCTGAGTGGGACGATGGCGCGTATAGTTGATGTCGATTCAGGAGGCGCGCACTAAGATAGAACCAGAGCGCACGATTTTGCCACGCCACGTACTCATTCCTGCGTTCACTGGTGATTTTCATGACGCCCAACGCCTTGCATCAGCGGACGGCGACCTCGGCAATGCAGAATCAATTTGTCTCTCGGCGCTTCCGGTTTTCCATACTGGTGACCTACTCTGGAGCGGGAGCTTCTAAATCTCTACAGATTTTCCGAGCAAGGAAGTCATTGATCTCGCGATGTCGAGGCACCGTGGAAGATTTTCGCGTGACTCGATTGATGAAAACCGAGTGCTTTGCACCTTCACGAAGCAGTACGCACCCAAATGCTTGTAGATGTCGAACGAGATCAATGCGCTTCATTGAGCCCAAATAACAAGGGGCTCACGGATCACATTCTTACCTTCAATGGACTCCTGGCTCAAAACGCGATTTGCTTCAAGAACCAGCTCAACTGCTTCAGCAAGATTAGCCCTTGCTTCCTCTAGAGTTTCGCCTTGCGTATTCGCGCCCGGCAACTCTTCCACAAATGCGATGTACCCTTCCTCGACTTTTTCAAAGACTGCGGTGAGATTCATGGAGTGTCCTCATCGATTTCAATTCACGGCAAAGTATAGCTGTCAATGATGGATGTGGCCTAACGCCTTACATCACCGGCGCATGGAGGCGGGCGAAGCCCGCCGTTGACGGTCCGGTGCATGTAACCGTTGGGCTGACGACAAGAATGCATGTGGTCGCACGTAGGACGCCATCTCTGGTTTCGACACCTTATCTTGCGCGATAGCGGTGACACTTCCGCGGTCCTGTTGGCATCAACGCTTCCTTGCTCTATGCCTCAGATAACCCAGCGCAATCGCACCAAGCGATATTTGCCACATTGATACTGCATCATCGATGAAGGACGGCTGATCGAATACTGCGAACACGACAACGATCGAAAGCGTGATGCCGAAAAGAACCAGAAATTTAGGCGACATCAGACCGTTGTCGGAACGTGGCCTTCTCCAGATAAGGCGCCATGACCAAATTAGTAACCCCAATCCAATGGCAACCACAACTATCAACAGCCCGAGAAAGGACGACCAGCGCCCAAGTGAGTGGTCTCCCGACAAGCCTGACCTCACCACCCACGGTAGGCCCGAGAACAGGAAAATGGCCATACAAAAGGCTCCTACTCCCGCGATTAGTTCTTCGATTCTCGTACTTCTCTCATTCTCATAGTGGAACAAGTTCATCATTTTGCATCCTTCCGATATTGCCTGGTGATGACCTAGACCATCAATCCTAGAACTCCACCGGTGCCCAGACCAAAGGCAACTGAATCTGCGACCTCTAAATTCGACTTGGTCATTTCTACCAGATCCGCTAAGCGAAAAATATATACCGAAAGTCGTACATGCCAGGCGTGACTGCAAGTGAAGCGCAGTACGGCAGCGGCGTGGCCCAACGCCTTACATCACCGGCCGGCGGGGGCACGCGACATAATACACTCCTCTGTACGTCATTGAAGATTAAAGGTTAGCTGCTTCTCGCTTTCGAGAACTGGACGTTTAACTGGTGATGCGATCCAGGCGCGCAGTCTTGGTTCATCCAAGGCGCTACGTGAAATGATCCACGGTGCACCCTTACACGCTTGGCGCGCCTTCAAGGGACCCGCACTGATCAAGCGCAGTACCGCGGTATTTCTCACCCCGAGTATCTGCGCCGCTTCCTGCAAATTCACTTCGCCACGCGCCGCACGCTCTCCTTCACGATACACTTCGATGCCATGGTTGTTGCGCAGCGCACGTAGCCTCGATTCGCTCCACGTGTTGCCCTGCCCGGTGCGCCTCCCTAAGCGATTGAGCAACGCAACGATCGCGCTATCAGGTATCTCGCGCGCCAGATCGCGAATCAGTTCCATCAGATCTCGGTCGGTACTGTGGCGATGCTCACCTATTCGATTGCGCACTACGCGTAGCGCCGTGTGATCTCCTCCATGCCAATGCAGCACAAGCTGTACCTCAGCACTTTCTACCCGTACCACGATCTCCTTGAGCAGCAGGCGCACGATGCGCTTACGCGTTTGGGGTGCCAGCTGCGGGTGGTGCCACACGCTGGCCAGATCTCTCCCAAGCAACGCAGGCGCTGCGCCTCCGCCGGCGTGAGTGCCTGCGGCTCGCTCGCCTGTGCGAGGGATAGTTCTCGCTCAACTCTGCGCTAACTGCTCGAGCTGTTCGTTCCAACGCCGCTCCAGCTCCCGTGCCACCATGCGATTCTCTGGCTCCGCCAATTCGTACTGGCGTTGTGCGCGCTGCGCTTCATAGCGCGCCTGTTCCACCGCCAACTCCAGATGCCGGTGCGTGCGTACCTCTCGCACCTTGGCTTGCTCGATCGCCCGTAGCGCCGCTTCTACCCCTAAGGGCTGCAACGCCTCCAGCACTACCTCACTGATCGCTTCGTCCACTCGATGACCGCCAAACCCCACCTCGCACACCGGCGTCTCGGCGTACTTGTTCTCCACTCGACACCGGTAGCGATGCCCGTTTACCCGCCCCGTTCGATACACCACCTGCAGCTTACGCCCACAGTGCCCGCAGCGCAGCGCTCCTGCGAGCAGCGCTTGGCCCTCGCGGGCCGCTCCCCACACCACCTCTCTAGCAGCGCTCCGGACAAAGCCTCGATCAACGCTTGTCGTTTCCCCGGTGCGATCGATCCGCTCTCTGTGCGCGCAGCTTCGAACAACCCCATCTGTCGTGGCGCGTGTGACTCTTCCATCGGTTTGCTCCTTGCAACGCGTGGATAACGCTTCCAAGGATAAGAGTTCATCGAGCAACTCGCGCACCCCTCGCAACGCCTTCAGCTCGATACGCGCTCGCTTCACCACCACCATATTCGTAGCCGCAGGATCCAACATCCATGCGGGTAAGTTTATGCAACTCCCATCCCGTTGCTCGATGGTGTAATACCACTCTGCACCAGCGCGACCACGCGCACGTGCTTCAACCCCTTCTCCCGACCTGGAGTGAAAGGGGTAATAAATCCTCAGTAGTTGAAACTGGGCAGTATGTGACTGGCTTCCGACGGTGGGCGAAGCTCGCCGTTGACGGTCCGGTGCATGCGCCCCGTTAGACTTGCACGAGTTCGCGAGGATGGACACTCAAGTACTCGCGGACTTCTAGTTGCATGCGATCTATTTCAGCGATGTAGCCGGTAACCGCTGCTTTGTAATTTACTGGATTGGTCTCGACATTGCGCAAATTGGTCACCTGCGCCTGAAACTTAGCGATACGCTCCAGGGTGACTTTAAGCTCTTGGTCATTGGTAATCATAATTACGCTCCAATAATTTCAACTAACCCGCGCGGATTTCCATCTCGTTTCGTTTCCCACCCTTCGATGGCTTGCTGCTCGTCTGGCCATGCAGCTAATTGACGCAACCAGAATACGCTTGCTCCAAAGTGTGCCTGAGCAGCTGAATGATCAAAAACTAGCCGTGCTTCGCCGGTTACGACGTTTAGGTCAAAGGAATTCTGCATCACAAGGAAGATGTCCACGTCGTTTGGATTGATTTTGTTCGTGATGAAAGAACCAAAGATCACACATCGCCTTATTTCTCCCGTCGCGACCGCGAGCTCGTAGACCCTTTTCAATCGTGTGCCGACTACCCGGCGTTGCGGACTTGATTCGGCGAATTTCTCCAAAACTTCTCCAAGAGTGGCTGGATGAATGCCTCTTGGTAGATCACCGGATTCGGTCAATGCAGGAAGCGTCACGGAATGGATAAACGGATGTGTCGGACTTGACGATTGTATCCCGACCACACATTGCTTCCTCGGGAGAGTTCCGGTCTAACGCTAAGCTTAACCGGCCCACGGAGGTGGCCGTAGTGGGTCCGGTTGAAGCGACAGTTCGGCTGATTACAAGAATGTACATGATGGAATCTAGACGCTGTATCTGGGTTTCCGGACTGAGACTTACCCAACAGAGGTGTCATGATTGGCCATTCTCGCGAGATGTCGATTTTCTACTGTGCGTTCTACGCCGCTCACTCCTCGCAGGACTTCATTTACGCCGACTCCAATAGCCGGGCTTTCGTCGATGGTGCGCGATCGCAACGATACGAAGCTCATCATCGCGAACGTAATACACTACGTGGAAGAGAAACTTTCTTAGCGAGAACCGGCGCCTGTTATTTCGTCAGACCGCCCCAAGATCTGGATACTCGCTGAGGAGTGAAACAACGCTCTCGAATTCGGCAACGAAAGCGAGGCCAAGATCACTGCCGCCCTCTCGCGCATAGAAAACTGTCTTGAGTCAACTCCCAATCGGCCTCTTGGCTGAGGGATACCCTCATTTAATCGCAGAGCGAGCGCGTGCGATTGATTCATTCGCCGATACCAAAGTACTGCGGCCCGCCTCAATATCAGATATGCGACGTTCTACTTCCATGGCCCATGCATCGTCGATCTCCTTTTCATCGAATAGACTCGACAAGAGTCGATCTGCCAGTTTTGATCGCTCCTGAGGGGAAAGTTGCAGAGCCTGCTTCTCCAGAACCAATAGTGGGGTTGACATTGGATACCTCAGATGGCGGATATTGACGCAGCAATGTTACGCCTGTATGCCGAATTGGATGGGGCCGAACGCTGTAGTTAAGCGCCGCCCCGCGCGGCAAGGAACACGATCGGGGCGGCGCACACCGGACAGGTATACGCACCGGCCAAGTGCGCGAATCGCGCCAGATAGGCCTGCCATGTCAGTGTCGCGGGCTTGGCGCACGCGGGCGCGGGCGCCGGGCTCGCCGTCCCGGGTTCCAGTGCGCCGCGCGCCACCGACAGCGCCGGCGCACACGATGCGGCATACAGGCCATAGCGGCGCACTTGGTGTTGTCCGGGCACCGGCGTATGGGCGAGAAACCGGTCGAAGAAATCCACTGCGCTCAACTCCATCTGCTGCACCGCACCGGGCGCCCCCGAATCCGTGTGCGGCCGATAGCGGAAACTCACCCCATCGGGGCGCACCGGCCCCAACTGGCTGCTCTTCAATGGTCCGCCCCGCACGTAGCGGCCCAGGTAGTTCACCACCCCATGACCGTGCTCGTAGCGCTCGCAGACCCGCACGTTCCAGCGTTGTCGTCCGAGTTTGTTCAACAGATTCAACATCTGCTGCGCCGAACGCTCCCGCGGAAGCACCCATCCCCCCGAGAGCAGCCCCTCGTGCACATCGGCCAGAAACTTCCCCCGGAACAGCATCATCGTCACGC
>JANNFC010000389.1:0-1614 GCA_031379405.1 Betaproteobacteria bacterium | reverse complement strand
GACCACGGCCGGCCGGAAATGTAGCGGCACAGCTTCGCCAGGGTGAGTCCGATTGCCTGAAGGGAAAGTCGGTGTCTGACCCCTAATTGATCCCACTGCGAGGCAGCCCCGTGAAAACTCCGGATTGGCGACGGCGCCTCGTCACTCCCAACGCAGCAAGCCCCGCGGCGAAGAGTACGGCGGCGGGCGGAATTGGGACGGCATTGAAGGGGTTGCCGGGCGCAACGGGCCAAGCATAGGACGCGCTGGGCTTAGTGCTCCGGTCCTGCCGGCCATCGGCGAAGGCGAATAGCCATGCTGAATTCGCGGCATCGGGCGCAAACTCGGTACCGGACCAGTAGAAAGCGAAATGAACATTCGAGAATAGACCCGAGGTCGATGAAGTGACCCCATCAACGTTGTAAAGATGACCCATCTCGCTGCCGGTGCAATTGAAGCCATAGCGATTGGCGCTGTCGTATTCAGAAGAGCATGTGGGATCGGGCTGTGCGGTATTCGGTAGCCGCCAACTACTCACGCCCAGATAACTGACGCTGTTCAGCGAGGCGATCCACGCCTGCGCGTCGGACCAGTCCATCACGCCATTGCCAGCGTTCACGCAATTGTCGACAACACTGCAATAGCCGGAAGTGTTCGCAAGGTTGGCGTCCGCCACCCACGTGATGTCCTGCCCGGCGTCGTAAATGGCTTGCCCGTTGGGCGCCATGTATAGCGAAGCCGTCGCCGTCGCGGTCGTAAGACAAAGCACGACAAATGTTGCAATGGAACGGAACATGGGATGCCTCCTCAAGTTGTTGTTGGCACAGGCTCACACGCGCTTGCGCACAGTAACCTTGTCACCCGATGCCACGGCCCGCGTCCCAAGGCTGTTGATGGCAATGCAAATTTCAACTGTGGTGCGGCTGACCTGACACTCGCGCGCAATCATTGCAGAAACTCAGCACTCCACCGTGTGCAGCGATCATGGCCTCGATGAACCGATGTTGCAACGTCGATAATTGCCGGCAGCGTGGCGAAGAACGTGTCGGCTGAGGTGCGCGCTGGCCCTGGACCAGCACCGGGAGCCCCCTCACGGAATGTGGGAAGTCCACGCGGCGCGTGGAGGTGTCCGAAAAGTAATGTAACCTGCCGCGGGGAATCCAACTTAATCCGGCCCTCCGTCCGCTTCACATCGGCTATGGCTTGCTGTAGCGTGCCGCAGGTTATGCGTATAGACCGCTGTTCCTATGCCGAAAAAGTGGGCGGCGCGGCGTCATCGGGGGCTTGATTGTCGACCATTCTGGGTTTGAGTTTCTACTATCACGACAGCGCGGCAGCGCTGGTGCGGGACGGTCGGATCGTGGCCGCGGTCGCCGAAGAGCGGCTGAGCCGGCACAAGCACACCAGCGACTTCCCCAAACTTGCCATCGAGTATTGCCTCGAGGCGGGCGGCCTCGCCTCCATCAACGACCTCGATGCCATCGTCTTCTACGAGAAGCCGCTGGTGAAGTTCATGCGCGTCCTCGAGGGTATGGTCGCCACCTGGCCGCGCAGCTACGGGCCGTTCGTGATGAACTTGCCCAAGTACCTGAAGTCAAAACTCGACATCCGCAAGGCCATCTACCAGCACTACCC
>JANNFC010000388.1:0-1983 GCA_031379405.1 Betaproteobacteria bacterium | reverse complement strand
AGAGAATAAAGTATTGGGAATGTCTCCCGATTTCGCGCGACGAGGGTGGAGGGCACTTCAAGGTGAGCCGCCCGCAGCGTGAGCAGTTTAGTAAGATCACCTTAAGTGTCGGGAGGAAATCCCTTGTGCAACCCGATGACGCTGACGGAACATCCATCCACCTTGCGATGGCCTTTCGATTCGGCCGATCTACCTTGAAGAGAGCCTCGCATGGCGTTACCTGAGAGAAGCCTTGAACCGCATGCAGCATCCGGACCTCGGGGTTCCACTCTACGAGATCTGCTGATCGTGTTGGCCGTCACCGTGGCGACGTTCCTATTCGCCGCCACCGTGGAACTAAACGAGTGGCTGTTATCGCTGACACGACCGCTGGAGCCTTATCAACTCGATGAGCTACCGCTGACTATCGTGATGCTCGTGCTGGGAATGGGATGGTTCTCTTGGCGCCGCTGGGCGGCGTTTTCCAAGGAGAACGAACTGCGGCTTGCGACGCAACGGGCCGTGGCCGAATTGCTGACGGAGAACCGATTGCTCTCACAGAAGAATGTCCTGGCACAAGAAGAGGAGCGTCGCATCCTGGCGCGCGAACTGCACGACGAACTCGGGCAATCGCTCAATGCTATCAAGTTGGACGCGGTCGCCATCCGTCAGCGGGTTCGCGAGGAGGATGATGAGACCCACGACAACGCCTGCGCCATCATCGAGGTGGCCAATCATGTGCATGAAACCGTGCGCACCCTTACGCAGCGATTGCGTCCGGTCGCGCTCGATGAGTTGGGATTGCGCGACGCGCTCGAACTCTATGTGAGTCAGTGGGAACGGCGTAATCCACCTGTCGTGTGTCGTTTCGAAGTCTCGGGTGTCCTCGATCAGTTGGGTGAGCTGGTCAACATCACTGTTTATCGCTGTGTGCAAGAGTGCCTGACCAATATCACCCGCCACGCGCAGGCGCGCTTAGTCAAGATTAGCGTTACCAGAGAGGTAAAATCGCTGACGCTGGTGGTGGAGGATGATGGTCGCGGTATGAACTTGACCGCCAAGCGTGAGGGATTGGGTTTGATAGGTTTACGTGAACGAGCCGAATCCCTGGGTGGTAACTTGGAACTCAAGGGCGCGCCAGACAGGGGAATGAGAGTGAGCCTTTCGTTTCCCTTACCCAAAGTGGATGGCCAATCATGACATGGAACATCAGCGTATTGTTGGTGGACGATCACGCAGTGGTGCGCGAGGGATACCGGCGCTTGCTGGAGCGTACCTCCGATCTCAAAGTGGTAGCGGAAGCTGCCAGCGGCGAGGAGGCCTACCGCCTGTACGGCGATGCGCCCGCCGATGTTGTCGTGATGGATGTGAGTCTGCCTGGTATGAGCGGCATCGAAACCGCGCGCCGGATTCTGGCTCGGTTCCCTGGGGCCAAGGTGCTGATATTCAGCATGCACGAGGAATCCATGTTCGCCTCCCGTGCCCTGCAATCGGGCGCCAAAGGATACGTCACCAAGTCCAGCGCGCCAGAGGTGCTGGTGGAGGCCGTGCGATCGGTGGCAGCGGGCAAGATCTACATCACGCAAGATGTGGCGCAACAACTGGCGCTGCAAACCATGCCGGGACAGCGCACGCCGCTGAATTCCCTCTCCCCGCGAGAATTCGAAGTGTTTCGCCTGCTGGCACAAGGCGTTGCTGTGGGCGACATCGCCGGCAGGCTATCGTTGAGTCAGAAAACCATTGCCAACTACCAGTCCAGCATTCGGCAAAAACTCGAAGTCACCAATGCAGCGCAGATCGTACGGCTGGCGATCAGTTGCGGCCTGGTCGAATCAGGCGCGCCCAGTCCGGAGATCGAAGGCTTTACGGGAAGCACTCCCGCTGCCGCCCAGAACGATTCCCGCGCGGACCCGTGAAGTCCCCTTCAACTCGTATTCCCCGCGCTCTTGGCGCGGGGGCAAACTTCGGGGGTTTCCAAAGGGGGCGAAGTGATTTTCACGTAGC
>JANNFC010000036.1:0-6474 GCA_031379405.1 Betaproteobacteria bacterium | reverse complement strand
GCGGTCATCGTCATGCCTGAGGATGCCCCGCAGGTCAAAGTGCAAGCCACGCGCGGTTATGGCGCCGAGATCGTGCTGTACAACAAACACGAAACCACGCGCGAGGCGCTGGCTATTCAACTGGCGCAGGAACGCGGGCTGACGCTCATCCCGCCGTATGATCACCCCGATGTGATCGCGGGACAAGGCACCGCCGCCAAAGAACTGTTCGAAGAGGTGAAGGAACTGGATTACTTTTTCGTGCCGGTCGGTGGCGGAGGTTTGATTTCCGGTTGCGCCATCGCCGCCAATGCACTCGACCGGCGCTGCAAGGTGATCGGGGTGGAACCGCAAGCGGGGGACGATGCCACGCGATCCTTCAAGACCAAGACGCTGCAGACTTGCCACAACCCGGAAACTGTCGCCGATGGCGCGCGCACGCCGTCGTTGGGAAAAATCACGTTCCCCCTGGTACTGCGCCACGTGCACGACATGGTGACAGTGGATGATGACCCGTTACTGACGACGATGTTCTATCTCTGGGAGCGCATGAAGATCGTGGTGGAGCCCACGGGCGCCTTGGGTATCGCCGGGTTGTTCGAAAAGAAGTTTCCGGTACCCAGTGGGGCACGGGTGGGGATTCTGATTTCGGGGGGGAATGTCGACTTCAGAAATGTGGTGCGGAGGATTGGATAGTGTTGTGCACGCAACTCCCTTACTGGCCCGCCGCCTCATCGAGCCCTTCCACGCCCGGCGCCAGCACGGAATAGGCAATTTCACCAGCACTTTCGAAGGGTATCCACCCTGGGATCGACCGAGGAAGGTTGATGTTCCCAGTGAGCCGATAGCGCAGAGGCTTAGATTTGTCTTGCTTCAAGCGTGCAATCTGTTCGACTATATTGGCGTTGCTGCTCACGGCGCTGACGTCGACGAGCACTTCGCCATAAGGGGCAATGCTGGCGGAATGCGGGCTCACGCCACGGGCGAAGTGGCGTCCGTTGAGTTCCACATCGTACGACAGCCCCTTTATGTCGAGTACCTTGGCGCTAGGATTTTGCAGGCGCAGCTTGAAAGTGTAGATCTGTTCGATGCTCCCGACCTGGGCAATACTCACACCGGCCAGCGAGACATTCACCTTGTGTCCGACGTACGGCAGGTGGGCGCATCCCCCGGCAAGCCACAGCATCAGTACTCCGGCACATATTTTCATCGGTTGCCCTTTCATTGCGCCCTGCATCCGTACCCGTATGGGGAAGCGTATAACGCTTATCTTGGTCCCTGACAAGTCGGCAACGCCGGCTTAAGATACGATGTCATCTTGACCGCATCCACGAAAATCGCCCAAACCCACGTGGACGCCCGAACAATAAGAGGAGCCCCATGCACGACACCCTTCCATTGTTGAACAGTCGCGGTTTTCCCCGACTGCGTCGCGGTACGCTCCGCACATTGCAAGTCAATCTCGGGTATCGCTGCAACCAAACCTGTGTGCATTGCCACGTCAACGCAGGGCCCAGCCGTACCGAGGAAATGTCGCGGGATAACATCGAAAGCGTGTTGGCGTTCCTCCATACGAAGAAATTGGCGACCCTCGATGTGACCGGTGGCGCGCCCGAACTCAATCCGCATTTTCGCCATCTGGTCACGCAGGCCAGGGCGCTTGGCGTGCGAGTAATTGACCGCTGCAATCTGACCATCCTGATGGAACCGGAGCAGGAACAGCTGGCGCAATTTCTCGCCGACGAAAAAGTCGACGTCACCGCCTCACTCCCGTGCTACCTGGAGGCCAACGTGGACCGTCAGCGCGGCAAAGGGGTGTTCGACAAGAGCATTGCCGGGTTGCACAAACTCAACGAGCTGGGATACGGCAAACCAGGCACCGGACTGATGCTCAACCTCGTTTACAACCCGCAAGGCCCCTCGCTTCCTCCGTCACAAGTCTCGCTGGAGCAAGACTATCGCAAGCATCTCGGCCAGCACTACGGCGTCACGTTCAACAGCCTATACACCCTGACCAACATGCCGATTCAGCGCTTCGGCAGTTTGTTAGTATCCAAGGGACAGTTCGACCAATACATGAATCTGCTGGTGCATGCGTTCCAATCGGCCAATCTGGACGGTGTCATGTGCCGCTCGTTGATTAGCGTGGACTGGCAAGGCCATGTCTACGACTGCGACTTCAATCAGATGTTGGGGGTACCGTTGCAACAAGGAGGCCGTATTCGCCCGCGTTTGAGCGATCTCATGCACACCGAGCTTGAAGGCAATTCCATCGCGGTGTACGACCATTGCTACGGTTGCACCGCTGGGCAGGGCAGTAGTTGCGGTGGGGCCATAGCGGCTTAGGACGTCCATGAGCATCTATCTTCGTTGCTCCGCCAGCACATCCTATGGGTTCGGCGCATGAGCAAAGGCAAGCTCATCGTCCTGGGCGTGATTGCGGCGTTGATCGTGGCGTTCTTCGCTCTCGATCTCAGCCAGTATCTGAATCTCGCTTTCATTAAATCGCAACAGGCCACACTCGAGGCCTATAGGGTCGAGCATCCTTTCGCCGTGGCGTTACTCTTCTTCGTGGGCTATGTTGCGGTGACCGGCCTTTCCCTTCCAGGCGCGCTCATCATGACCCTGGTAGCGGGCGCGATCTTCGGATTGCTGTGGGGAACCATACTGGTGTCCTTTGCCTCCAGTTTGGGGGCAACGCTGGCGTTTCTGGTCTCGCGCTTTGTGTTGCGTGATTGGGTGCAATCCCAGTTCGGCAAAAACCTTTCTACCATCCATGCAGGCGTGGAAAAGGACGGCGCCTTCTACCTCTTCACGTTGCGTCTGGTGCCATTGTTCCCCTTCTTCGTCGTCAATCTGGTCATGGGATTGACCCGCATGCCCACCCGCACTTTCTACTGGGTGAGCCAAGTCGGCATGCTGTTGGGAACCCTCGTCTACGTAAACGCCGGCACCCAACTAGCCGGTATCGATTCGGCGGCAGGTATTCTCTCGCCCGGATTGCTTCTGTCATTTGTGGCGCTCGGCGTCTTCCCATTGATCGCCAAGAAAATTCTGGGTGGGCTGAAAGCAAAAAAGGTCTACGCCCGCTTCGCGAAGCCAGCGCGGTTTGATCGCAATCTGGTGGTCATCGGCGCCGGTTCGGCTGGGTTGGTGACGGCGTACATCGCCGCTGCCGTCAAGGCGCGAGTGACGCTTATCGAGAAGCACAAGATGGGGGGCGATTGCTTGAACACCGGATGCGTACCTTCCAAGGCACTGATCCGCTCCGCCAAGTACCTCTCTCATGTCGCCCGTGCCAAGGACTTCGGTATGCAAGGCGCGAGCGCCGAGTTCAATTTCGCGGACGTGATGGAAAGAGTTCAGCGAATCATCCAAGCCATCGAACCGCACGATTCGGTGCAGCGCTATACCGACCTCGGCGTGGAATGCGTGCAAGGCGAAGCCAAGATCACCTCACCGTGGACAGTCACCGTCAACGGCAAGACGCTCACCACCAAGAGTATCGTTATCGCCGCCGGCGCTCGACCTTTCGTCCCGCCTATTCCGGGCATCGACCAAGTGGGCTATTACACCTCCGACACCATCTGGAATTTGCGCGCGTTGCCTAAGCGTCTGGTAGTGCTAGGCGGCGGGCCTATCGGTGCCGAACTCACGCAATGTTTTGCCCGCTTCGGTGCGCGGGTCACGCAAGTGGAGATGATGCCGCGATTACTCATTCGCGAGGATCCGGAATTCTCCGCCATGGTCCTGGAGAGTTTTCGCCGGGACGGCATCGATGTCAAGCTGGAACACCGTGCCAAAGAATTTCGCGTCGTCAACGATGAGAAAATACTGATCTGCGAACACCTGGGCAGCGAAGTGCGCGTGCCTTTCGATGCGCTACTGGTGGCGGTGGGCCGCGTGGCCAACACCTCCGGTTACGGTTTGGAGGAACTCGGTATTCCTCTCACTAAGGCGCGCACCATCCAAACCGACGATACCTTGCAAACGCTCTACCCCAACATTTACGCCTGTGGCGACGTTGCCGGGCCCTACCAATTTACCCACACCGCCGCGCATCAAGCCTGGTATGCAAGCGTCAATGCGCTGTTCGGCAGCTTCAAAATATTCCGCGTCGACTACAGTGTGATCCCCTGGTGCACCTTCACCGAACCGGAAGTGGCACACGTGGGACTGAATGAGTTGGAAGCAAAGGATCAGGGCATCGCTTACGAAGTCACCCGTTACGGCATCGACGATTTGGATCGTGCCATCGCGGACAGTGAAGCGCACGGCGAAGTGAAGGTGTTGACCGTGCCTGGCAAGGATCGCATCCTGGGCGTGACCATCGCGGGCGAACACGCCGGCGACCTTCTCGCCGAATTCGTGCTCGCCATGCGCCACAACATCGGGCTTAACGGCATCCTCAAGACGGTGCATACTTACCCGACTTTGGCGGAAGCCAACAAATTCGCCGCCGGCGTGTGGCGCAAAGCGCACGCTCCGGCGAACGCCCTGCGCTGGTTGCAGCGCTTTCACGCCTGGCGCTTAAACTAGCAGGAGGAGCAAATGATCCGGTACCTATTCATCGCCTTATGGTTCTGCGCAAGCAGCGCCCTCGCCGCCTTCGACCATCGCCATCCGCAATGGGACACGCTGCTCAAACAGAATGTGGTGCTCATCCAGAACGGCAATGCCACCGAAGTCAAATACGAAAGTTTCAAACGTGAGCGCGCGGCCCTCAAATCCTATCTCGATTCGCTTAGCGCCGTAGCGCAGACGGACTTCGATGGCTGGAGCAAACCCGAGCAACTCGCTTTCCTGATCAACGCCTACAACGCCTTTACCGTCGAACTCATCCTTACGCGTTATCCTGACATCGAGTCCATCAAGGATTTCGGTACGTTCCTGAATAATCCCTGGAAGAAAAAGTTCTTCAGCTTGCTGGGCAAACAGCGCAGCCTGGATGAAATCGAGCACGGCATGATTCGCGCGGAAGGCGTGTACGACGACCCACGCATTCACATGGCGGTGAACTGCGCCTCCATTGGCTGCCCTGCCCTGCGTAACGAAGCCTACCTCGCCACGCGCTTGGATGAGCAGATGGAAGATTCTCTCAAGCGATTTCTTTCCGACCGTACGCGCAATCGCTTCAGCCGAAGCACCTTGGAAGTTTCCAGAATCTTCGATTGGTATGGGAAGGACTTTGCCAAAGGTTTTCGCGGCGCCAAATCCATCCATGCGTTTCTCGCTGGCTACGCCAATGCCCTTAGCGACAAACCGGAAGACCAGCAGCGCATCCGAGAGGGCAAGTCACCGATTCGTTTTCTCGATTACGATTGGGCCCTGAACGATCGCCAAGTTGCCAAGTGAAGCTCTCCATCCTCATCCCCGCGCTCAACGAAGAAGCCAAGCTCGCCACCTTACTTCCGCTGCTGCAACCCGCGCGTCAGGCTGGCCATCAGGTCATCGTGTGCGACGGCGGCAGTTCGGATCGCACTTTGGAAATTGCCACGCCTCAGGTCGATGTCACCCTGAGCGCAGCGCGCGGCAGAGCCGCACAGATGAACGCCGCAGCGCATCACGCCACGGAAGATGTGCTGCTGTTCTTGCACGCGGACACTCGCCCTCCCGTGGATTTTGCCAATGCCATTCTGGATGCCGTCCGCGTTTCAGGGCAGCCATGGGGCAGATTCGACGTGCATTTGGAAAGTGACGCCCGCATGCTGAAATGGGTGGAAGGCATGATGAACATTCGCTCCCGATGGACCGGTATCGCCACCGGCGATCAAGGGCTTTTCGTCAAGCGCGATTTGTTTGAGCGCATCAACGGATTTCCTGAGATCGCCCTGATGGAAGACATCGCCATGTCGATCACGCTGAAGCGATACGGTCGGCCCATTTGCTTGAAACACAAAGTCACCACCTCGGTCCGACGCTGGGAACGCGACGGGGTGGCACGCACGATTCTCAACATGTGGCGTCTGCGCTTGGCCTATTGGAGCGGCGCCGATCCGGCGAAACTGGCGGCGCACTACTATGGCCGCCGCTCCTGAGGATCGCACCGTCGTCGCGGTGTTCGCGAAGGCGCCGATTCCAGGACACACAAAGACTCGCTTGATTGCGCTGTTGGGCGCCGAAGGCGCCGCCGATTTGCAACGCGCACTGATCCAGCGCACGCTTCTCACTGCCACATCGACCGGCGTCGGCAGGGTCGAACTTTGGTGTGCGCCGGGAACTGATCACCCTTTTCTATTGGAATGCGCGCAGCGTTTCGGTATCCCGCTGCGCGCCCAATGCGAGGGCGACATCGGTCAACGCATGCTTGCTGCGGCAACCGACGTTTTGCATCGCGCCCGCAACCTCATCCTCCTTGGCACCGATTGTCCCGCCCTCACCCAGACGGACCTTGAGCAATCGGTGGCGGCCTTGGATGGCGAGCACCAGGCCGCGTTTCTCCCGGTGGAGGACGGTGGCTACACACTCATTGCGCTCTCCCGGGTCGATCCCACG
>JANNFC010000363.1:0-15353 GCA_031379405.1 Betaproteobacteria bacterium | reverse complement strand
CGTCTCCCGCCTTTAGCGACGGCTCTCCTGTCTCTGTCCGCATCCTCTCCTCCCGTGGTCTATACCCACGCCGCCGGAGGGCGCCACCGTGTTATTCCATCGTGCGTCTCGCCGCGCGCTCACTTCGAGTTGCCGCATGAGCGGGAAATGCGCTTGGCACAGGAAGCCGAAGCATTCGCGACGATCGAGGAACCGTTACCCGAAACCGGATGGACATGGGTAACGCGCTACACCATAGGCGTTCTTCTGGCTTGCGCGTTAGGCGGCATCATGGGCGGCATCGATCTATTCAAGCGCACGGAGTTCAGTTCGTACGCTCTCACCGCTGCGGACATCGCGCGTTTTCTAGGCTATGGCGGCGCATTGCTGTTGTTGGGGTACATGGGGCTCAAAGCCGCCGGCGTGCTACGCCATAAGGGCCCTGGCGCCGAACGTTTGGCCAATCTACTCGTTCCGTTCACGGCGCTGTTCGTGTCCTCCGCCGGGTACCGCGTTTCCCTCGTCGTGGCGCTGCCCATGCTTTCCAGCCGCTCGCGTGGCACCTACGATTGGATCTTCGTCCTGGCCATCGGCGCCTCCGCGCTTTGGCTGGCGTACACCATCTTCCATCAGTCCGAGCGCCTCACCGACTTGTTGAAGTTCAAGTCTCGCCGCGGCCCCGCACCCAACGCATGCGTCGCCTGCGGAACGAAACAACCGGGTAACGGAACGTACTGCGCCGAATGCGGCGCACCTCGCGATGGATTCGCTAAGGCCCCCTCCACCATCCGACGCCGCTCAACCCAGCCTCCGACAAAACCACGCACGAGATCATAGGGTCAGGTCTATAATTCGTAGTTAGGCGCCATTTTTTTACCACTTCGCTTTTACCCATCACCACCGACCCGCCCTTCCACAAGGTCCGCATCATCAGCGGAGCCCCGTTTAGGTCTCTGACGCACTCGATCCGGTCAGCGGTCTTAGGCCTGTGTGAACCAACGCCAAGATCGTGGTAAGTCACCCTTCCAACGATGCGCCGCGCCGCACCGGTGTCGTGCACGAATGCAACATGCCCCGTCATCGCGCACCGAAATGAGGCGGGTGCATCCCGTCGAAATCTCCGACACGCCGCACTATGGCGTTGAGCGAACAAGGTTTCCTATAGCACACTGAAATCTAGCGACGGCTGTGCATGCATGGTACGGCGTTTGCCATATGCACCTGATCATGCCTCCTGCCGCCATGCCTTCCTTGCCTCTCTCCGCGTGGGCCGGTCCCTACGACGAGATGTACGAATCCACGGACTTGTACCGCTCGGTGCGGGCGCACTATGGCGCGCTTGCCAATTGGATACGCGAGCAATCGGCGAACGTGATGCAGGCCAAGCGCGAGGAGGCAGACCTGCTGTTCAGGCGCGTGGGCATCACCTTCGCGGTGCACGGTGACGACTCTGGCACCGAGCGGCTGATTCCCTTCGATGTGATTCCCCGCATCATTCCCGCCTCGGAATGGCGGCAGTTGGAGAACGGCCTGCGCCAACGGGTGGGCGCTTTGAATCGCTTCATTCACGACATCTATCACGACAAGCACATCATTCGCGCCGGCGTGATCCCAGCCGAGCAGGTGTACTGCAACGAACAGTACCGCCCCGAGATGGACGGCATCAACGTTCCAGGGGGAGTCTACGCCCACATCGCGGGCATCGATGTGGTGCGGGCCGATGCCGGCGAGTTCTATGTTCTGGAGGACAATCTGCGGGTTCCCTCGGGTGTGTCGTATATGCTGGAGAACCGCAAGATGATGATGCGCTTGTTCCCCGAACTGTTCGCGCTGCACCGCGTGGCGCCCGTGGCCCATTATCCCGATCGGCTGTTGGATAATTTACGCGCCGTGGCGCCGCACGATACCCACGATCCCAGCGTTGTGCTGCTGACACCCGGCATGTACAACTCGGCCTACTTCGAACACGCCTTTCTGGCCGAGCAGATGGGCATCGAACTGGTAGAGGGACAGGATCTTTTCGTCGAGGACGAGACGGTGTTCATGCGCACCACCCGCGGCCCGCGCCACGTAGATGTTATCTACCGCCGAGTGGACGACGATTTTCTCGATTCCCTGGTCTTCCGCTCGGATTCCGCGTTGGGGGTGCCCGGCCTGCTGTCGGTGTATCGCGCGGGCCGGGTCACGCTGGCCAACGCCATCGGCACTGGCGTAGCCGACGACAAGTCCATCTACCCCTATGTGCCGGACATGATCCGCTTCTACCTGGGTGAGGAGGCCATCCTCAAGAACGTGCCCACCTATGTGTGCCGCAAGGAGGAGGATCTGAAACACACCCTGGCCAACCTCCCGGAACTGGTGATCAAGGAAACCCACGGCGCGGGCGGCTATGGCATGTTGATCGGACCCAAGGCATCGAAGGCCGAGCTCGCCACCTTTCGCGACAGAATCCTGGCCAATCCGGCGGGATACATCGCTCAGCCCACGCTGGCCCTTTCCGCATGCCCCACCTATGTAGACAGCGGCATCGCGCCCAGACACATCGACCTGCGTCCCTTCGTGCTATCGGGCAAGGACATCGGCATGGTTCCCGGCGGGCTCACGCGTGTAGCGCTGCGCGAGGGATCCTTGGTAGTGAACTCTTCTCAAGGCGGCGGTACCAAGGACACTTGGGTGCTGGAGGACGGCTGAGTATGCTTCACACCCGCGCGCACTGATGCTATCGCGCACCGCCGATCATTTGTTCTGGATGGCGCGTTACATCGAGCGCGCGGAGAACACCGCACGCATGCTCGACGCCAATCTTCAGACCGTGCTGCTGCCTCAGTCGCCGGACGCCATCACGCGCACGTGGCGCGCGCTGTTGGGTATCTCGGAACTCGAGCCACGCTTTCTGACGTTGCATGCGCGCATCACGCCCGAAGCGATCCTGGATTTCATGGTGCGCGATCCGAGCAATCCCTCCTCCATTCATGCCTGTTTGCGCGCGGCCCGAGAGAACGCCCGTGCCGTGCGCGGCACGCTGACCGCGGAAGTTTGGGAGACCCTCAATACGACCTGGCTCGAATTACAGGGCCACGCCAAGGCGAAGCGCTACGAGCAGCATTCCACCGAATTCCTCGAGTGGGTGAAGTTCCGCTCCCACCAGTCGCGCGGCGTCATGTTCGGCACGATGCTGAAAGATGAGGCCTTTCACTTCGCCCGCATCGGAACCTTTCTGGAGCGCGCGGACAACACCGCGCGCATCCTCGACGTCAAGTTCTTCGAGTACGCGCGTGCCCGTGAAGAAGGATTAGATACGCCGGCGGAGTCCGTCAGCGATCGTCAGCAGCGCGAGTTCTACCATTGGGCGGCGGTATTGCGTTCGCTCTCAGCGTTCGAGATCTTTCGCAAGGTGTACAAGGACCTCATCACGCCCGCGCGCGTGGCGGAGCTGCTGATGTTGCGCGCCGATATGCCCCGCTCGCTGCTGGCATCGATGAACGAGGTTTTGTCGAATCTGGAGGCCGTGCGCAAGGACAGCGCCGCGGAAACCGAACGGCGCGCCGGGCTTCTGAATGCGGAACTGCACTACGGGCGCATCGACGATTTCCTCGTGCGCGGCTTGCACGAGTATCTGAGCGCCTTCCTGGAGCGCGTGAACGATCTGGGAGAGCGCATCAGCCGCGACTATCTGGTGCCCTTGAATCCTCACGCGGCATAGCCCTGCGATCGCCATGCAACTGAGCATCTATCACGAGACCTGCTACCGCTACACCACACCGGCGCGCCACAGTATTCAGCTCCTGCGCCTGACGCCCCGCGCGGACCGGTTGCAACGGGTCTTGCAGTGGAACATCCAGGCGCCCGTCCGTCTTTGGGCAGGCGATGATGCCTACGGTAATCGTTATCACACCCTGGCGGTATCTGAACCTCACACGGAGATCCGCGTCGTGGCACGCGGGCTTGTGGTCATGACGGCGCCCGATCGCGCGGGCCTGCTTCCTCACACGGAGGAACGCCTTTCTCCTTTGGCGTTTCTGACTCCCACTCGACTCACGAGCCCGACCCCGGCCATCCGCGACTTTGCCCAAACACATCTGCCCGAACAGGTGGAACGCCCGGAGGACCTACTGGTTCTGGGGAGCGCCATTACGGGGGCACTTACCTATCGCACCGGTGTCACCGAAAGTCATACCACCGCCGCGAACGCCCTTAGCCAAGGTTTCGGGGTGTGTCAGGACCATGCGCATCTGTTCATCGCTTGCTGCCGCGCCCGCGGAATACCGGCGCGCTATGTCAGCGGGTACGTGGAGGCCGGCGACAGTGCCCAAGCCGCCAGTCACGCCTGGGCACAAGCCTGGCTGCCATCGATGGATTGGGTCAGCGTGGACGTGACCCACGGCCTGCTTGTGGCGGGCCGGCACTGCGTGCTGGCCGTGGGCCGCGATTTCGATTCCGCCTCACCCGTGCGCGGCGCGCGCACGGGCGGAGGCGGCGAATCCTTGCAGGTCACCGTCAGCGTGAGCGCCGATCAGTAGAATACCCAACCTCCACTTCCCGACGTTGCATCATGACCTATTGCGTGGCAATCAAACTGGATGCGGGCATCGTGTTCCTATCGGACTCCCGCACCAATGCGGGTGTCGACCAAATCAGTACCTTCCGCAAAATGACCGTGGTGGAAGAACCCGGTGAGCGGCTGCTGGTGCTAATGAGCGCGGGCAACCTGGCCATCGCGCAAGCGGTAAAGCAACGGCTGCTGGAGCGCCAGAGCGAGAGCGGCCAATCCTTGTGGAACGTACCCAACATGTTCGAGGCCGTTCATCTGGTGGGCGATGCACTGAGGCAGGTGCACTCGCGCGATGCCGCGACACTCAAGGAGTTCAGCATCGAATTCAATTGCAGCTTTCTGTTGGGCGGACAGATCGGCGAGACGCCCTGCCGCGTATTCATGGTGTACGCCGCCGGCAACTACATAGAGACCACCGCGGAGAATCCTTATTTCCAGATCGGCGAATCGAAGTATGGAAAGCCTATCATCGATCGTGTCGTCGCACCCAACACGCCACTGGACGAAGCCGCCAAGTGCGCGTTGATCTCCATGGATTCCACCTTGCGCAGCAACCTCTCCGTGGGCATGCCGCTCGACCTACTGTGCTACGAAGCCGGCGCACTGCGCGTGACGCGATTTGCGCTCATCGACGAGAACAACCAGTACTTTCAAATGATCCGTTCCACCTGGGGCAAGCGCTTGAGGCAGGTGTTCACCGAGATCGCCGATCCCACCTGGGAGACCGCGCAGGCGACCATCGGGTTTCCTTTGGTGGGCACCATCCCGTGCGCGCCCAACCTGGCGGCACCGGCGTGCGTCTCAAGGCTGCAGACCGTCGCAGGCAATGTGCCTGTAATAAAGACTGATTAGAGAAAGGCTGTGTTTAGCACGTTGCGGTGGCTTCCGCATTTCGCTCTTTCCACGCCCGCAGTTGGTGCGTAGACCACGACAGGCGAACACCGGTGGTGCGTTGTTCTAACGAGAAGCGACGCTCTGCCTACCCTAACTTTCTGAGTTTGCAGCGAATCCCCGCGACTCGTCCTCGGGTCCTCTTCTTGCCATGGGCATGCTGTGCTCCATCACAGGGCACACCTCAGCCGATCACTTAAAACGACCTATGGGACCTCATCAAATGGACTCTTGCCATCCGCATACTACGCAGTCTACCGACGCATCCAGCGAACCTCAGCACAGCGACGCCACTCGGCGAAGCTTTCTCAAGAGCGCCTTGGCCACCACGGCGGCGTTGGGTTCCCTGTCCACGTCGTCCCTCTCCCACGCCCAGACTTCGGTCAAACGCGGAACGCTTTCGCACTATCATATTCCCGCCACCGACAAGACGGTGCACTGGGGTTATTTCAGCAAAAACCTCAAGCCACTGACCGAAGTCGAATCAGGCGATTTCGTGACCATCGAGACCTTGACCCATCATGCCAATGACGACGCCGCGCGCATGGTGCGCGGAGACCAAGGTGCGGAAAGCGTCTACTTCTGGGACAAGACCCGCAAAGGCGTCAATCGACGGGGCGCGGGACCCATGGATGCATCACTGTTTGGTCGGGGTGCCGGCGAGGGATTGGGGGTGCATATTTGTACAGGTCCAGTTTCAATCAAGGGCGCGCAACCCGGAGACGTGCTGGAAGTACGCATCCTGGATGTTAAGCCACGCCCCAGCGGCAATCCCCAATTCCCCGGCAAGAGTTTCGGCAGCAACGCCGCGGCCTGGTGGGGCTTTCACTTCAAGGATCAGATCGAAGAACCCAAGAACCGAGAAGTCATCACCATCTACGAGATCGATGCGAGCGGTGAGCGCGATTGGGCCAAGGCGCTCTACAACTTCAAGTGGACACCGCAGACCGATCCTTTCGGCGTAGTACACCACATCATCGACTACCCGGGCGTTCCTGTCGACCACAGCACGGTCCAGGAGAACTGGGGAATTCTCAAGAACGTAAGAGTGCCCATTCGTCCGCATTTCGGCGTCATGGGCCTCGCGCCCGCCGAGGCGGACATGGTGGATTCAATCCCGCCCAGCTACACCGGCGGCAACATAGACAACTGGCGCATCGGCAAAGGCGCGACCATGTACTACCCGGTGGCCGTTGCGGGTGGATTGTTCTCCGTAGGGGATCCGCACGCAGCACAAGGGGATTCCGAGTTGTGCGGCACGGCCATCGAATGTTCCCTGACCGGCACTTTCCAGTTCATTCTCCATAAGCAATCCGATCTGGCCGGCAGCGCTTTGGAAAAACTCAACTATCCGCTGCTGGAGACCCAAACCGAGTTCCTCGTGCACGGTTTCAGTTTCCCCAACTACCTGGCGGATCTTGGCGCCAAGGCACAGTCGGACATCTACTCCAAATCATCCATCGACCTCGCGCTGCGGGACGCCTTCCGCAAGATGCGCCACTTCCTCATGACCACGCAGGGACTGAACGAAGATGAAGCGGTGTCGCTGCTGTCCATCGCAGTGGATTTCGGCGTCACGCAGGTTGTCGATGGCAATTGGGGCGTGCACGCGGTCATCAAGAAGAGTTTGTTCTCCGGATCACAGGACTAGGAGCCCGAATCCCATGTCACCCAAATTTCCCCATACAGCGCGTCGTGATTTCATCAAGCAGGTTTCCGCCGTGGGCACCTTGAGCGCTTTGAGTCCGGCGTTCATTCGACAGGCCTTCGCCGCGGACAAGTTAGTGGTAGGCGTGATCTACGTCGGCCCCAAGGACGACTACGGCTACAGCCAGGCGCAGGCGCAAGCCGCCGCGGCCATCAAGAAGATGCCAGGCGTCACCGTGGTTGAGCAGGAGCGCGTGCCGGAGACGGCGGACGTGCAAAAGGTGATGGCCTCCATGATCGAACAAGACGGCGCCAGCCTGATCTTTCCGACCTCTTTTGGTTACTTCGATCCGCACACCCTGAAGATGGCCGAAAAGTATCCCGAAGCGCGCTTTGCCCATTGCGGGGGCCTGTGGAGCACTGGCAAGCATCCCAAGAACGCGGGCAGCTATTTTGGCTATATCGACGAATGTCAGTACCTGAACGGCGTCGTGGCCGGGCATGCAACCAAAAGCAAGAAACTGGGTTTCATCGCCGCCAAGCCCATCCCGCAGGTCTTGCGCAACATCAACGCCTTCACCATGGGCGCGCAAAGCGTCAACCCCGCCATCACCACCCAGGTCATTTTCACCGGCGACTGGCTGTTGCCGGTGAAAGAGGCCGAGGCCGCCAACAGCCTGGTGGACCAGGGCATCGATGTCATCACCATGCACGTGGACAGTCCCAAGGTCATCGTCGAGTTGTGCGAGCGTCGGGGCATATTCGTGTGCGGCTATCACGCCGATCAATCGGCGCTGGCGCCCAAGGGCTATCTGCACGGCGCGGAGTGGAATTGGTTGACGCCCTACAGCGAGCATGTCAAGGCCGCCATGGGCAAGGCCCCCATGAATAATTTCCTGCGCGGCGGATTGAAGGAAGGCTTCGTCAAGACCTCGGCCTACGGGAAACCGGTGTCCGAGGGTGCGCGCAAGAACGCCGAAGGCATCAAGGCCGGCATGATGAAGGGCGAGTTCGCCATCTTCAAGGGTCCCATTAAGGACAACACGGGCAAAGTGGTGGTACCCCCCGGCACTGTTTACAAGCAGACCGATGTGGTGCTCGAACAAATGAACTACCTGGTGAGCGGTGTCTTCGGCAAAGTCTGATGCCCTGCCACCCGCCTATGACGTGGATGCGTCGGCGACCGTCAACGAGATCCGACGGTTCGCCGAGTCGTTGCTGATTCCCGTGGGTGCGCTGGCAGCAGCTTTGCTGCTGTTCGGCGCCTTCATGGCACTCATCGGAAAAAATCCGCTGGAAGTTTTCATACTCATCTACAAGGGCGGATTCGGTAGCAGCTTCTCCTGGCAAAACACCTTGCAACGGGCAGCGCCCCTGATCCTCACGGCACTGTGCGTGGCGCTACCGGCGCAGGCTGGACTCGTGATGATCGGCGGCGAAGGCGCGCTGGTGCTGGGCGGCTTAGGCGCCGCCGTGGCCGGCAGCGCTCTGAGCGGCGCACCAGCGGCGGTAGCATTGGCCGCCATGGCGCTCACCGCCATGCTGGTGGGCGCGGTATGGATCGCCGGTTGCGGGGCGCTACGCCACTACCGCGGCGTCAATGAAACCATCAGCAGCTTGCTGATGGCCTACATCGCCATCGCACTGTTCAATCACCTAGTGGAAGGCCCGCTGCGTGATCCGCGCAGCCTCAACAAACCTTCTACGCTGCCGATTCCGGACACCCATATGCTGGGTACCATCCCCGGTCTCGACGTACACTGGGGACTCGCCATCGGCGTGCTAGCGTGCCTGATTCTCCAGATCTGGGTACGCCGTACTGTGCAGGGATTCGCTGTGCGCATCGTGGGGGGCAACGTGCGCGCCGCGCGCCTGGCGGGGTTGCCCGTCGGAGTTCTCATTCTCATCGCCTGCGCACTGGGCGGTGCCATGGCCGGACTGGCCGGCATGGTAGAGGTAGCCGCCGTGCACGGGAGCGCCAACGCGTCGCTGATGGCGGGCTACGGCTACACCGGTATCCTGGTGGCCTTCATCGCACGTCACAACCCCATGGCCATCGTCCCCGTGGCACTGCTGCTGGGAGGCATCAACGCCAGTGGCGGCATGCTACAGCGGCGACTCGATCTGCCTGATGCCACGGCGCTGGTACTTCAGGGTATGGCCTTCATGATGGTCCTCGCGAGCGAGAGTCTCTACGGCCGCTTCAAGATCTTCCAACCCAAAGGCCCATGACATGGAAACCTCGGGACTGGGTTGGTGGGGTGTTCTGATCGCGGTCATCGGCGGCGCCATCCGGATCAGCACGCCTTTCTTGTTTGTCAGCCTGGGCGAGTGCCTGACAGAAAAGAGCGGGCGCATCAATCTGGGTCTGGAAGGCACCCTGGTCATGGGCGCCATGGCTGCCTATGGCGTATCGTACATGACGGGCAATCCGTGGCTCGGTGTGCTGGTGGCGGGCCTAGCGGGCCTGTGCCTTGGCATTCTGCACGGCGCCGTATGCGGTTTGCCGCGCGTGAACGACATCGCGGTGGGCATCGGCCTCATGATGCTGGGAACTGGGTTTGCATTTTTTCTAGGCAAACCCTTCGTGCAACCCAAGGCACCCACCCTGCCCGCATTCCAGCTGGGCCTGTGGAGCGACTCGCCCCAGATCCAAGCGGCATTGCAGATCAACGTGCTCTTCCCCACCGGCATCGCGCTGGCCCTGGCCATGCACTGGGCCTTTCGCAATACGCGCTTCGGCCTGATCGTACGCGTGGTCGGCGATAGCGCCGACGCCGCCCGTGCCATGGGCTACCCGGTCAACAGCGTGCGCACGCTGACCACCGCCCTCGGAGGCTTTCTGGCAGGGGTGGGCGGGTCCTTCTTGTCGCTGTACTACCCCGGGAGCTGGAACGAAGGGCTGTCCAGTGGGCAAGGGCTGATGGCGGTGGCCCTAGTAATCTTCGCGCGCTGGCGACCGCTGCATTGCTTTCTGGCAGCACTTCTGTTTGGCGGCGCCAGTGCGTTGGGGCCTGCCCTGCAGTCGGTGGGCATCAGTGCCGGCTACTACCTGTTCAACGCCGCACCCTATGTGCTGACACTGATCATCATGATCGCGACCTGCTCCACGCGAAGAACGCTGGCCGGCGCGCCCGGTGAACTGAGTGTGGTTCGATAAACGCAATGCAAAGGAGATTTCCATGAGCGAACTGCGGCCCGACCTGGCGCGCGAGGCGCGCAAATATGCCTGAGACTGCGAAGGCCACCTACGTGGGCGCAGATCCTTACGCCTGGCCCTTCGACGGCGACCTGCGGCCCAACAACACGGCGCTGATCATCATCGACATGCAGACCGATTTCTGCGGCATCGGAGGCTACGTCGACACTATGGGCTACGACCTGTCGTTGACGCGCGCGCCCATCGAACCCCTCGGGCGAGTGCTCCGGGCCATGCGCGCGGCCCGATTTCCCGTCATCCACACCCGCGAGGGCCATCGTCACGATCTGTCCGATCTGCCGGAGAACAAGCGCTGGCGCTCGGGGCAGATCGGCGCCGGCATCGGTGATCGAGGGCCTTGCGGGCGCATCCTGGTGCGCGGCGAACCGGGCTGGAACATCATTCCCGAACTCTCTCCCTTGCCCGACGAAACCGTCATCGACAAGCCCGGCAAGGGCGCCTTCTACGCCACCGACCTCGAGCTGATCCTGCGCATGCGAGGCCTGCGCAACCTGGTGCTCACCGGCATCACCACCGATGTCTGCGTACATACGACCATGCGCGAGGCCAACGACCGTGGGTTCGAATGCCTGATGCTGACGGATTGCACCGGCGCCACCGATTACGGCAACCACCTCGCCGCCATCAAAATGATCAAGATGCAAGGGGGGGTGTTTGGCGCGGTCGCCGATTCCGAGGCACTGCTCAGCGTCGTCAAGGATTGATGTGATGCATATTGCGCAGGAGATGGAGGCACTCCCAAGAGGCGCGCGCGCGATCGAGGTGGTTGGGCTGGGCAAGCGCTTCGGTTCGCTCGTAGCCTTGAGCGAGGTATCGGTTGGCTTTCGCAAGGGCAGCATACACGCCCTGCTGGGCGAGAACGGCGCGGGCAAGAGCACACTGGTCAAGTGCCTGGTGGGCTACTACCGGCCGGACGCGGGGCAAATCCTGGTGGATCGTCGCGAGCGCGAGATCCGCTCGCCGCAAGTGGCGCTGGATCTGGGCATCGGCATGGTGTACCAGCACTTCACTCTGGTACCCGGTATGACGGTGGCGGAGAACCTGGTGATGGCGCGACGGCGCCTGCCCGGTTTGATCAACTGGCGTCGGGAGATGCAATCGCTCGACGCCTTCATGGGCACGGTACCCTTCAAGGTGGACTTGACTCGACAGGCTTCGACGCTGGCCGCGGGCGAGAAGCAGAAGGTGGAAATCCTCAAGCAGTTGTACCTGAACTGCCGCGTGATGATCCTGGACGAGCCGACCTCCGTGCTCACACCTGGCGAGGCCGATGAAGTGCTGGGCATGATGCGCGCGATGGCACACCGGGGCGAGGTCACGGTGCTCCTCATCACGCACAAGTTTCGCGAAGTGATGGCCTTCGCCGACGAGGTGACGGTATTGCGCCGTGGCAAGTTAGTGGGCGGCGGCGCCGTAAGTCAATTTACAGCAGCCACCCTGGGCGAGTTGATGATCGGCGCGCGTGATATCACGACCCAGATTCCGCGCGCGGCCAACATAACACCTGAAAGCGGCGGTGAGGTCTTATCCATCGAGCGTGCGACCATCCATGATGACCTCGGCCTGCCCGCGGTGAAGTCGCTTTCCCTGAACGTGCGCGCCGGTGAGATCGTCGGGATCGCAGGTGTATCCGGCAATGGCCAGCGCGAACTGGTGGAGGCGCTCATCGGCCAGCGACCGCTCCATGATGGTACCGTCCGGGTCAATGGGGCGCCCTATCACGCAACGCGCCAGCAAATCCGCCGGCACCGTGTGTTCAGTCTGCCGGAGGAACCTTTGCGCAACGCCTGCATCGCGGGCATGAGCGTGGCGGACAACATGGCCATACGCAGCTTCGATCGCGCGCCCCTGGCCCTGGGGCCGTGGTTGCTGCGACGGCGCGTTCGGCGGCAGGCGGCGGACTGGATCGCACAGTACAAGGTCAAGACCCCGGGGCCCGATGCGCCTATGCGAACGCTCTCTGGTGGAAATGTTCAGCGCGTGGTGCTGGCGCGAGAACTGTCCTCCGAGGTGTCCTTGCTGATCGTGGCCAACCCGGTGTTCGGCCTGGATTTCGCGGCCGTGGCCGAGGTGCATCGCCGCCTCGTGGCCGTGAGAAACGCGGGTGCGGCCGTACTACTGGTGAGCGAAGATCTGGATGAACTATTGGAGTTGTCGGATCGACTGCTGGTCATGTCGGCGGGGCGATTGGTGTACGAAACAGCCACGGCCTGCGCCGATATCGGCCTGATTGGTCGCTGCATGGCCGGTCATGTGCCCGCTGCGCGTAAGGCCGCGTGAGGAGGGTTCGTGCAATCGATTCACCGGATGATGGGGCAAAATCGGTGCAGGAGATGGGGTAGCAGACCCGGTTGATCGAATTGCCAGAGACTAACGCGGCGCATCCCCCATCCGAAACTCATGCGTAATCTCATCGAGTTTCGCCTTCAACCCCGCGTCGAATTTGAGTTCCGCCGCCGCTACGCTGGCCTTCAATTGTGCGGGCTTGCTGGCACCGATGATGGGCGTGGTGATGACCGGATTGGCCAGCACCCAAGCCACCGCCAGGGTCGTCAATTCGATGCCGTAGTCCTGCGCCAACTTCCCGATCGCAGCGATGGCGACGAACTCACGTTCATTCCAATAGCGTTCGGTGTACATCTTTCCCGCCGTACCCAACGTGAAGCGCGAGCCTTCGGGCGGTCTACCTTCTCGCTGGTGCTTGCCGGTCAGTAATCCGCCGGCGAGCGGGTTATAAGACATGACCGCCAGATTCTCCTCACCGCACAGGGGCAGCAATTCGCGTTCGATCTGGCGGAATAACAGGTTGTAGCGCGGTTGCACCGACACGTACTTCGCCAGACCCAGTACTTCGCTGCGCCCGAGCGCGCGCGCGAGCCGATAGGCATGGTAATTGGAAACCCCGATGTAGCGCGCCTTGCCGCTGCGCACCACGGCATCGAAGGCCGCCAGCGTTTCATCCCCCGGGGTGTTGGCGTCGAAGTGGTGCACCTGATACAAATCCACGTAGTCGGTACCCAGGCGCTTGAGGGATGCATCGATGGCTGACATGACGTGCTTGCGCGATGTCCCTTGTTGCCACGCCGCCGCGCCCATCTTGCCGCTGCACTTGGTGGCGAGAATATAGTTCTCGCGCTTGCCTCGCAACCACTTCCCGATGATCTCCTCCGTTCGTCCTCCGGTGTCCAGCGTACCTCCCAGCGGATAGACGTCCGCTGTATCGATGAAGGTGATACCCGCTTCCGAGGCGGCGTTCAGAATACTGAAAGACGTGGCCTCGTCGCACTGCAAGCCAAAGGTCATCGTGCCAAGACAAAGTCGTGAGACTTGCAGCCCGGCGGGGCCGAATCGAACGTGTTGCATGCGATGCTTTCCTTTTTAATGAGACAGCCGGTAGCGAGCATACTTCTACTCGTTATGCTAATCCGAAAGGGCGTTGTACGGTGGTGCGTCTACAATGCGGCCTCGCGCCCAGCAGGGCACGACAAGCAATTCAACGACGCAGGAACCAGGCAGACGATGACTGAACCCACCGGCGGCCGCATGACGACCGAGGAAAAAAAACTGCTGTTCGCCGCCTCCACGGGTACGGTGTTCGAATGGTATGACTTTATGTTGTTCGGCGCGCTCGCGCCCGTCATGGCCAAGCAGTTTTTCGCCAAGACCGATCCCACCACCGCGTTGATACTGGCCCTGCTGGCATTCTCTGCGGGATTCATCGTGCGACCACTGGGGGCGCTGGTGTTCGGTAGACTGGGCGATCTGGTGGGGCGCAAGTACACGTTTCTGGTCACCATCGTGGTGATGGGCGTCGCCACCTTTGCGGTGGGTCTTCTGCCAACCTATGAAAGTTGGGGCTTGGCGGCGCCATTCATCTTGATTTTTCTGCGACTGCTGCAAGGACTCGCCGTCGGTGGCGAATACGGCGGCGCGGCGGTCTATGTGGCAGAACACGCGCCTGCGAACCGACGCGGCGCATTCACTGCGTGGATTCAGACAACCGGCACATTGGGCCTGCTGCTGTCTTTGCTGGTCACCTTAGGTTGTCGCGGCGCACTCGGCGAAGAAGCGTTCATGGATTGGGGTTGGCGCATCCCATTTCTGCTTTCGATAGTGTTGCTGGTGATTTCCATCTGGGTGCGTCTTTCCATGCACGAGTCGCCGGCGTTTGCTCGCCTCAAGGCGCAAGGCAAGACTTCCAAGGCACCCATTTCCGAAGCCTTTGGCCACTGGCGCAATTTGCGCCTGGTGTTCATCTCTTTATTCGGATTGATCGGCGCCTTCGCCACCCTCTGGTATACGGCCCAGTTCTATGCCCTGCTGTTTCTCACGCAGACGCTTAGGGTGGAACCGCTTACAGCGAATCTGTTGGTGTGCATTGCGATGATTTTGGGCACCCCCTTTTATCTGGTGTTTGGCGCCCTATCCGATCGCATCGGCCGCAAGCCGGTGATATTGACCGGCATGGTGTTGGGCGCGGCACTGGTGTTTCCATTGTTCCAAGGACTGACCCACTTCGCCAATCCGGCGCTGGAAAGCGCGCGCACGAACTCACCGGTTTCCGTGGTGGCGAATCCGGCGGACTGTCACGTCCAGTTCAACCTCACGGGCACAGCCAAGTTCACGTCCTCGTGTGATATCGCCAAGGCCAAGCTCGCCGCCGCTTCCGTCAACTTCGCGCAGGAGCCGGCTGCGGCCGGCACCGTAGCCGCCATTAAAGTGGGCGACCAACAAGTCAGTGCCTTCGACGCCACCGGACTCACGAAAGCAGAAGCCGCGGGTAAGGAGAAAGCATTCGTAGCGGAACTGGCGGCGGCCCTTCAGTCGGCGGGATACCCCGTGAAAGCGGACCCCAATGGGATCAACAAACCGATGGTCGTGCTAATCGTATGGGTAATGATCGTGCTCGCCGCCATGATTTACGGACCAGCGGCTGCTATCCTGGTGGAGCTATTCCCCACCCGCATTCGCTACACGTCGTTATCCGTCCCGTATCACTTGGGCGCGGGCTGGATCGGGGGTCTGATGCCGGCGAGCGCTTTCGCGCTGGTGTCCTATCGCGGC
>JANNFC010000287.1:0-6156 GCA_031379405.1 Betaproteobacteria bacterium | reverse complement strand
GCGGTGACGGAAATGCGCACCGGTGCGGCCACGGGCGGGAAACCCTCAGGCACCTATTGAGCGCGAGAAGCGTTCTCGTTGTACGGTGTATGGCGTGGTTGCGAGGCGCCCCGCACGGCGTCTCGAATAGCCGCCAGGGCAACGGGATCCAGTTGCCCTGTGCGCGCGCCCTGTGCACACAGAGCGCCGCGAAAGCCCAGGTAGTCCGGACGTAGTGTAAGCAGCGGCGCCACATCCGGCAGACGAAGCTTGCCCGCCAGGCCGCATAACATGCCTAGCCCGCGCACGCGCCGCACGAACAGAGCGAGTTCCATTTCATTCTTCAACAGCCGCAGAGGCGAACCGCGTTTCTCGGCAGTGTCCAGCATGACGCCGGTGAATCCGGCCTGGTACAGAGTATCGACAATGGTCGCGTCGTAGGGGAGGTCCGCGAACAGCACTGCCACCAGGCGCGTCGCGCTGGCCATGCGCGCCAACGCACGCGCGCAGTCCGCATCGCTCGGCGTGCCCCAAAACCCGATCTTGACGTAACCCACACCGAGTTGTGCGGTGCGCGTGGCGGCCGCCAGGATTTCGTTCGGATCCATGCTGGGAAAGTCGCCCACGGTGGCGCTGGTGCTGCCGAAGGTGCCGACGGCGTTCACGACATTGCGAGCGATTGTTCGATCGAGCGCGCCCAGCGCACCTTGCTCCGGGTCTTTTAAATCGATGATGTCCACGCCCGCTTCGAGCGCCAACATGGCCTCGCTTACCGAGGTTACGCTGGCCAGCATTTTGGTCACGACGAAATCTCCTTGTTTGAATGGTGATATTGGATGGCTGTTTGCAACCAGCCCCAGGCTTCCAATTCCCTGGGGCCGGCGGTTTTGGCGATGGCGATGGAAAGATAGTCCATTTCGCTATCGATCTTTTCCTTCGACAGCATACCAAGGCGGCTCACCAGGATGGCAGCTTCGATGACGGCGGCTTGGGCGCGATTGAATCCGAGAAAGGGCGCGTGCGTTACGCCGCACACTTCCCGAAAATACAATCGTGGGCGCGTCGCGTCCTCCTCCACGCGCGCCAATTCGATTTCCACATGCGCAAGCGTGTCGGCAAGACGGTTGCACGCAACGCGCTCGGCGGGCACCGTGGGCCACACATAGCGTCCGGTCAGGCAGCCGGCGAACACTCTGACGTCATCGGTGAAGTTCACCACCGCACAGCGCGCGGCCAGCAGGAAATCCAAGGTGACGGAAGGACGAAACGGTGCGATAAGAATGGAACCGTGCTGGCGCCGAATGCCCAAGGGAACGATCTGATCGCGCCCCTCGCCGCGTGTGGTCACGATCGTTTCAAAAATCATGCGGAGCTTTCCTTGTCGTCCGGTGTGCGATGCGCGAGCGGTGGATCGGATGCTCGTAGTTGCGCGCAACCCCAGCGCAGCTCTTCGTCTTGTACATAGCGCTTGCCCAACTGCCACGAGATCTGCGCGCGAGCCAATTCCACGCCGAGATAAAATGCGTGCGAGGCATCGCCTTCCACGCCCAACTGCGGATAAAGGCGAAACGGTTCGTTGGCGCTGCGTACCCCATCGCGGTTGTAAATGTGAATGCCGTCCTCGCTCACCTGAATGCGAAAGCTGGGGTCCTTGATGGCGCCGGCGGTGGTGCGGATTTCCTCGGTGGAATCCGGAAAGGGAGACGTATCGTGCAAGGCGAGCAGCCCCGCCCCCATACGGCGTGGAAGGCTGTCGGCCTGCTTCGCCGCAAACATCATACGGCGCGCGGCATCGGCTTCCTTCACAGCGCCGTAAGCGTGTTTGCCGACTTGTGTGGTGAGCATGCTGTGGATGCGCAATTCGGACATGATGCCCAACAGCAGGGCTTGCATACCCAGCGTGTCGGCATCGGTCAACTCGGTGAGATTGCCCGTGCCCATCATGATCTCGGCCGCAGGGTAAGCCTTGCGCAATTCCCGGTAGCGACACAGCGAATCGGTGAAACCGAAATGAATGGGATCCAGGACCGGGTCGGCAATGTACGAGCGATTTTGTGCGGACAAGGCATCCATCGCCGTATACAGCGAATCGAGGTCACCTTGTTGCGCGGGGATCACGATCGGCGTCGCGGCTACTTCCTGCGCAATCCAGAGCGTTTCTCGCTGCAGGCTCAACAGAAAATCGCAACCGGCGCGACCGCCGCGCAGCAGCTCGTCGGGTTCCATCGAATCCACGCTGACCTTCAAGCCCGCTTCATGCAGCGCCATCACTGCTTCTTCCAGATGCGGAAACGGTGTTTGCGGCAGGCAGCCCAAATCGATCACATCGGCGCCGTCGCGAGCATAGCTTCCGGCGCGTTCCAATATCCCGTCCAGGGTCAATTGTGGAGCGTCCACGATCTCGGCGAAGATCTGAACCTCGTATCGAGAAAGATCCACAGCCTGCGCGCCCTGACCGAAATATTGCGGAAGGTCCTTCAATTCATCGGGTCCGCGTTCGAACGGGACGCCGAACTTGGCGTGGAGTGGGGCGAGATCGCCACGGCATCGGCCTGGCACCACGACGCGTTGTGCATTGTGCACATCGTGCAAGCGGCGATGGATCATCTCGCTCGTCATCAAGCCCGCCACCTGCAGACCCAGGACCTCCACCTCATAGGTGAAGAGCGCGGGTTGCAGGGCGGCCAGCACCTTCCTCAGGCTGGTTTCGGCGAGGCGGCCGGTGAGGACTAGGAGGTGGGGGAGGGGGGAGGGGGATTGGGACATGCCAGTAGTTCGGAAATCGCGCGCTGCAGAGCTTCCACCGACAAGACGACTTGGGTGTCACGGAAGCTGGCCAGTTTGTCCACGTTCTCCAGGTCGATGGGGCGCGGATAGACCCACACTTGCTTGCCGGGTGCCTCGGTGATCAACGCCGGCGCCGTGTCGCAGGCGTAGACGATGGAGGGAATGCGGCACTTGCCGGCTTGGGCATAGAAGTTGGTGACCAAGGTGTCCGAGATGCCTACCACGCATTTGGCCACGGTATTCGAGGTGGCCGGCGCCAGCACCACCATGCGATAGTCGCCTTCGTACAGAAACATCACCGGCACCGCGCTGGCGGTATTGTCGCGGTGGACCTTGCAGCCAGGCTTGAAGGTGGACAGATCGTAGCCGTACATGCGCACGACTTCGCGTGCGGCTTGGCTTAGGAATAGATCGACGTTGTCCAACTCGTGGAGGATGTCGAGGCATTCCCGTAAGTAGTGCCCCGAGCCCGATAGAGCCCAGGCGATGCGAGGTGATTTGGGAGGTGGTGTGGGAGGTAGCTCGGATTCGGCCATGGCTTCGATGTTAGTCTGGCCCGCGGCAAAACGGAACACACATCACCTTCGTGACAACCGTTAGAGTCGTTAGAATGAGGCCAGATCTTGCGAGGAGTCGTGTCATGGAGAAAGTCTACAGCGAAGAGGAAGTCAAAAGTCGGCTCGCGACCGAATTGCCCCATTGGTACCTGGAAGAGGGGTGGATTCGCCGCAAGTACAAGACGGCAGGCTGGAAGGGCACCCTGATGGTGGTCAACACCGTGGGGCATCTGGCCGAGGCGGCGTGGCACCATCCGGATCTGAGCGTTTCCTATGCCTTCGTGGTGGTGAAGCTCTGCACCCATTCCGCCAAAGGTATTACCGACAAGGATTTTGCGTTGGCCAAGAAGATCGAGGAAGTCATTCAATGGCAACCGAGCAAGGAAGGCGGAGCGTTGGAAGGCACGCCTAGTGACGATCAGCGCTTCAAATACATCAAATACGACTAAGCGATTCCACCACGCAGTGAACGCAAATTAGCCCATGGACGTCATCTTCATCCGTGATCTGCGCCTGGAAACCTCCATTGGCGCCTATGAATTCGAGCGCCGCAAGCCGCAGACTTTGCAACTGGAGATCGAAATTGGCCGTGAACGCATCGCGGCTTGCGTGACCGATAAGCTGACCGACACGGTGGACTACGCCGAGGTGGTAAAAACGATTCAGGACGTCATGGCAAAACACGAATTCCATTTGCTGGAACCCTTGGCCGAGCGCATTGCGGGGGTCGTGCTAGAGCGTTTCAGTGCACGCTGGATCAAACTGGAAGTGACCAAGGCCGGTGTGGTGCCCAGCGCGCGCTATGTCGGCGTGCGCATCGAACGCCGTCGAGAGATGTGAGCATGCTGACCTTTGACTTCGCCCAACTTTCTAACGGCATGCGTTTGCACTACGCCCGCGCCGGACAAGGCGAACCCATTCTATTCGTGCACGGCTTTCCGGAATTTTGGTACGAATGGAAGGATCAACTCGACGAATTTGGCCGCGATCACTGCGCCGTTGCGTTGGACATGCGTGGTTACAACCTATCCTCGAAGCCAACCGATGTGCGCGACTATCGCGCGAAGTATCTGGTGGAAGACATCCATCTGTTCGCCGATCACATGGGGTGGGACCGCTTTACTTTGGTGGCGCACGACTGGGGCGGTGCCGTGGCGTGGGGTTTCGCCGCCATGTACCCGGCGCGCCTGGACAAGTTGATCATGCTCAACTCACCTCACGCCGTGACCTTCGCGCGTGAACTACGCGACAATCCGGCGCAACAAGAAGCCAGTCGTTACATGAATCTGTTTCGCGAATCTCGTGCGGAAGCACTCATGTCGGAGGACGGTTATCGCCGGTTGTTCGCGATGACGCTGGAGGCCTGGGCAAAGAACGGCGGGAAGGCGGACGAGGAAACGCGCGCGGCCTATCGCGCGGCATGGTCACAACCCGGTGCGTTGACCGGCTCGCTGAATTACTACCGTGCTTCACCCTTGCATCCACCCACGGCCAAAGAACCGAAGTTGGTGGAGATCGATCCGAAGGCGTTCTACGTGACCGTCCCCACTTTGGTCATCTGGGGCGAACAGGATCAAGCCCTATTGACCGGAAATTTGGACGGGTTGGCGCAGCACGTTCAGTGCGTCACCATACGCCGAGTGCCCGATGCGTCGCACTGGATCGTGCACGAGCGGCCCGCGCTGGTGAATGCATGGATACGCGAATACCTGGGTACATGAAAATGTGTGGACGATTAGTGTACGCGATGAGGATTGTTCTGATATTTCTTTCATCCATATTTGCGTGCTCGGCTTGGGCCATAGTGGACTGCTCTAAGGCGAAATCTAATTTTGAGAAGATGGCTTGCTCGAGCACGCGTGCGGCTGCGGCGGATCAACAGATGGCTTTGGCCTTTCGTACGGCCTTTGCACGTACGGCGGACCGGGTCAGCTTGCTGGCTGATCAGAAACGCTGGCAAGAAGCGGTGCGCGACCGGTGCCCCGATGTGGATTGCTTGATCCAAGTGCATCGGGATCGCATCGATGATCTGGAAGATATTCAGAAATGAGCCAGTTGGATGGTTCCGGGGAGCACGCAATGAACCGTATTTCGACAAGCAGAGCGATGGCGCTGCTGCTGTTTATCAGTCTGACTGCGGGTTGCCAGCAGATGATGGGGAAAAAGCCGGCTGCTGCCGACCCCCCCAGCACCGAGGGCAGCACTACTTCTTCCACGAGTACTACGCGCGGCGAATCGCCTGCCGGGGATAATTCTTTAACTGGAAGCAAGGAGCGCGGGACATCCAGCGCGCCGTCCACTCCCGGTCCCATCGGAGGGGAACCGTCACGCTCAAGTGGTCCGTCCTCTGCCGCTACGCCCCCGGATTCGACAACCACCGCGAAGCCGATGCTGGAAAAATCGACCATCGACAAATTGAATAAGGAGGCACTGGTACTGCTCGACGCGGGGGACGAGATCGGGGCGCGCGCCAAGATCGGTGAAATTCTCAACGCGGATCCCTCGAACGCGATTGCAACGAAACTGTTGGAACAAATTACGGGAGATCCGTTGAAAGTTCTGGGCGCCCAGCATTTCACTTATAAGGTACACAGGTCGGATACCCTGGCAAAACTGGCCGACGAGTATCTGGGAGACAAACTTCGGTTTTACATCCTGGCGCGGTACAACGACATCATGGTTCCGAATCGCCTTGCCGCCGGACAAACCATCAAAATC
Source organism: Betaproteobacteria bacterium (assembly GCA_031379405.1). Taxonomy (GTDB): domain Bacteria; phylum Pseudomonadota; class Gammaproteobacteria; order Burkholderiales; family SHXO01; genus SHXO01. The sequence goes on along the minus strand of JANNFC010000287.1, from coordinate 115 downwards.
CCTGGAAAGCGCAGAAAGCCAAAGCCCCTCGACGATGCCCCATTGCCTACGCCTGCCGTGACACAACCCACGCCTGCCACGTCTGCTCCGCCCCCGTCGCCAACACCGCCCAACC
>JANNFC010000273.1:0-4241 GCA_031379405.1 Betaproteobacteria bacterium | reverse complement strand
CTGATGCGCGAGATGGGGCTCGCCGGCATGGCGCCGGGCCCCAATACCAGTGGTGTGCATCCTGGGCACAAGATCTACCCGTACCTGCTGCGCGGGGTGCGTGTTGAGCGGCCCAATCAGGTTTGGAGTGCCGACATCACCTATATCCGGTTGGCGCATGGGTTTGCGTATCTGGTGGCGATTATCGACTGGTACTCGCGCTGCGTGCTGAGTTGGCGGATCAGCAACAGCATGGATGCGCTATTTTGCGTCGATGGTTTGGAGGATGCCCTGCGCACGCACGGCAAGCCGGAAATCTTCAATAGCGATCAGGGCTCGCAGTTCACCAGCGAGGCGTTCACCGGGGTACTTAGACGTGAGGGCGTTGTCATCAGCATGGATGGACGCGGACGCGTGTTCGACAAGGATTACGTTTCATACTGCACCTCCTGCATTGGATCAGAGACGAGGTTTCGATCAACCCGTCTGAGAGAGAGCTTCGCACCCTGGGCCTTACGCGGGGCGTCATCACCGGGCGGTTCGTACAGGCATTCGTTCTTGTCATTATAGGCGTGTCCTCGAATCAAGCCATGACGATTCCAGATCTTTACGTGCGTCGGCGAGATTTGTAGCGCCTCCGCCATCTCCTGCAGTGTCAGGAGTCCGGCTGCTCGCAGGCGATCGTAGCGCGGCTTGAGCCCGTAGCTGCGCACGAGACGAGAAACCAGATGAGGATGGAAGGGTTTGCCTGCGCCCGATACCCTACCTCGCGCATTGAGTAGCGTTGCGATCTGCGCGATGGTGTGATGGTTGAGTAACTGGTCGATCTCATCGAGCACCGCCGAGGGTGTCACCGACTTTTGCCAAGACGCTTGCGGTAAGGGCAATTTTATTACCTTGTTGGCGCCGCCCTTGAAGCGAATTTGCAAGATCAACTGACGGTCCCGATTCAAGGTGACATCCTCGAGTAGTAGGCGAACCATGCGCTTGCGTTCGCGGTCGGCTGTGGTGGGATCACGCCACAGCCGAGGGAAGTCCGCGGCCAACGCGAGGATCGCGGCGCGCTTCTCCTGCGTGAGAACACGCGCGTCCTGCTCGCGACGATGCTCGTAGTTCTCGCGTGCCTCACTCACTGCACGCAACTTATGATTCCAATCGGCCTCGAGCGAATCGGCGACCAATCGGTTGTCCGGATCTACGCGCAGATAGCGGCGCTGCGCCAGATCCGCTTCGTACTGCGCGCGTTCGACTTGCTGGTGGCGCAAACGCTCGGCCTCATCCAGGCGCGATTGAAGTTCACGCTGAACCGCTAGCGTCACTTCCAGGGCAACCGGATTCACCGCTTCAATTAAGAGATCGCCAATGGCGTGGTCAACCCCCGCGCCGGGAATACGCAGGCAAATCGGTTCGACGTGTTCAATTGCCTCGCGCTGACAGACGTACTCGGGGCACAGGTGTCCCTTGCGGCTATGATAGCGAATGGTCATGCGCTTACCGCAACGCCCACACACCACGATGCCTTGCAATAGAGCAGGCCCCTCACGTGGGGGTCCATGCCGCCGATCGGCACCGATGGCTTTGGCGCTCTCCTGCAGGCGCTGCTGATTGTGTTCGTACTCCTCCCAGGAGAGGTAGCCCGCATGGACACCGAGAATCAGCGTGTCCCATTGCTCTCGGGGCACACTGCGTATACGACTGCCACCCTCCACGGTCTTGCGTGTGTGGGTACGGCCGTAGACAAAAGCACCGGCGTATCGTGGGTTGTGCAAGATGCGCAGTACCTGGCTGTGATCCAGGCTGCTCCACAGCAGTTTCCCCTTGTGGGGCCCCGTGACGCAGCGTCGCGGAAACACCAAGCCCTGATGACGCGCCGCGCGTGCCGTGGCCGTTGCCGATCCGGTACGACGAAAGGTTTCAAACAACCAGCGCAAGCAATGCTGAACCTGCAGATCGGGGTCGAGACCGATCGCACCTTCGCTGTTGTAGACCAGCCCTACCGGCGGGCGCATACCCAACTCCCCGCGCCGAGCCTTGTTCAGAATTCCGCCTTGCAGACGCGCACGCAGTACATGCAATTCCGCCTCGCTCATGGTGCCCTTGAGTCCGAGCAAGAGCCGATCGTTAAAGTGCGCCGGATCGTAGATACCGTCCTCGTCAAGGATCAAGGTGTCGGTGAGAGCGCAGATCTCGAGGAGTCGATGCCAGTCCATGGAATTGCGCGCCAAGCGCGAGACTTCCAGGCCCAGCACGATCCCGGCGTGGCCGATACCCACTTCGGCCACCAGACGCTGGAAGCCTTCCCGATCTACGGAGGATGCGCCGGACTGGCCGAGGTCCGTGTCGATCACGACGATCCGATCCGCAGCCCATCCTAGGGCGATGGCCCGCTGACGCAATCCGTATTGGCGCTGGGTGCTTTCGGTATTCTCGAACACCTGGCGCAGGGTCGATTGACGCACATAGAGGTAGGCATTGCGCTTGAGGTGGCTCGCTCGAACCTTCTGATGGGGATCGTTGGTCATGCGAAGGCTCCCTGACGGCCATAGAGGACCATTCCTGCGAGAATCATCGCGACCTCCTTATGCATTTCGAGGGGGAATATATCTTCGTCGACACGCCCCAGTTGCGGCGCTACCGGCACCGGCAGCGTGCGGGGGGCCCACGCTCGCATCCACGCGCTCATCCCGCCGCGCATGAGCGCCGCGAGCCCCTCGCCACGAGGCGGGTCGCTCGGGGGCCCAAGCGCTTGCGCGCGTAACTCCTCGTAGCGCGAGATCAACCCGTCGCTGCAGGTCGCGTGATCGAGCAACGCGGGCGAGGGAATCACTACGGTTTTTTTTGGCGTAGAAACTGCCGCTCGATGCTGCGCGGGTGAACCTGGACGCCGAAGCGCTTCTTGACCATTCCCGCCAATCGCTGGGCTCGTAAAGACGGTTCGGCCACGCGCGCTTGCGTGAGAAACTCCATCACCGCCGGCGTCAATTTGTGCCCGCCACGAGGACCGGGCTTGTGCGCAATGAGGCCAGCAAAACCGCTTTGCTCGAAGGCGGCCTGCGCTTGGTAGAACGAGGGCCGGGAGAAGCCAAAGACCTTGGCCGCCTCGCTCACGGGACGCTTCTCGATGTTCACCCAACGCAGCATTTCGTACTTCACCTGCAGCGCATCGTTGGGATCGAAGAACTCGTTGCTTTGAAACAGCGGGTGTACGACGCCAGCGGGGCGCGCATTGAGGGTGGCGTGTTCTCGCAATATGCGTTGCTTGTCGTGCTTCGGGCGGTGTGCCGACATGCGGACTCCCTGAGATGAGGGGACATAGTTCTGTAATGACGATTATGTTCCACTCGGCAACTATGTCAAGCCATACATTCTTTGCTATCTGGCGATGTTCATCTACTATTTTTAGCATAGATCGGCCGATATCTAAACCAATGGAGATTCACGTAAGGCATAATCTCCTTAACACATTTGACATATTCCGCTTTACACTCTTCTGCTTGATTCATGGTTTCCGACTCGCGATCAAGCGTACCAATTCAAGCAATTCCTCAAGACGAAATAGCGCCCGGCCTGCGGCTATGACATTGAACGCGGGCTCGGCTGCAACACTGGTCCATGCGATTGGAAGCGAGCGCAGGCGGCCCGCGGCGTCATGAAACCACACTCGGTCCTCACGCCAGTTATGCGCATGGTGTACCAAGTCGAATTCCTGGCCAACAAGGGGATGGTACGGATGCGTTACTCGGAAACGTCGGCTCTGATCGTCACCGCCGCGCGCAGTTGACTGCTTACTCCAACATTTTCGTCGAGCGGCTCTGGCGCAGCGTCAAGTATGAGGACGTGTATCTGAAGGGCTATGCCTCGATGGGCGAATTGATGGTGGGCTTAGCTGAATACTTCGCCTTCTACAACGGGGAGCGTCCACATCAGTCGCTGGGTCAACACACACCGGCGGCGGTGTATCGAAGTGCTATCGGTGGCGGCGCGTTGATCGTGGATAAATTCGGCGGCGAGGTGGAGGAAACCCCAGTTCCGCTACGCTCCACTGGGGTTTCCTCCACCTCAGAAGCAAGATCAGAAGCAACAGCAACAAGCAAAGCAAAGGCGAAACCGGGGCAGCGCCGTCCAGCTGCTAGTGAAGTCGAATGTACAACTTAAACTAACTGCAGTATTGTCTTGACACTGGGGTCCACTTTACCCTTACCGGAGATCGTCATGCTAATGCGCATCGCGTTGTTACTTGTCGTGACCTTGAGTGCAACAAT
>JANNFC010000235.1:0-1630 GCA_031379405.1 Betaproteobacteria bacterium | reverse complement strand
CTGCCGTTGAAAGTACTGCGCTCTTGGCGCGCTCCATCAACAGCCCGGGCGTTATCCAGCTACGCCCGTAGGCCCAGCCCGCTACCGTCGGCGGGCGCAACAACTGCTGACCCAAGGCGGTGGTGACCTCATTGAAATCCGGAACGCCCGGCACTTCCTTCAAGCCGAGTTTGCGATAAGTGGAGACGGCCAGTTCCACGGGGCTCTTGATGCGCGTGCCCATGGCTGAGGCGCTATAGAAATCCTTTGACAGGAAAATGCTTTCCAGCAGCGGGGCAATGTCGTAACGATTGTCGCGCAACACGGTGCCCAGTTGCTTGCGCATCGCGGGCGTGATCTCATCGCGCACAAAGAAGCGGTAGATTTTGCCGGCGAGAAATTCGGCGGTGACCGGCTGTTGCAAGATGATGTCGATGGCCTGCACACCGTCGAAACGGCCGCGGTTGCCGAGTAGAATTTTCTCGGAGTCGTCGTGCTGATCGCGGTTGACCACGAACTGGGTATCGACGTAATTCCAACCCGTGAAGGCGCGCGCGGCCTCGCGGATGTCCTTCTCGCTGTAGTTACCCACGCCCATGGTGAACAGTTCCATGATCTCGCGCGCGAAGTTTTCGTTGGGGGCGCCCTTGATGTTCACGCCCGCATCGAGAAAGGACAGCATGGCCGGATCTTGCGCCACGCCAATAGCCAGATCGCGGAAATTGCCCAATCCCTCGGATTGGAATAGCGCCAATTGCAGCAGCATCTTGCGGTAGTCACGCACTTTCTCTTCGCTGGTGGCGAAGTGGCCGTGCCAGAACAGCGCCATCTTTTCTTCCAGCGGGCGTTGGGTGGCGAGCATGCGATTGGCCCACCAATAGGCCACGCGATTGGTCTCCAGGCGACTGGCGCGCAGCCAGTAGAAGAATTTGTTCACCACCGGTTGCATGCGCCGGTTGCCGGCGGGCTTGACCTTGACGCCTAGTGCTTCGCCCTTTACCTTGGCCTGATCAGTGGTGGCCGGACGGCTCACCGGAAAAGGCTCGATGCCCTGGTCGTGCACGCCGGAATGGTCGAAGCCCGCCAGATCGTTCCGAACATTTTGCGGGCGCACCAGCATGGCCACCGCCTGTTGCGGGGTCATCGCAGCCAGACGGGCAATTTCCTCCGGTGTGCCGCCGAATCCGGCGCGTTCGATCAGATGCGCGGCCCGATCGGCACTCCAATCGGATGCGGAAATAGCTTGCAGATCTCCGCCCCATGCGGCCGGCCCCGGTCCCAGCCGGTCCTTGGCGATGGCAACGGAAGCCACCATGGTCACCATTGCTACCACTACTTCCGCCACCACTAGGCCGAGCCCGATGCGGGCCCTTCGTGGTCCAAACATGACTGTTCCCCTCGTTACTAGATAGGCGCAAAGGATACACGTCCTTGGGCGTATCACACCGGCAGACACGCTCGCAACCAGAGGGAACAAATTTACCTTGCGGTCGACCGGCTAGTGCAGAGCCTGCAGGTCCGTATTGAAGAAGCGATAGCGGTTCTTGCCGCTTTCCTTGGCGAAGTACATGGCGGTGTCGGCATTGCGGATGAGGATCTCCGCGCTTTCACCGTCGTTGGGGTAGATGCTGATGCCCGCGGTGAGTGTGAT
>JANNFC010000208.1:0-4608 GCA_031379405.1 Betaproteobacteria bacterium | reverse complement strand
GATGACCAGTTCGCCCTCCTGCCCATCGGGCAACACTTCGCCGGTCTGGGGATGAATAATCTCGGGATAGAAATGATCCTCCCAGATCACCGGACCGTCCTTGGTTTCAATACACTCACTGGCCACGCCGGGGCCGAGGACTTCGGAGAGCCCGAAGATGTCCACCGCGTCGATTCCCGCGCACGCTTCGATCTCAGCACGCATGGCCTCGGTCCATGGCTCGGCGCCGAAGATACCAACCTTAAGCGAACATTTGACGGGATCGTGGCCCTGCTTTATGAACTCTTCGGTGATGTTAAGCATGTATGACGGCGTGACCATGATGATGTCCGGCCGGAAATCGAGAATCAATTGCACTTGCCGTTCCGTCATGCCGCCGGACATGGGGATCACGGTACATCCTAATCGCTCCGCACCGTAGTGCGCGCCAAGACCTCCCGTGAACAGTCCGTAACCGTAGGCCACGTGCACGATGTCACCGGGCCGCCCACCTGCAGCCCGAATGGAGCGAGCGACCAGGTGTGACCACATGTCGATGTCCTTTGCTGTGTAACCCACCACCGTCGGTTTTCCTGTCGTGCCGCTGGAGGCATGCACGCGCACCACTTGTTCGCGCGGCACCGCAAACAGACCGAAGGGATAGTTGTCGCGAAAATCATTCTTGGTGGTGAAGGGAAATTTTGCTATGTCAGCCAGCGATCGAAAATCCTCCGGCCGTATACCTGCGTCATCAAATTTCTTGCGATAGTGCGGCGAGTGGTTGTAGGCGTGGCCCAATGTCCAACGCAAGCGTTGGAGCTGAAGTGCTTGCAGTTCGTCTTGGCTTGCCCGCTCGATCGGTTCGAGGTCGCCCGGATTGGGCCGCTTGACTGGCATGTTTCCCTCTAGCCCGATTGAGCCACTTCGCCTTTGATGCGATAGGAGCGGCCGCGAAACACGGCAATTTTCTCTCCCCGCTGATTGGTGACGAGCACATCGTAGACGCCGGTGCGTCCGGCCAGGAATTGCTCCAGAGCCTCGGCTACGAGATCATCACCTTCCCTTCCGGGTGCCAGAAAATCCACGCTCGCTCCTGATGCTACGGTGTTCAGGTTGTGGCTATTGCAAGCGAAGGCGAAGGCGCTGTCGGCCAGCGTGAAGATGAAACCGCCATGACACACTTGATGGCCGTTCAACATCTCGGGACGCACCAGCATGCTCATGCGCGCATAGCCTAGCCTCACTTCCAATATTCGCATGCCCAAGAGTTGCGAGGCGCGATCGCGGGCAAACATGGATTCGGCCACGCCTTGCGCCAATCGATCGGCTTTGTTGTCTTCGTTCGTCATGGGGCTAGTTGTGTTGATCGTAGTCGATGGTCAAGTGCTCGCTCACCGGATAGCTCTGGCAAGCCAAACGAAAACCTCTACGCACCTCATAGTCTTCCAGGGCATAGTTGGTATCCATCTCTACCTCGCCCTCTACCAGTTTGCAACGGCAGGTGGAACATACACCGCCTTGGCACGACCAAGGCAATTCGATACCCTGCGCCAACGCCGCGGCAAGTACGCTTTGAGTGCCACGTACCATGGCAAATTGGCGGGAGCGACCATCCTGGATGACCGTGACAACGCATTGTCCGCTTTGCGTCTGTTCCGCAGTCCGCCTGCGCTGTGCGGCCGGCGCGCCATCGATCACAAACAATTCTCGTCGAATGCGGCCCGCATCGACGCCAGCTTCGGTTAACGCCGTGCTGGCGTCTTCCATCATGGATTGCGGTCCGCACAGGTATACGGCGTCCAAACCATGAGGATCGATCCAGTGCGCCAGTAGCGCTCTACACTTGGCGATATTGATACGGCCATTGAGCATATCAACATCTTGCAATTCGCGCGACAGCACATGCACTAACGAGACACGCGTGAGATAGGCGTTCTTGAGATCTTCGAGCACTTCGCGAAACATGACCGAATGCGCTGCGCGATTGCCGTAGACCAACGTAAAGCGACTGCCAGGTTCGTCCAGAAGAGTGGTTCGAATGATCGATAGTATCGGTGTAATGCCACTGCCAGCGGCGATGGCAAGATAGTTGCCGGGTGTCGTGCCCGGCACGCGCACAAAGCGGCCGGCCGGAGGCATCACATCAATATCATCGCCCGCTCGCAGGTGATCGTTGGCCCAACTGGAGAACCTGCCGTCGGCGACGCGCTTGATGGCGACCATGATCCGCACATCGTCCGGTGTGGAACATATGGAGTAATTGCGCCGCAACTCATCACCGTCTAGGCAGGTGCGCAACGTCAGATACTGGCCAGGCTCGAAACGAAACGCCGCGCGCAACCCCTCCGGCACATCCAAACTGACGGTTACGGCATCGCGCGTTTCTTTGCGCACCGCTGCCACGCGCATTGCATGGAAGGCACTCATCCTATGCGCTACCACTTGGTATTCGGGTAGGCTCGAGGCAGAAACTGCATCTCGGCCAATAGATAACCCAACAGTTCACTATGCACGCCGCGCCTCCCGCCTGAACGCATAGCGCTAGCGGGCGGTAGGCGAAGCTGCGCTTGCTGGATGACTTCGGTTACTCGCGCGCACCAGGCATCCTTGAGTAGGCGCACATCACCCATGACGCCCTCCCCGATCATCGCTTGATCGGCCTCGTCCACCTCGAACAACTCTCCGGTGAAGATCCAGAACTCATCGATCGCCGCTTGCATGCGCCGGCGACTCTCCTCCGAGCCGTCGCCCAGTCGAATCACCAGATCGCTTGAGCGACGCACGTGATAGGTTACTTCGGTTAGTGCTTGCCGGGCCGTTTCCGCCACTCGCTTATCGCCGGAGGACGTCAGGTGTTGCAGAACGAGTTGATGCCAAACATCGAAATAGAACTGACGAGCGAGGGTGTCGGCATAGTTGCCGTTGTCCTGCTCCACCAGCAGCACGTTCCGATATTCATGCGTATCCCGCTTGAAGGCAAGATCGTCTTCATCGCGCCCTTTACCCTCCAGTTCGCCAGCATAGGTAAGCCATCGGCGTGATTGGCCCAACAGGTCGAGGGCAGTGTTGGACAGGGCCAGATCTTCCTCCAGTACCGGCGCGTGAGCACACCATTCCGATAGGCGATGCCCCAGCACGAGTGCCGTATCCCCCAGACGAAGCAGGCACTCGACTTTCGGTTCATAAGCAGTCACAGGTGCTTAATTTCTTCGGGCATGGGAAAAAAGGAGGGGTGCCGGTAGACCTTGTCGTTGGACGGATCGAACAAGGCGTCCTTGTCGCCGGGCGCGCTGGCGGTGATATCCGCTGATCGTACTAGCCAGATGCTTACGCCTTCGTTGCGCCGGGTGTAGACATCGCGTGCATGCGCCATGGCCATCTGCGCATCGGAGGCATGCAGGCTTCCTACGTGTTTGTGCGCCAAGCCATGCTGGCTTCGGATGAATACTTCCCACAACGGCAATTCACTCATGAATGCTGCGCCTTGCGATGCTTCTCGCCATAGGCCGCCACCCCTTCCCGAAACCACGCCCCGTCGTCCCAGGCTTTGACGCGCGCGCGCAAGCGCTCGCGATTGCACGGGCCGTTTCCTTTGACGACGTTGTAGAAGTCCTCCCAATCAATCGGCCCATAGTCGTAGTGACCTTTCGCTTCGTTCCATTTGAGATCCAGATCCGGGATTCGCAGGCCGAGGTGCTCGGCCTGCGGCACGGTTTGGTCGATGAAACGCTGGCGCAGTTCATCGTTTGAGAATCGTTTGATGCCCCATTGCATCGATTGCGCGCTATTCGGCGAATCGGCATCGGGTGGGCCGTGCATGGCAATAGATGGCCACCACCAGCGGTCCAAGGCATCCTGCGCCATCTGACGTTGTTCCGGCGTGCCGCGACACAGTGCCAGCATGATGTCGAAGCCCTGGCGTTGATGGAAAGATTCCTCCTTGCAGATGCGAACCATAGCCCTCGCATAGGGACCATAGGAACATCGGCACAGCGGAATCTGATTGACGATGGCGGACCCATCCACCAGCCAGCCGATGGCGCCGATATCCGCCCAACTGATGGTGGGGTAGTTGAAGATGCTGGAGTATTTGGCTTTACCGCTGTGCAGGTCGGCCACCATTTGGTCGCGCGAAGTACCTAGTGTCTCTGCCGCGCTGTAGAGATAGAGCCCGTGGCCGCCCTCATCTTGCACCTTGGCCAGCAGCGTGACTTTTCGTTGCATGCTGGGCGCGCGCGTAATCCAATTGCCCTCCGGCAGCATGCCGACGATTTCGGAGTGGGCGTGCTGTGAGATTTGCCGAATGAGTGTCTTGCGGTAGGCCTCCGGCATCCAATCCTTGGGCTCGATCCTCACGCCGGCGTCGATACGTTCCTGGAAGGCGCGCTCTTCCGGCGGCATCTCTTCCAGAGCCTTGACTCGCTTGGCGCCTGTTTCGACAAGTTGTGCGTACATGGACCCTCTCCCGATTGGAGAATAAAGGGGACTTCGCGGGCGGGGTATTGACCCCGCCCTTGACCAAATTGATCCAATTGAGCAAAGGGGGCTAAGTGAAAAAAAATTAGCCCCCCATGGACAACCCCCCAAGATTGGCCCCCCGCCCAGAGAGCGGGGCTGCCTGCGCCCCGC